>NZ_JBWLUZ010000048.1:0-23911 GCF_057784325.1 Mesorhizobium sp. CNPSo 4689
CGCGTCGACGGCGTGAACTTGAAAAATGCGCTTGGCCAGATCAAGGCCCACGGTGGTAATCTGCATGGCGGATGGCTCCTTAGCTCGGGTTGCCTGACAGCAAACCCACTGTGGCACTGTGATGCCGGGAGCGGGAGCCATCCACCTCACCTGCTTTCAGGAAACGGCAAAAGTTATCTCTACGACCGACATGCGGCGCAAAGCTGCCGATCATTAGTATTTCCACGCGGTAGCCGCCGATTCTGCGATTGCGGCTTGCGAGGAATAGGCGTGGGCAGGCGAGGCCGCTATTCTGCGCTTGATTTCATCGGTCCTCGATGCTCTGACACTCTGGAAGCAGAACTAACGAGATCGAAGCGAAGGGAAAAGTCGCGCGCTGGTGCGCACTATCGCACCATGGCGTAGAAAAAGGCGGTGGCTCGCCGGGACCGACGAAGCAGCGAAATACGAATTCGCCATACCGCTACACCGAGACGCGCCATGGCCGCATCAAATGCGAAAACGTGATCGGGACCGCGCAGAAGCACTACGCCTTGCAGGTGCGCCACCATCGCTGCGGGATCGCGCCGTTGCTCTGGCGCAAGAGCGCGGCGAGGTGCGGACCCGCGATCTCACCGACATCGGCATCCCACGCTGCTATCTCTCTCGGATGTGCGAAGAAGGGCTGCTCGTGAAGGTCGGCTACGGGCGGTATTGCGCCGCTGCCTGGAAGGCGTGGCGCGGCACTCGGCGTCTTGGCTGGGTGCTGGGTGCGGTTCAATATGGGGATAGACGTAGCTAAATTTGAGTGTGAAGGCGTTACGGAACCATGCGGAACGATACGGGAAGACTTCTAAATTTTGGTCCACGAAAAACTCAATGAAATCAAAGGCTTTAGTACGCCCTCCGGGCCTACCATAACACCAGTCTAATATATTGATTTCTTTATATTTTTATCAACGGGCCCAAAACGTGGACTCGAACCCCCCTTCTGGAAAAGCAAACAGAGCACCACATTCCCCTATCAAGCCGGCGATGAAACGGGCTGCCAGAGGCTGCCTTTTCGGATGTCAAGGTGATCCATCACTCGGCGTCCTGATCTCACTCTCCAAGCAGATGGCACCCTGGCTACCGACTCCGGGCGAGTGGGTATGTTGTGGGCGGCTTTGACCGTTCCACCGATTCTTCGGGGAACTATCACAAGGCATACCACTGACGAAACGGCTCAGCGAGGTCGCGCACAGGCACGGCTGGATCGCCTACCTTTGTTCAGCCGCGCAACCAGCGAGGCGGTTATTGTTCGTAGACGAGGCCCTTGCGCCGTAAACGCTCGCGCATATCGTTGACATCGAGGCTCAACTTGCCGGTGGCGTAGAGCGCTCGCTTTTCTTCTTCCATCGCCTCGCGCTTGCGGGCGATTTCGAGGATCTTTGCAGCGGTTTCGCGCGGCACCACGCACACGCCGTCGTCATCGGCCACGATCACGTCGCCGGGCCGGATGTGGGCGCCGGCGCAGACGATCGGCACCTGGACATTGCCGAGCGTCTCCTTAACGGTGCCCTGCGCGCTGATCGCCTTCGACCAGACCGGAAAAGCCATGGAGCGCAGCGTCGAGACATCGCGCACGCCCGCGTCGATGATCAGGCCCCTGATGCCTTGCGCCCTGGCCGACTCGGCCAGCAGGTCGCCGAAATAGCCATCCTCGCAGGGCGAGGTCGGGGTGACGACGAGGATGTCTCCTGGCCGCGCCTGCTCCAGCGCGACATGGATCATCCAGTTGTCGCCCGGCGCGACTTCGCAAGTCAGCGCGTTGCCGCCGATCCTGGCGCCATCGTAGATGGGGCGCAGCCGAGCCGCGAGCAGGCCCGTCCGTCCCTGCGCCTCGTGAACCGTGGCCACGCCAAGCTGGCCAAGAGCCTCGCAGGTCTCGATCGGCGTGCGCTCGGTCTTGGTGACGACTCTGGCCATCGGTGTTTCTCCCGGAAAGATGAGGCGCGGCCTCTGGCCCGCGCCCGAACGGTGATCATTGGGCTCGCTAGCGCCCTTGCGCCTTCAGTCGCATATCAAGCCTTGGATAGACCTTGCGGGCATTGCCTTCGAACACGGCCCGCCGCTCGGCTTCGCCGAGCGAAAGCGCGTCGATGTAGCGCCGCGTGTCGTCGAAGTCGAAGCCGGTTTCCGGGTCGATGGCCTTGACCGCTCCGAGCAGTTCGGACCCGAACAGGATGTTGGCCGGACCAACGACGCGGAACAGCGTGTCGATGCCTGCCTGGTGATAGACGCAGCTGTCGAAGAAGACGTTGCGCAACAGGTGCTCGCCCAGTCCGGGCCTGTTCAGCATCATCGCCAGGCCGCGATAGCGTCCCCAGTGATAGGGCGCCGCACCACCGCCGTGTGGAATGATCAGCTTGAGATCGGGAAACGCGCTGAACAGGTCGCCCTGGATCAGCTGCATGAACACAGCGGTATCGGCATTGATGTAGTGCGCGCCGGTCGTGTGCAGGCATGCGCTGCAGGAGCCGGAGACATGGATCATGGCCGGCACCTGCAGCTCGACCAGCTTTTCGAAGAGCGGGTACCAGTAGCGGTCGTGGATCGGCGGCGCCGACCAGAAGCCACCAGACGGATCGGGATTGAGGTTGCAGCCGACGAAGCCGAGCTCGGCGACGCAACGCTCGAGCTCGGCAAGGACCGGCTTCAGGTCGCCGCTCATCGATTGCGGCAACTGGCATACGCCGGCGAAGTTGGCTGGGAACATGTCGACGATGCGGGCGATCAAGTCGTTGGAGATGCGCGACCACTCGGCATTGGTCTCGGCGCCGCCGATATGATGGCCCATCCCCGAGGCCCGCGGCGACAGGATGGTCACGTCGGAGCCTCGTTCGCGCTGCAGGCGCAGCTGGTTCTGTTCGATCGTTGCCCTGAGCACGTCGTCTGCAATGCCGGGATAGGCGGGCCTTGCGTCGCGCGCGCCCTCGACGAACTCGACCTGCGCCTTGCGAAAGGCATGATGGTCCTGCGGTTCGCTCGTGTAGTGGCCGTGGCAGTCAATGATCATTTCGATTCTCTTCGCGACGCGATCCGGCAAGCGGCGGACGCTGAAGTCCGCCGCTGCCGATTGCCACGCCTACGGTTCGAGCACGTAGTTGGTGAAGCCGCCGTCACCGGAAGCGACACCGTTGATGGCCTCGTTGATCTGCTCGAGCGGATACGTCCTGGCCTCCAGCACCGAGAGATCGATCGTGCCGGAGCGGACCATCTCGGCGATCTCCATGCCCTCGGCCGTGGTCAGCCAGGCCGAGCCGATCAGCTCCATCGAATTGTCCATCCACCACTTGGTGTTGAACAGCATGTCGCTGCCGGTGCCGCCGATGTTGACGATGCGGCCGCCTCGCCTGACCCCCATCATGGCGTCCTTCATGGCATTGACGTCGGCGACTGCGCCGAGGCAGTCGAGCATGAAGTCGGCGCCAATACCGTTGGTCTGCGAGCGGACCCAGTCGGCGACCTGGCCGTCCTGGTTGGAGAATGTCTGGACCCGGTTCGGGGCAAGCTGCTTCAGCCGCTCGAGCAGGGGCTTGCCACGGGCCACGGCATAGACCGTCGAGACACCCATGGCGAGCGCGAAGAGAGTGGCGCCGACGCCCAGCGTGCCCGTCGCGCCGTTGATGATCAGCGACTTGCCGGTCGGTATGCCGAACTTCTTGATCGCGGAATAGGATGTGCCGAGGTAACCCATGCGGGCGGCCTGAGGAAAGGTCATAGTGTCGGGGATCTTGACGATCGCATTCTGGGGCGCACACATGAACTGGGCGAAGCCGCCTTCCGGATAGCGCTTGTAGATATCCAGGCTGTTCTTGTTGAAGCCGAAATAGCCATTGAAGGTGAAGTACTCGCACTTCGCCTGATGGCCGCTGACGCAGGCATGGCATGCACCGCAGGAGCGTAGCGGATTGACGTAGACGCGGTCGCCAGGCTTGATCGCCACGACCTGGTTGCCGACCTGGTGCACGATGCCCGCCGGGTCGAGGCCGAAGATCGCCGGCTTCATTGGCAGCGGCTGATGTGGGTACCAGGTTTCCCAGTTGTTCAGCACGTTCGCGAGGTTGGGCACCATCCCGCAGGCCTTGACCTCGACGACCACATCGGTGCCGGACGCCACCGGCTTCGCTACCTCCTCAACACGCATCGGCTCGTTCACGGCATGCAGCCGTGCCGCCCGCATCATGATCGTCATCTCTGTTCCTCCCAATATGTCGGTTCGCGGAGATGCCTCATTGACATTCTCATCGGACTGCAGATACCGTACAGTATCTGGATTGGGTGACGCAAGAGCCGATTACCACTGACGACAGCATTTGCAGGAGATCTCGGCGTATGCCGTGCCGGTTGGCCCGGCGAAGAACGCTTTCGCCGCGCGAACTTCGCTCGCTGAATGAGAGAACGTCGCGCCATCCAGGCAACAAGGACAGATGAAGGGCATCGAAGGCCCGTTCACCGTCCTACACGGAGGGATCAGTGCCGGAGTTTACGCTGACGCCAATCGATCTTCTGCGCATTCTGTGCGGGCTCTGGTTCCTTCCGCATCTCGTCGGAAAGATCAGGAACTTCGAAAAGGCGACGAAGACCTTCGAGGCCGCCGGACTGAAGCCTGGAAAGCCTTTCATCGTGTTGACGATAGTGCTGGAGGTTCTTGCCGCCGTTGGAATGGTGTTCAACATTCATCCGCGATGGGCGGCCGCGTGCGCTGTGGCTGTCTTGCTGGGGGCAGGCTATGCGGTGGTGCGTATCAATGGCCCGCACTGGCGCTGGCAGCTGATGGGCCCCGAATATCCGATTTTCTGGGCGCTTGCCTGTATTGTTTCGGCCCTCTAACCTTCGGTCGATTCGGATACCAAAGGTATCCAGATAATGGGCTGGAAGGACAGAAGATGGCACGACTAACACGCGAACAGAGCCAGGCTCTGACCCGCGAGAAGCTTTTGCTGTCTGCGAGCGAGGTCGTGGCTCGCGACGGCTACTCTGGCGCGACCATCGAACGCATCGCGGAAGAGGCCGGATATTCGAAGGGCGCCTTCTATTCGAACTTCGCCACAAAGGAAGAGATATTCCTTCAACTGCTTGAGCGCCATGCCGGCGGCGACGTGGTCGAACTCGCCGGCCTGCTCGACGGCTACGATGACCCGAAAGCGATCATCGACGCGATGTGCGATTGGGCCAATCAGCGGGCGAAGGACAAGCGGTGGGGAACGCTTGCCATCGACCTGCTGCGGATCGCCCGCCGGGACAACACGTTGGAAGAGCGGCATCTGCGCCTGTTCAAGGACCAGTGGGAGGGCTTGGGTCGGTTGCTGTCCGGAAAGCTCTTTCCTTTTGGTTCCGACATCGAACCACTCTATGTGGGCGGCGTCGTCCTCGAGCTGATCTATGGCGGCCTCTCCAGCTTCATGAAGGACGATTCTCCGGGCGAGATGGTAAGAGCTACACTCACCTCGATGCACCAGGCCCACCTCTACCGCCACACCAAGCACCAAGCCTCCCGCAAATAGGCGTTCCAGGCCTCTGGCTCGTTCTGGTCGACGGGCTTTCCGGCAGTCACGACGCCGGTACGATTTGTGGATCGGGCGCGGCCAGCACTGTCCGCAACTGTTCCACGAGCTGCTCGGCCTCGCCTGAATCCGCGGCCGTGCCGAAAACCACATGGTCGGGCCGCACCAGGACGGCGCGTGCACGCTTCGACGTCAACCAGTCCGCCAGCACGCGGTCTTCTTCCACCAGAAGCGAAGGATAGGATCTATCCTGCGCCACGCGATGCACGGCGACGCCCGCCTCGCGCGACTTGTCCAAAAGCCTGGGCGAGGGGTCCATTTCACCGGCGATGAGAAGCTGGAATCCGGGTGGCAAAGCGTCGTCGAGCCGCATCCGGTCGAAAGGCCCGACGACCCACGGCTGTGGACAGGGCTCGCCGGCTCCGGCTATCGACGACCCGTCAACGCCACTGGCGACAAGTCCATGACGGATGGGCGGAAAGAGGTTCTGCCGGACCTGGACACCCTGGCCCGCGTGCATGGCCGCTACCATCTCGGCATTGCGGGCGCGGGCCTTGCCGGGATCCAACTCGCAGATGACTCTTCCCAGCCGCTTCGTGATCTCGATAACCTCACGTATGAATGGCCTGCGCTCGGCCTGGTAGGTGTCGAGCAGGCGCTCTGATCGGCCGCCGATCACATAGGCCAGCTTCCACGCAAGATTGGCTGCATCCTTGATGCCCTGCACCATCCCCTGTGCGAGAAATGGCGGGGTCATGTGGCAGGCATCGCCGGCAAGAAAGACGCTGCCGACCCGCCACTGCTGCGCAACAAGAGCGTGGAAATTGTAGGTCGCCGAGCGCCAAAGCCTGGCCTGGTCCGGCCGAAGCCAAGGCGAAAGCAGCTGCCGGATCCGTTCCGGTCGATTGATCTCCGCCGGATTTTCACCCGGCAGGATCATGAACTCCCAGCGTCGGAGTCGATCAGGCCCGCGCACATATGTATGCGGGCGCGCGGGATCGCAGAACTGGACGTTGGTCTCCGGCAGCGCGACGTGCCCGTCCTCCAATATCATGTCCACCACGAGCCAGGGTTCGTCGAAGTCGAGGTCTTCCAGCGCGACGCCCAGCCTGCGCCTGACGAAGCTCGCTGCGCCGTCGCAACCGACGACATAGCGCGGGGTGCGCTTTGAGCGTTCGCCGCTCACCTTGTCGTGCAAGGTGAGGACCGGTCTATCGGGGTTCTCGAGGTCGACAAGCTCCGTTGCGGTGCGTAGCGTCAGGTTGGGGAACTTCTTGCCGTTGGCGCGCAGAGCCCGTTCGAGCTCCGGCTGAAGGAAGGTCATATAGGGCGGCCAGGCAAGCGGGCAGGGCTCGGAAGGGGACTCGAACCGGCGCAATAACACGCCGTCGGCGGATCTGTATTCCGATGGACGATATTCCCCGGTCGCCGCGGCAACGGCGTCGGCCGCGCCTATGTTCTGGAAGACCCGCATCACCTCGTGGTCCATGCCGATCGCGCGAGGCAGAGCGTAGACGTCGTCAGCGGCATCGATGCCTTCAACCCGAACTCCTGCTGCCGCAAGAAGATTGCACAAGGTGATGCCGACCGGGCCGAGCCCGACCACCATGACGTCCGCTTCATCCTGCGTCATCTAGGGATACCCCTCTGGCCGGACTCGGTGCGGCTGTCGCGCGGCATCACTGCAGGAAAGCCGGCACCGCGAGCCCCAGCCGAACGGCTGCATCGGCGAGATTCCCCGCGGTGCCCTTCGCCAGCGGGATGCCGTTGGCCATGCGCTCACGCCCGGTCTGGAAACCGCGTTCGCCGGGTAGTTTCACGCCATCGGAGCCGGCTGCCGGTTCGAGCGCATGGATCGCGCTGGCGAGGCTGTCCACCGAGGCGAGAAAGGACGATGTGTCGCCGAAGGCCGCCGGATTGATGGCAAGCATAAGGCCATTGAAGCCGCCTTTCTTCTCACCGCGCAGGAACGGCGCGATGACGGCGTTGCCCACCAGCACGCTCGACAGAACTTCGATCATCAACGACAGGCCGGATCCCTTTGGGCCGGCCATCGGGAGTATGGCTGCCACCGCATGCGGGTCCTGCGTTTCGACACCGTTGGTGTCGATCGCCCAGCCCTTGGGGATCGGGTTGCCGGAATCCTTCGCCGCCATGATCTTGCCGAGCGCGACGGCGGCCGTGGACATGTCGAGCACGATCGAATCGGCGCCACCAGGCCGGGGAACGGCGATCGACAGTGGATTGGTCGACAACGCCTCGCCCTTTGCACCAAAATAGCTCATGAGCGGTCTCGATGCGGTCATGGCGATGCCGATGAGGCCGCGGCCGGCCAGTTGGGTCGTGAAGTAACCGATTGCGCCGGCATGTGATATGGCGCGGGCGCCGCACCAGCCGATGCCGAACTTTTCCGCCAGGTCGCCGGCCTTGCCGGCCGCGTGCATCATGGCGCCGGCGCCCGGCGCCTTTGCGTAGTCGAAGACGCAGGTCGCTCCGAATTCCCGGATCAGCTTCGGCTGTTGCCCGGTGCGGACGACGGCGGTCTTGATCATCTCGATGTAGCGCGGGATCCTGAGAACACCGTGAGAATCCGCGCCGCGCAGATTCGCCCACACCAGCAGCCGCGCGGTCTGTTCCGCCTCGTCCGGCGTATAGCCGGCAGCATGCAGGAGCGCGGTCGCAAAATCGGTAAGTTCGGTTTCCTGGACGACGGGCATGCCGAATGTCTCCTGGTCTGGCTGCGCTGACCTCAAGCTGCCGGCGTTGCCGGGAAGAATTTGTCGAGCCAGCCCTTGATCATCATCCTGGTGCGCGGCGCGTCCTCCGGGGCGAGCGGGAAGTGGGCAGTGCCCGTGATCAGCATCAGCTCGGCTGGCTGCCCGGCCTTCTCGAACAGGCGGATGGATTGCTCGGTCGGCGTGATGATGTCGTCGGCGGTATGGAAGAACAGGGCCGGCCGCGGCGCGATGTTGGCCACCACGTCATCCGCCCTGAAGTTCATCATGCTCCATGCCGTCTCGGTCGGGATTTCCATGATTGCCTTGGGCGACAGGTTCTTGCGCAATTTTTCCGGGATCGGCACGGCGTCGAAGCGCGAGATCCACATGCTTTCGCCCGTTGTGCGCTTGTGCTCACGTCCTTTCTCGAGGAGACCCATGAAACGCTCCCAGGCCTCCGGCGTGGGATGCTGGCCGCGAAACTTCCGTTCGCCGTGGCCCCAGCCACATGAGGAGATGACGCAGGCGAACCGCTCGTCGACCCCGGCTGTATAGACCGAAACCGCGGCGCCGAAGCTGTGGCCGGTGATGCCAATTCGCTTCGGGTCGATCTCGGGACGCCTGGCGAGGAAAGTCAGCGCGTTCTTCGCGTCAGCGACCTGATCGAAGCAGCGCACCTGGGCGCGCTCGCCCTCGCTCTCGCCGCAGCAGCGGAAGTCGAAGCGCAGCGCGGCATAGCCGAACGCTTCCATCATCTCCGCCTGGATCTGGGCGTGCGACTCGTCCTTGGAACCGACGAAGCCGTGGCAGACGATGAACGCCGGAAGCTTCTGTCCCGGACGGTGGCTGTCGGGAATGTGCAGAATCGCCGACAGTTTCAGGCCGTCGGATTCGAACGTCAGTTTTTCCTGCATGGCAATCTCCTTTCGGAAGCGGCGCCCCACCCGGTCGAGCCGCGTCACTTGATTCCTTGTACGGTGTGCCGAAGCGCGGCCGGCCGCCGCGCCTTCCCGATCAGTCGACCCTGGCGAATGGAAAATGGTGCTCGCGCCATTCCTGAGGGGCGGGAGAACCCCAGACATTCATCTGGCGGACGTTTCCTGGGCGCTCCAGGTTGGCGATGACGTTCGGCACGAAGTGGGCGTCGTCGGCTACCGTGTGCATGGCGCCGGAGCACTCGACGATCGCGCCGCTGGCATCCAGGTAGTAGGCGTAGGTGTTGTCGCCTGGACGATGGCGGCCCGGCCCCCAAAGGACTTGGCGGTCGAACCCGTCGAGAATGTCGCCGAGCCGGCAGTAGTCGCTGAAGTGGCTGAATTCGAAGGAATAGTGGTGAAGCCCGATCGGGCCCTTCACCAGACCCAGAATGTGATGCTGGCGGTTGCCGCCGTGCATCCAGCTCAGGGCTTCGTTGACCATGCGCTCGGTGAGCTGCATGCCGCAGATTTCGGAGAGCTGCCGCCTAGTGACGACCGGGTCGGGCGTGATGAGATTGATGTGGTCGAGCCGACGCGGCTTGATGCCGTTGGTCGGGTAGCGCGGATTGTACATGTCGTCGCGCGCCGGGGTGTGAACCTCGAAGCGCAGTCCTTCCGGCGTTGCGAAGGTCACGCCGGCATCGCAGCAGGCCAGACTGGGTTCGCGCGAGAGCACACGGCAGCCGGCGCCGTCCACACGCGAGGCGGCTTCCGCGACAGCCTCGGCGGTCAGGGCTTCGAGCCCGATCGTGTGGCAGGAATTCTCATCGGATTGGAGAAGCACGAGCTCGGCCTTGCGGCCGTTCGAGCTCAGCCATGTCTCGCCCGCCGCCTGTTTGGTGACGCGCAGCCCGAGAATCTCCGTCGAGTCATGGATCATGGCCCCGACGTCACGGACATTCAGCTTTATGTGACCGACCCCAAATACCAGGTGCATCACTATCCTCCTCTTGCGGTCGCAGCATGGCCTTGGCGACCTCCTTAGAGCAAACTCAGCCCGAGGGCAATAATTTTCGAAAAAAATGTATTATTACGAAATATCAGGAACTGTCTGAAGCCACCGTGTTTCGCAGCGTCCCAATCCCCTGGATCTCGATCTCGACCTCATCGCCAGGGAAAAGGAACTCCGGCGGATTGCGGCTCGCGCCGAAGCCTGATGGCGTGCCTGACACGATAACGTCGCCAGGGTCGAGCGGAGCGAAAGTCGAGATGTAGGAGATCAGCCAGGGGATGTCGAAGATCATGCGGTCGATCGCCATCGACTGCTTGGTCGCGCCGTTGACCCGGCTCTCCAGAAGCAGCCGCGCCGGGTCCGGGATCTCGCGCGTGCAGACCATCCACGGGCCGAACGCACCGCTTTGGTAGAAGTTCTTGCCGGGCGTGAACTGGCTCGAGTGTTTCTGCCAGTCGCGTACGCTGCCCTCGTTGAAGCATGCATAGCCGGCGACGTATGCCATCGCTTCGGCGCGCGCGATCTTGTGGGCGCGGCGGCCGATGATCACCGCCAGCTCGCCCTCGAAATCCAGCTTCTCGGAAGCCGCCGGCTTCAGGATCGCGCTTCCATGACCGACCTGTGCTTCCGCGTGCCGCGTGAACAGCAGCGGGAACTGCGGCGCCGGTTTGCTATCCTCGTGGAAGTTGGTGGCGACGCAGAAGATCTTGCCCGGGTTGGGAATCGGAGGGAGCAGGCTGACTTCGGACAGCCGGATGGCTTCGAGATCGCGCTCGTCGGGCGCGAGGTCGGGAAACCGGCTCTCGAGATAGGCTTTGAGATCCCGTGGCGCGCCAGGAACGGAATCCAGGCGCAGGATCGTTTCACCTTCGACGATTCCATAGCCGGCATCAAAGTGATCAACGAAAGAAGCGAATTTCAAAGGCTCACCCATTTGGGACGTGCCATGAAGGCAGGTACCTCTTGCTCAGAGTAAATCGGATTTTCGAAAATATGCAAGTCGTCGGAAGGCGGTGGCAGAGCGAGCCGATCTCGAGCCGAAATGGCCTGATTGCTGATTGGGCGTGCTACCGGATTTTGCTCGTCACGATAAAGTTACGAAAAAAGATTGATATTTCGAAAAAAATGTGCGACCACCGATCTGGCCTCGGGAGGAGGCCCATGTGCACGACGAGAAGCTCGGCATGCACTGGTTTGAGCGAACGGGAGGTATCGACGTGACAGCAATTCCGCAGACGATGAAGGCCGCGCGCATGCACGAGATCGGCGGCCAGCTGAGGATCGAGGAAGTGCCGGTCCCGAAGCTTGGGTCGATGGACGTGCTCGTTCGCGTCAGATCGTGCGGCATCGTGCCGAACCTCGCCAACATCCTGGCGATGTGGCCGACCTGGTTTCCCCACATGCCGCAGCCGCCGCTGCCAGCGATCTTCGGTCTTGACCCGACTGGCGAGATCGCTGCGGTCGGCAGCCAGGTCCACAATCTGAAGCCTGGGGATCGCGCCTACGTTAATCCGGGGCGCTCCTGCGGCTCTTGCCGTCATTGCCGGCGCGGCGACACGATCTCCTGCCGCCACTATGCCTTCCAGGGGTATTTCGGCTTCAGCCATGACGCGCTGCAGACATTTGGAGATTACCCGGTCGGCGGCATTTCCGAGTACATGGCCGCTCCGGCATCGGCGATCGTGGCGCTTCCCGACAACATGACCTTCGACCAGGCGGCACGGCTCGGCTACATGGGCACTGGCTATTCCGCTCTGAAGAAGGCGCAGGTCGGTCCCGGCGACACGGTCCTTGTCAACGGCATTTCCGGCACGCTCGGCATATCGATCGCGGTGTTCGGTCCGTCGTTCGGGGTCAAGAAGCTTCTCGGCACCGGTCGCGACAGGAAGTTGCTGAAGGAGATCGAAGCGCTTGCTCCCGGCATTATCGAGACGCATTCGCTGGACGACGGATCGCCCGACGAATGGGCCCGTTCCAGGACAGCGCATGGCGAAGGGGTCGACGCCTTCATCGACTGCAACGGGCCGGGCACGCCGCAAGAACCTTTCCTGGCGGGTCTCAGGGCGCTGCGCCGCGGCGGTATCGCCGTCGACATCGGCGCTGTGATGGGCGCGGTTCCCATCGACGTGCACATGATGATGGACCGCAACCAGCGTCTTATCGGTTCGGCATGGTTGACGACATCCGAGGGCCAGGAAATGGCTGACCTCGTCGGGATCGGCAAGGTCAGCTTCGACCTCCTGGAAACCCATGCGACGCCGATGGAGAAGGTCAACGAGGCCATTTCGGGCATTGCCGTGCGTCATGGTGGCTTCTCGAATTTTGTGATCCATCCATAGTTGAATGCATCGTAGTATGCTGATACCGAATGGTATCTGAGTTATTCCTTGGGAGGATAAGACATGAGCATTCGCCGCGTCGTCACCGGAAAGAACGCCGCAGGAAAATCGGTATTCATCAGCGACGGCGCCTCGCCGCGCGAGATGGCGCTGCGGCACACGCCCGGTTTCGTTTCTTCCCCGCAGTGGAAGGTCGACGGGCCGCCGGACCTGGCCAAACGGGGCGGTGCCGATCCGATGGCAAGCGAGGGCACGATGCTGGCTTCGGTCGGAGGATCGGTGTTCTGGATGATCACCTTTCCGCCGGACAGCGTGATGATGTCGCCCGACTGGAAGCCCGAACTGGCGGGTCCGGAGCACCTGAAGGCCGCGCCTGGCATCGCCGAGTGCTTCGAGATGGACAATCCCGGCATGCACCAGACGCCGACGGTCGACTACGTGACCGTCGTCAAGGGCCGGCTTGTCCTCGAGCTGGACGACGGCAAGACCGTTGAGCTGAAGCAGGGCGATACGGTCGTGCAGCAGGGCGCGCGTCATGCCTGGCGCAATCCCTTCGACGAGCCCGTGACGGTCTCGGTCGTCATGCTTGGTGCGACAACGGCATAGGCCGCGTCGCACGCACCGCCCACCGGCACTCCGTTGGGCGGCGCCGACGTCTCTCCGGGCCTACTGTCGGTACTGTCGGCCCGGTAAGTGGTCGGCTCCTCCTGCCTCGTGCGCGTCCCCGCCGCCGAGGTTTTTTTCGGCGACCTCTGCAAGTATCTGGCGGGCCCAGCGGTGCAGACCTGAGTGGTGCGTACGCTCGGTCCAGTAGATGTCGACCTGGATGAAGACATCCATCGGGAAAGGGCGCAAGGCGAGCCTGTCCGACAGGCGACGCGCCAGCCGATACGGAATCGTCGCCACCAGCTCCGAGCCTGGAATAAGCCGCTCCAGTATGTCGTGGCTCGACACGGTGACCTCCGGCTCCATCTCGACGCCGGTTGCGCGCAGCGCGGCGAAATAGAGCGCCTCCCAGCGTCCGTTGTGCGTGACCGCGACATGACGCGAGGCGCAGTAGCGGTCGAGCGTCAGCGTTCCCCGCGCCAGCGGGTGCGCCGGGTCCATGACGCAGGCGTAGTGATCGGTGAACAGTTTCCTGCGGTAGTAGATGTCACCGAGGATCGCGACCGGTCCCAGCACGATGTCGCATGTGTTCTGCTTCAACTGCTGCTTGCCGTCGACGGCAGACTCGAAGATGTGGATCGTCGCTTTCGGCGCCTCCTTCTGCGCCCGGCGCACGAAGTCGGGAATGACGAACATGCGCTCGTGGTGGTTACAGGACACCGTCACGCTTCCTTCGGCCGTGGCTGGGTCAAAGCCCGACGGCGAAGAAAGCGCGGCCATCTGCTCAAGGATGCCGCGCGCCTGCTGGGCGAGCTGTTCGCCCTTGTCGGTTGCCACGATCGAATTGCCCTGGCGGACGAACAGCGGATCGTTGAAGGCCTTTCGCAGCCTCTTGATGGCGTAGCTTATGGTGGACTGGTTGACGCCAAGAAGCTGGGAGGCGTCGGAAAACGAGGCGCGATCCTGGACAGCAACAAGCGTCTGCAAGGCCGCGAGGTCAACACTGGCAAGCTCGTCGGGCAGCACGGCCGTTCTCCTCCATGCAAATTTTCGATGACCTCTATCTAACTCATCGCATTGCTGAATACACGTGGATTTCGTACCTCGTTTCCCGACCAGGGAGGAAACCATGTACGAAGCCGTGAAAGTGGTCGACGACGTCTCGTTCGAAGACCTGCTTGCCAATCCGTATCCAGTCTTCAAACGCGTCCGCGACCTCGGGCCTGTCGTCAAGGTCGAGGCGGCCAACATCATGATGGTCACGCGCTTCGACGACGTGATGGCCATCGAACGCGATCCCGAGACGTTTTCCTCCGTCAATCCGCAGTCACTGCTGAACACGGTGATCGGGCCGAACCTGATGCGCAAGGACGGCGAGGACCATGCCCGCGAAAGGGCGGCAATGGATCCGAGCCTGCGTCCCGGCGTGGTCAAGCGGTGCTGGGCCGACCCCATGCGGGCCATCTGCGACGACGTCATTTCGCAGATCGAGCACAAGGGTGAGGCCGAACTTTTCGAGGAACTCGCCGCGCCGATCGCGGCGCGCTCGCTGGCCGACATACTGGGTTTCGACGGCGTCGACTGGCGGACGATGGCGCTATGGTCGCAGTCGCTGATTGACGGTTCCGGCAACTACTCGCACAACCCGGAAATCGCGCGCAAGGCGAAGGAGGCAGCCAGCGGCGTCGAGAGCGCCGTCGACAGGATGCTGCCCCATCATCGGCACAATCCAAATCCTTCGATGCTGTCTTCGATGCTCCAGGCTGATCCTGCGCAGACGGTCGAGCAGATCTACGCCAACATCAAGGTCGCGATCGGCGGCGGACTGAACGAGCCCCGCGACTCGATCCTGACGCTGATCCTGGGCCTGTTGCAGAACCCGGACCAACTCGCGCGCGTTCGTGCCGAGCCTTCGCTCTGGGGGCAGGCCTTCGAAGAAGCGGTGCGCTGGATCTCACCGATCGGCATGTACCCTCGCCGTTTGACCCGCGATGTCGAGATCTCGGGCACGCTGGTCCGCGAGGGCGAGCAGGTGGGTCTGTGCGTCGGCGCCGCCAACCACGACGACCGCCGTTTCAGCGATCCGGAGAAGTTCGATGTCTTCCGGGAGAAGAAGTCCCACCTGGCGTTCGGCGCCGGATCGCATTTCTGCGCCGGCACGTGGGTGTCGCGCGCGCTGGTGAGCCAGATCGCCGTGCCGATGGTGTTCGAGCGGCTGCGCAATCTCCGGCTCAAGGATCCGGAACTCGTCCGCATCCGCGGCTGGGTGTTTCGTGGCCCCACGCACATGCCCGTTGTCTGGGACGCTTGAGGGAGAGAGTCATGCCAACGATCAGGTTCCTTTCCGCGGACGGCGCGGAGCTCGCCGTTGAGGCCCAGAACGGCCGCAGCTTGATGGAAACCGCGCTTGAACACAGCGTTGCGGGCATCATCGCCGAATGCAACGGCTCGGCAGCCTGCGCCACATGCCATGTCGTGCTTCCCGAGGAAATCATGTTGGCGCTCGGACCGATCAGCGAGCATGAAAACGACATGCTGGACTTCGCCGAGGCGCCGCGCGAACCCGGAAGCCGGCTGAGCTGCCAGATCAAGGTCAGCGACGCGCTGGACAATATTTCCGTCCGCGTTCCGGCCGCCTAGCGGTTGAGGCTGATCATGTCCCTTGACGCCGATCATCCCGCCGCGGCCAGGCCTGGTAACGAAAGCAGGATCGTCATCGTCGGTGCCGGGCAGGCCGGCCTGTCCACGGCCGAAAAGCTGCGGGCGAATGCCTTTGCGGGATCGATCACCCTGATCGGGGAGGAGCCGGATGCTCCCTACCAGCGTCCCCCGCTGTCGAAGGCCTATCTTCTGGGCGAACTTGAACGCGACCGGCTGAAGCTGAAAGCGGAGGACTGGTACGCCAGGAACCGCATCGCGTTGCGACTGGGGACGCGCGTCGCATCCATCGACCGCGCGCGGCGGCGTGTGTGTCTGGCCGATGGCGCCATGCTTGACTACGATCGTCTGGTGCTCGCAACCGGGGCCACCGCCCGAAAGCTGCCGCAGGCGATTTCGCGCGGTCTTGCGGGCATCTTCACCATCCGCACGCTCGCCGACATCGATCAATTGCGGCCGACGCTCGAAAAGCACGGCAAGCTCCTTGTCATCGGCGGCGGATATATCGGGCTCGAGATCGCCGCCGTCGCGCGCGGGCTCGGCATGACGGTGGATGTGGTGGAAGCCGCCGATCGCCCGCTCGCGCGGGTGGCCTCGGCGCAAACCGCCACAGCGGTCGAGGCGCTCCACCGCTCCAGGGGCGTGGCGTTTCATCTCGGCAAATCGGTGGGTGAGTTGCTGGGCACGGACCGGGTTTCCGGCGCCAGGCTCAGCGATGGCACGATCGTCGCCGCCGATGTCGTCGTGGCGGGAATCGGTGGCATGCCGCAAACGGCGTTGGCGGCTGAGGCGGGTCTCGCCATCGACAACGGCATCGCCGCCGACGCGTACGGGCGCACGGGCGACCCCTTCATCTGGGCCGCCGGCGATTGCGCCAATTTTTCCTTGCCCGAAGGGGGGCTGCGGATGGAGAGCGTCGGCAACGCGATCGACAGCGCCGACCTGGTCGCCCGCAACATCATGGGCGCGCGCCAGCCCTACAGACCAAAGCCGTGGTTCTGGTCGGATCAGTTCGATCTCAAGCTGCAGATCGCCGGCCTGTCGCGGCCGGACGATACGGTGGTCGTCAGGCAGGGGGCGGGACCGGGACGGTCGCACTGGTACTACCGCGAAGGGCAGCTCGTCGCGGTCGATGGGCTGAATGCGCCGCGCGACTATCTGATCGGCAAGCGCCTCCTTGCCATATCGGCCAGCCCCGATCCCGCTCAGGTCGCGGATCCGGTGTTGGCACTCGAGGTCTTGGCGAATGCCGCGAAATGAGGCTGCGCCCGGGCGAGGCAAAGGCCTTTCGTGTCGCCTGCGGCGGACAAATAGGATGAACCGGTAGACTTCTCGGCATTGACATTCGTTAGCGTATCCACATACTATAAAGTATCTTAAATGATGCACTGCGGAACCGGTTTTCCGCAATGCGGCCAATCAGAAACGTTCGGGGCCAACGTCGGCACCACGGGCTGACCGAGAATATCGTCACTGGGAGAAAATAACGAAAATCTGTAAGTTTACGAAATTTGCTGGATCGCCGGAGGAAAATGGCCTAAGCAGTTTCGCTAGGGGATCGGTCGACCAACTCGCTGGGAGGCGAGGGGAGGCCAACACAACCAGAACTGGGAGGAATTTCGATGTTGCGACGCAGTTTCAACGTACTCATGCTTTCGGCGGCCCTGGCTGCCGGCACGTTCAGCGCGGCCTTTGCGCAGGACCCGGTCAGAATCGGCGTCAGCGCATCCAAGACCGGTCCGCTTGCGGGCGGCGCGTCAGGCGTGCTTTGGCCGAACATCAAGCTGTGGGCCGAGAAGGTGAACAAGGCCGGTGGCCTCAAGGTCGGCGATCAGATGAGGCCGATCGAGATCGTCGAATATGACGACAAGTCGTCGCCGGAAGAGGCGGTCAAGAACATCCAGCGTCTGGCCACCCAGGACCAGGTCGACCTGATCATCCCGCCCTATTCGACAGGCCTCAATCTCGCGACCGCTCCGCTGATCGCGAAATATGGCTACCCGCAGATCGTCTCCACCGGCAATGCCAACGATCTCGATCAATTCGTCAAGCGCTGGCCGAACACCTTCTGGCTGCTCGGCCCGGCGCAGGGCATCGCCGACGGCATCGTCGGCACGCTCAAGGATCTGCGCGACGGTGGCAAGATCGGCAACCGCGTCGCAGTGGTCAACGTTTCCGATGCCTTCGGCCTCGAGATGATCAAGACCGGCAAGCCCGCGCTCAAGCAGGCCGGCTTCGATATCGTCTACGAGACCTCCTATCCGCTTGGGAACCAGGACGTCGCTCCGGTGATCGCCGGCGCCAAGGCGGCCAACCCCGACGCCTTCGTCGCCTATTCCTATCCACCGGACAGCTTCGCTCTCACCGAGCAGGCGCAACTGCAGAAGTTCGACGTCAAGGCGTTCTTCGTCAGCGTCGGCGGCAATCTCGACGGATACGGAAAGCGCTTTGGCGCCGCGGCCAACGGCATCCTGATCATGGGCGGCGTCAATGCGAGCGATCCCGTCTTCCAGGCCTACCGCAAGGAGCACCTCGCGGTGACGGGTCAGGAAGCCGACTGGTGGGCGAGCCCGGTGGCCTATGCCAGCCTGGAGATCCTGCAGCAGGCCGTCGAGCACGTCGGCAGCCTGGACAAGCAAGCGCTCAACAAGGAAATCCAGTCGGGCACGTTCAAGACCGTCATCGGCGATGTCCACTTCGACAACAACATCAACAACAACAACTGGACGGTCGGCCAGTGGAGCGATGGCGTCGTGCATGGCGTCAGGGCGACCGGCAACCTCCAGGGCGCGCAGCCGCCGGTGCTCAAGCCCGCCTGGCCCAGCAACTGATCCGATCCTCCCCAGGGGCCTGGCGTCCTTGTGACGCCGGGCCCGTGACTGCGAGAGTACAATGCTCATCCTGCTGACAGGCTTGCTCCTTGGGGGCACCTATACGCTCATCGCGCTCGGGCTCACGCTCCAGTACGGCGTGGCGCGGATCATGAACCTCGCCAATGGCGAGACGCTCGTTGCCGCGTGCTTCGTCACCTTCTGGCTGTATACGGGCTTCGGGATCAATCCGCTGCTGGGCCTGCTGGTGATCGGCCCCGGCGCCTTCGTCGTCAACTGGCTGATCTACACCTGGCTGATGCAGCCACTGGTGAAGCGGGCCAGGAATCGCGGCATGCTCGAGGTCGATTCGATCCTGGCGACCTTCGGACTGCTGTTCCTGTTCCAGGGGCTGATGCTGCAGGCATTCGGCGGGTCCTACTTCAACTACGAGTTCCTCGCCCAGCCCTTCTCGATCATGGGCGACTCGTTCGGCCTGAACCGCGTCGTGGCCTTTGTCGCCGCCGCCGTGATCGCCACGGCACTCTACGTCTTCCTCTATCGCACCGACCGCGGCACGGCGGTTCGCGCCGTCGCCGTCGATCCGCGCGCGGCGAGGCTCGTGGCGATCGACGTGCGCAAGACCGCGGCCTTCGCCTTTGCGCTCGGAGGAGCGATCACGGCCTGCGCTGGTACACTGCTGTCGACCTTCTACACGTTCAACACGTCTATGGGCGTGATCTTCACCATGAAGGCGCTGATCATCGTGATCATGGGCGGTGTCGGCGACGTGCGCGGCGCGGTTCTTGCCGCTCTCGTCCTGGGCGTGACCGAGACGATTGTCGCCAGCCTGCTCGATCCCGGACTGACGCTGGCATCAAACTACGCCCTCTTCATCGTCGTTCTGCTGTTCCGGCCGCAGGGCATCTTCGGAAAGCGGCCGGCATGATGAACATCCCGCGCAACGAGCTCCTGGCTCTTGGCGCCGGCCTTGCCGGCGCGGCCGTGCTGGCCTTCCTCCCCCTGGTGACCGAGGGGTTCTGGCTGTCGCTCAGCGTCAACATCATGCTCTATGCCGCCATATGCACGGCCTGGGCGCTCTTTTCCGGGCCGACGCATCTTGTCTCGCTGGCGAGCGCCGCCTTCTTCGGGGTTGGAACCTATTCGGTCGCGATCTTCATCGACGTCCTGCCTTTCCCTGCGCTCATCCTCATCGCGGTCGTCGCCGGCGCCTTGCTGGCCACGCTGGTCGGATTGGCGACCCTCAGGCTCTCAGGGGTCTATTTCGTGATCTTCACCCTCGGCCTTGCCGAACTCCTCGGCCAGATCGTGACCTGGGTGCAGACCAATTTCGGCGGCACGATCGGGCTCTACGTCTTCACCGATTTCACCGAGACGCATCTCTACTGGATGCTGCTTGCGCTGACGGTTGTCGTCTTTCTGACCGGCTGGCTCATCAACAGATCCAGGCTCGGCCTGGCCTTGCGCATCATCGGCAATGACGAAGCCGTGGCGCGTCATGTCGGCGTCGACACCGCTCGCGCCAGGATCATCCTCTTCGCCGTTTCAGGGGCCTTCATTGCCGTGGCCGGCGCGATCATGGCGCCCCGCTACAGCTACATCACACCAGATGCGGCGTTCAATCCGATGACGTCCTTCCTCGTCGTCATCATGGCGCTGCTCGGCGGCACGCGCCGGCTTTGGGGACCCCTGGTCGGCGTCGTTCCTTTCACCGTGGTGATGGACTTCATCTCGGGCCACTTCCCGAACCAGACGGCGGTGATCATGGGACTCGCATTTCTGGCGATCGTCTATGTGCTTCCCGACGGCGTCACGGGACAGCTGGAAAGCCTGTTCCGCCGTCGCCCAACCGACAAGAGCTTGCTGACGACGACTGTCGAGGAGGGCAGATGAACGTTCCTCTCCTGACCATCAATCGGATACGCAAAGCCTTCGGCGGCCTTGTCGCCGTCAACGACGTAAGTTTCGAAGTCGCCAAGGGCGAACTGTTGGGACTGATCGGCCCGAACGGCTCGGGCAAGACCACGATGCTCAACCTCATATCGGGGGCGCTATCGCCGACGTCGGGCAATATCCTGCTGTCCGGTCAGCCCATCGCCGGGCGTCCGGCCCACAAGATCGCCCGCATCGGGGTCGCCCGAACCTTCCAGCTGGTGCGCGTCCTGCCGTCGATGAGCGCGCTGGAGAACGTCGTCGCCGGCGCTGTCTTCGGGCACAACAGGCTCTGGGGCGCCGAGGCGCTTGCGCTCGCCCGCGATCTGCTGGAGCGGGTCGGGTTGAAAGGCCGCGAGGAGGTTCCCGTCGCGGCGATGACCTATATCGACCAGAAGAGGATCGAGCTCGCCCGTGCCCTTGCGGGGAACCCTCATGTCCTGCTGCTCGACGAATGGCTCGCCGGCCTCAACCCGAGCGAGTTGAGGGTCGGCATAGAACTCATCCGCGAGATCAGCGCCCAGGGCCGAACGATCATCATGGTCGAGCACGTGATGGATGCCATCCGTTCGCTTTGTTCACGCTGCGTGGTCATGAATTCCGGCACGAAGATCGCCGATGGCAGGTCGGCCGATGTCTTGGCCGACCCGGAGGTCGTCCGCGCCTATCTGGGAGACGACGATGCTTGAGGTGTCCAATCTCGGTGTCCGCTACGGAAGGCACGTCGCGCTCGAAGGTGTGTCCGCGCGCGTTTCCAAGGGCGAGATTTGCGTTGTCCTGGGCGCCAACGGCGCTGGAAAGTCCAGCTTCCTCGGCGCCGTCGCCGGGCTTGTCGGGACGGAGCCCGGCACAAGCATCGTCATGAACGGCAAGCATGTCACGAAACTCGACGCCCATCTGATGGTGGAGGAGGGGATCGCGCTGGTTCCGGAAGGCCGCGGCATCTTTGGCGAACTCACCGTGGTGGAGAATTTGCGGCTTGGAAGCCATGCCAGGCGCGCGAAAGCCGGTGCGGGCAAGATGCTTGATTTCGTCTACGGCCTGTTCCCCCGGCTTGCCGAACGCCCTCGCCAACTGGTGCAGACCATGTCCGGCGGCGAACAGCAGATGGTCGCGATCGGCAGGGCGCTGATGTCCAAACCGGACATCCTGATGCTGGACGAGCCCTCTCTCGGACTGTCGCCGCTGCTGTCCAAAGAGCTGTTCAAGTCATTGGCCGCCATCGCCGGCGAAGGCTTCGGCATCCTGCTTGTCGAGCAGAACGCGCGGCTGAGCCTCAAGACCGCCGATCGCGGCTACCTCATCGAGACCGGAAGGTTCGTCGGCGAAGACACGGCGCCAAACCTGCTCAAAGATCCAAAGGTCATGAGCGCCTACCTCGGCGACGCCGCCGCGGCGGCAGCGCATTAGCGCACTGCCGCACGCCAACACATCTGCTCCACGAATGAGGATGCCCCATGCGCTTGCTTGAAACCGAGATCGTCATCGACGCGCCGCCGCAGACCGTGTGGGCCGTGCTGGACGACATCGGGCGTTACCCCGAATGGAACCCCGCCCTGCCGGCGTTGCGCGGGCGCACGACCGTCGGTCAGCGCGTCGTCGGAACGCTGCGCCAGCCCAATGTCCCCGAGCGCGAGGTCACGCCGACCATCACCCGCATCGTGGGCGCGCGGGAACTTCGCTGGCTGAGCCAGGCGCCTGGCGGCGTGTTCAGCGCGGAACACATTTTCATCCTGGAGCCGACCGAGAATGGCGGCACGCGGGTACGCCACAACGAGATATTCGACGGTCCGATGGCTGACGAGCGCTGGCCCAGCATCGATACCAACCTGCGAACGGCCTATCACGACTTGAACCGCGCGCTGAAGGCACGCGCGGAAGCGTTGCGCGGCGAGACGGTCGAGCTGCACCCGGCCGTCGAGCGGGATATATCGGCTGCGCCGGTCGGCGCGTTCACTGCGCGCTGCAAATGTGCCAGCGAGCCGGTGGAGATCGCGGTGGATCAGGCCGTGGCGCACAATCACCTGTGCGGCTGTTCGAAATGCTGGAAGCCTGCCGGTGCCGCCTTCGCGCAGATCGCGGTCGTGCCGGCGGGCTGCGTCGAGGTGAAGGCGCATGGCGACAAGCTCGAGGCCGTGGACGCCACGCAGAAAATCGAACGCCACCGCTGCAGGTCCTGCGGGACGCATATGGTCGGCAAGGTGTCCGATCCGGATCACCATTTCTATGGCCTCGAATTCGTGCATCCCGAACTGGCGACGGATGAGCGCCAGCCGAAGATCGAGTTCGCGGCCTTTGTGTCTTCGCTCGTCGAAACCGGGATGCCGGCGACCAGCATGGCCAGCGTGCGCGGCTCGCTGGCGGAGGCGGGGATTCCCGCCTATGACGCGTTCTCGCCGGAACTGATGGACATCATCGCCTGGCACAAGGTGAAGCTCGCGCAGGCGGCCGGCGTATCGTGAGCCGTGAAGAACCGGCCTGTCGTTCGCAGGCCGATGTCGTCGAAATTGGAGAACACACATGAAAACGCGCGCCGCTGTCGCTGTCGCCGCCGGAAAGCCGCTGGAGATCATGGAGGTCGACCTCGATGGTCCGCGCGATGGCGAGGTGCTGGTCGAGATCAAGGCGACCGGCATCTGCCATACCGATGAGTTCACGCTGTCGGGCGCTGATCCCGAAGGCCTGTTTCCAGCCATCCTCGGCCATGAGGGTGCCGGCATCGTCGTCGATGTCGGCAAGGGCGTCACCTCGGTCAAGAAGGGCGACCATGTCATTCCGCTCTATACGCCGGAATGCCGGCAGTGCCCGTCCTGCCTGTCGAGAAAAACCAATCTGTGCACCGCGATCCGCGCCACGCAGGGGCAAGGCTTCATGCCCGATGGCTCGTCGCGCTTCTCGATCGGCAAGGACAAGATTTTTCACTATATGGGCTGCTCGACCTTCTCCAACTTCACCGTGCTGCCGGAGATCGCGCTGGCCAAGGTCAACCCCGAAGCCCCCTTCGACAAGATCTGCTACATCGGCTGCGGCGTCACCACCGGCATCGGCGCGGTCATCAACACGGCCAAGGTCGAGCAAGGCGCCACCGCCGTCGTCTTCGGCCTCGGCGGCATCGGCCTCAACGTCATCCAGGGCCTGAAGCTCGCTGGCGCCGACATGATCATCGGCGTCGACTTGAACAACGACAAGAAGGCCTGGGGCGAGAAATTCGGCATGACGCATTTCGTCAATCCGAAGGAGATCGACGGCGACATCGTCCCGCATCTGGTCAACATGACCAAGCGCGGTGCCGACCAGATCGGCGGCGCCGACTACACCTTCGACTGCACCGGCAGCACCAAGGTGATGCGCCAGGCGCTGGAAGCCTCGCA
>NZ_JBWLUZ010000049.1:0-22152 GCF_057784325.1 Mesorhizobium sp. CNPSo 4689
CTGGCGGCTCTGGAAGATTCCGACAAGAAGATCGGCGAGGACGCGATCCGCGAGCTGATGGCTCAGGTCGACGCCTACATCCCGACGCCGGTTCGTCCGCTGGACAAGCCGTTCCTGATGCCGATCGAAGACGTGTTCTCGATCTCGGGCCGCGGCACGGTGGTGACCGGCCGCGTCGAGCGCGGCGTGGTCAAGGTCGGCGAGGAACTGGAAATCGTCGGCATCCGTCCGACCACCAAGACGACCTGCACGGGCGTCGAAATGTTCCGCAAGCTGCTCGACCAGGGCCAGGCCGGCGACAACATCGGCGCGCTGCTGCGCGGCGTTGATCGTGAAGGCGTCGAGCGCGGCCAGGTCCTGGCCAAGCCGGGCACGGTGAAGCCGCACAAGAAGTTCGTGGCCGAAGCCTACATCCTGACCAAGGACGAAGGTGGCCGTCACACGCCGTTCTTCACCAACTACCGTCCGCAGTTCTACTTCCGCACCACCGACGTGACCGGCATCGTGTCGCTGCCGGAAGGCACCGAGATGGTGATGCCTGGCGACAACATCACGGTCGATGTCGAGCTGATCGTGCCGATCGCCATGGAAGAGAAGCTGCGCTTCGCCATCCGTGAAGGCGGCCGCACCGTCGGTGCCGGCATCGTCGTCACCATCAAAGAGTAATCGACGCCGGCACCCGCCGGATCGAGAAGGAAGGGCGGTCCCTCGGGCCGCCCTTTTTGGTTCCAGCCCACAGCCGGCCGAACAGGGGCTGCACGTCGTTTCAAAGCTGTTGCAAGCGCCGCTGCCGCAACTAGTATAGGTTGCATTGGGGAGCTTGCCGGCAAGTGGTTCCAGGGCATCGTTTGAACAATCAGGCGTGGTGGTCGCTAGGGCTGGTTTGCCTGGTGTCTCTGTTTGTCATGGGGCATGCCGCGTTAGCGGCTGATGCGAGAGAATCCGATCTTGGCCCGCCGATGCGGTTTGTCGTCGTGCGCAGCAATGCGCCGGGTTGCGAGCCGACCTGTCCCGAATGGATCTCGGCGGAAGGCACGATCGAAGCCGGCACGCCGGCGCTGCTCAGGCGCGCGCTCAAGAAACTTGGCGGCCGCAAGCTGCCTGTTGTCGTCGATTCTCCCGGCGGGAATGTCGATGCGGCGCTGGCGCTTGGCCGGCTGATCCGCAAGAACAAGCTCGATATCGCCGTCGGCAAGACCCGGTTCAAGGGCTGCCTGCCGGATGAGAAGGACTGCACCGAAAATGACGGCAGGGGCGCCCGCTATTTTGGCACCGCCTATGCCGACGGCTCCATTTGCAATTCCGCCTGTCCGCTGATGTTTTCCGGCGGGGTCCGCCGTGTGGTAGGGCAATGGGCCTTTCTCGGCGTCCACCAGATCACGACCACCTACGTCAAGACGAAATTGCAATACCGGACCACCTATCGCGTGGTGAAGGGCAAGAAGAAGATCATCGGCACCAAGGTCGTCAGCCGCAAGAGCGCCGGCAGCTACAAGACCTACGAGATGAGCAAGGCGGTCGAGAAGAGGCTGGCGGCCTATCTGAAGGAGATGGGCGTCGGCCAGGGCGTGCTCACAACGATGAAGAACACGCCCGCCAGCGGCATCCACCAGCTGGTTCCGGAGAATATGCTTCGGATGAACCTCGTCACCAGCCTGGATTCCGTCGACCTGTTCACTGCCGGAACCATATGCAGCGCGAATCCGCTGCCCGCGAACTGCCGGGAGATACCGGCGAACAAAACCCGCGACGCCGACGCTCCCAACGGTCGAGGCCCCGACGGCCGGGTCCGAGCCTGCCGAGGTTCCACCGGCCCAACCCGAGATCGCGCAGCGTGAACAGGATATGCGCTTTGTCGTGGTTCGCGGCAGCAATCCGCTTTGCAACCCCGACTGTCCGGAATGGATCTCGGCGGAAGGCGCGATTACGCCTCAGACCCCGCAGAAGCTGCGCCAGTTGCTCGCCACGCTTGGCAACCGGCGGCTGCCTGTGGTGATCAGCTCACGGGGAGGCGACCTGTTCAGCGCTCTGGCGGCTGGACGACTAATCCATGAAAAGAAGCTCGACGTCGCCGTTGCCCGCACCGATTTCGTTGGCTGTGACCCGGCAAAGGCGGACTGCCCGGCCGATGACGGCGCCTATGCCGGGCTGAGCATCGATGCCGGCGCGGAGTGCGATTCGGCTTGCGCGCTCATGCTTGCCGGCGGTGCCAGACGGTTCGTCGGTCCCCAGGCGCGGCTTAGCCTGCACCTGATGGGACAGAAGCAGGTGGTCAAGACTTATTTGGAGGAGATGGCCGTCGGTCCTGGCCTGTTCACAGCGATTGAGCGGCGCTCGGTCGAGCGCCAGCTCGAACCCGGCATGATGCTGAAGGTCGGGCTGACGACCGGGCCGCAATCGGTGGACGCGCTGACCGGCGCCACGATCTGCAAAGCGTCGCCGAAACCTGACAACTGCCGCATGGTGCCGTCGCCCAACGCCCAGGCCGACGCGCCCGCCCGTCTGTAGCGCGACGGCGTCCGAACTGGCCATCGAGGCAGGTTGAGCCGTGCTCGATGTTTCCGCTATCGTCCGCGGCGATCGAGAGGCGAGGATCGATATGAGCAAGGACGTCCCGACATTGTTCGAATGGTCCGGCGGCGCGGAGGCGCTGAACCGACTGACGCAGACCTTCTACGACAAAGTGGGGCGCGACCCGGTCATCGGCCCGGTGTTCAAGCACATGTCGCCGGACCATCCCGCGCATGTCGCGGCCTTCATCGGCGAGGTTTTCGGCGGGCCGAAGACCTACAGCGAAAGGCATGGTGGTCATCGCGAGATGGTGATGCACCATCTCGGCAAGCATCTGAGCGAAGAGCAGCGCCGCCGCTGGATCAATCTTTTGGCCGACGCCGCCGACGAGGTCGGCCTGCCGGACGATCCCGAGTTCCGCTCCGCTTTCATGGGCTATGTCGAATGGGGGTCGCGGCTGGCGAAGATGAATTCCAACCTCGGCGAGACCTGCGATCCGCAGACAGAGCCTATGCCGGCCTGGGGCTGGGGCGTGCCCGGCGGGCCGTACAAGCCGCCGGCCGGAGGCTGAGCGGAACGACGGGAGATCGGAGCCGCCGGAAGCTGCGGAAATCCTGCAAGTTTCTGCGGAAATGACGCCACAAACAGGTGGGATATTCATGCGTCCGCAACCCGTCGGAACCTTTTTGCGATGCTGATTGCCCATCTGCCGTCTGGCTACATTCTGGGACGTTTCGCGCCAAAAAGCTGGCGCGAAACGCCTTGCTTCATGACCGCCGCGATGATCGGCAGCGTCATCCCCGACATCGATATGCTGTACTTCCACCTTGTCGACGGCGGACGCACGCACCACCACGCCTACATCACGCATTGGCCGTTGTTCTGGTTGGCAAGCGGGATAGTCGCCCTGTCGGTCATCAGGCTGCTGGGCTGGCCGCACCTGGCGTCCGTCGCCGTCTTTTTCGCCGGCGCCATGCTGCACGTGATGCTGGATACGGTGGCATCGCCAATCATGTGGCTGATGCCGTTCGATCGTCATGCCTTCGAACTCGTGACCGTTCCGGCGACCTACGGCAACTGGGTCGTCAGCTTTGTCCTGCATTGGACTTTCGTGCTGGAAATCCTCATCTGCGCTTGGGCGTTGAGCCTTGTGCTGGGACGATCGTCGCCCGATATAGCCGCGCCTCAAAACGGCACTTGAGTTCTCGTCTGCTTTGTGAAATAGCAGCCCGCGATACGGGCATAGCTCAGTTGGTAGAGCGGCGGTCTCCAAAACCGCAGGTCGTAGGTTCGAGCCCTGCTGCCCGTGCCATTTCCCAAAATGGCCAGATTCGAGGTCTTTGAGCCCTCCGCATTTGAAAACCAGCGGCAGGCTTGCCATATTAGCGCGATTGGGGCATAAGGCGCTCATAGCCGGGACGGAACGACTGGATGGTTCCGATGCGGCGTTTGGGCATAAAGCGGACACTTGCCACTTGCGTGGATCAAGAATCGGTTTTATGTAGACGAAACAGACACGCGACGCGTGGAGCTGGGAAGCCGGCTTTACGCGTCCGATTTGCATGGGCGAAATGGTTGCGCTGATTCGGCGCCAACATGAGCCCAGGCGGCATGTCCCGGCCTGCGGGATCATCCAGGAGACCCGGCCAACGGGTCTTGAAGACAGAGCGGCATATGGCTTCGAAAACCACAAATCCTTTCACCTTCCTCCAGCAGGTTCGCGCGGAGACCGCAAAGGTGACCTGGCCGTCGCGGCGCGAAACGATGATCTCGACGGTGATGGTGCTGGTGTTCGCGGTCATCGCGATGATCTTTTTCTTCACCGCCGACGTGGCCATGGGCTACGCGATCGAGTGGATTCTGGGGCTTGGACGTTAAGTCCGGCGATTACGGAGAAGTCGTGAAATGACTGCGCGCTGGTACATCGTCCACGCCTATTCGAACTTTGAAAAAAAGGTCGCCGAGGACATCGAGAACAAGGCCAAGCAGAAGGGCCTGTCCGCGGATATCGAACAGATCGTGGTGCCGACCGAGAAAGTCGTCGAGATACGCCGCGGCCGCAAGGTCGATGCCGAGCGCAAGTTCTTTCCGGGCTATGTGCTGTTGAAGGCCAATTTGACCGACGCGGTGTTTTCGCTGGTCAAGAACACCCCGAAGGTCACCGGATTCCTTGGTGACTCCAAGCCGGTGCCGATCACCGAGACCGAGGCGCAGCGCATCCTGAACCAGGTGCAGGAAGGCGTCGAGCGGCCGAAGCCGTCGGTCACTTTCGAGATCGGCGAGGCGATCCGCGTGTCGGACGGTCCGTTCGCGTCGTTCAACGGCTTCGTCCAGGAAGTGGACGAGGAGCGGGCGCGGCTCAAGGTGGAAGTTTCGATCTTCGGGCGTGCGGTGCCCGTCGATCTGGAATTCGGACAGGTCGAAAAGGGCTGATCCGAATTCCCTGGCGCCTGATGGCGGCAGGGTAGGCGGCGCGGAATCTCGCGCGGCCATGAACGGGTGGGAGGCGAACGCGGCTTAGCCGGCCGCGGGAACCGCACCACCAGACTGCAACCGCCGGTGTTTCCCCGATAGTGGGGCCGGCATGAGAAAAGGCAGGAAGAGAGATGGCTAAGAAAGTTGCAGGCCAGCTCAAGCTCCAGGTTGCCGCGGGCTCGGCTACGCCGTCGCCCCCGATCGGCCCGGCGCTTGGTCAGCGCGGCATCAACATCATGGAGTTCTGCAAGGCGTTCAACGCGCAGACCCAGGAAATGGAAAAGGGATCGCCGATTCCGGTGGTCATCACCTACTACCAGGACAAGTCGTTCACCTTCGTCATGAAGACGCCGCCGGTGAGCTACTTCCTGAAGAAGGCCGCGAACCTCAAGTCGGGCTCGAAGGAGCCGGGCAAGGTCAAGGCCGGCACGATCGGCCGCGACAAGGTGCGCGCCATCGCCGAGCAGAAGATGAAGGACCTTAACGCGAACGACGTCGAAGCCGCCATGCGCATGGTCGAAGGCTCCGCCCGTTCGATGGGCCTGGAAGTGGTGGGCTGAGATCATGGCAAAGATTGCAAAGCGTGTATCGAAGACCCGCGAAGGCATCGACCCCAACAAGGCCTATGCGCTCGGTGAAGCGCTGAAGCTGCTCAAGGAGCGGTCTTCGGTGAAGTTCGACGAGACCATCGAAGTCGCGATGAACCTCGGCGTCGACCCGCGCCATGCCGACCAGATGGTCCGCGGCGTGGTCAATTTGCCGAACGGCACCGGCCGCTCTGTCCGCGTCGCCGTGTTCGCACGTGGCGACAAGGCCGAGGAAGCCAAGGCCGCCGGCGCCGATGTCGTTGGCGCCGAGGATCTGGTCGAGATCGTCCAGAAGGGCACGATCGACTTCGATCGCTGCATCGCCACGCCAGACATGATGCCGCTGGTCGGCCGTCTCGGTAAGGTGCTCGGCCCGCGCGGCATGATGCCGAACCCGAAGGTCGGCACGGTGACCACCGATGTCGCCGCCGCCGTCAAGGCATCCAAAGGTGGTGCGGTCGAGTTCCGCGTCGAGAAGGCCGGCATCGTCCAGGCCGGTGTTGGCAAGGTCTCGTTCGACGTCAAGGCGCTGGAAGAGAATGTGCGGGCCTTCGCCGATGCGGTGACCAAGGCCAAGCCGACTGGTGCCAAGGGCAACTACGTCAAGAAGGTGTCGGTCACCTCGACGATGGGCCCGGGCCTCAAGCTCGACGTCTCGACGCTTGCAGCGTCCTGATACGAATTATCCTGATCGGCCGCTAAAGAGCTGATCCGAAAAGAATTCCGGGCCTCCGACCTGTTGGCGGCCCGGTACCGGAAGTCGAGAGGCTTCCGGACATCCTGTCCGAGATTGCAGGCGGCCCGAGCCTTGGTTTGAAAAGGGGGGCCTTAATTCATGTGGGCCTGCATGAGACGGGTGAAGACCCGACAACGGAGCAAGTGCTCCAATGAAAGGTTCGAACCGTGTTTGCCTTTTGTCTGCGCATCACCCGGCTTGCCGGTTGGTGTGGCGAAAGGGGGCAGGATCCTCGAGCGTCGTTCGGGAGATCCGTTACTGGATGGCCCGGCCGGCAAAAGGCAACCCGACGCCTGTCCTCGTGAATGGGAATGTTCCCGTTAACAGGATTGGGGTCAACTGGAGATAGGCAGTGGACAGAGCGGAAAAACGCGAACTCGTCACGGGCCTGAATGATGCGTTTACAAGCGCTGGTTCAGTCGTCGTGGCCCACTACGCCGGTATCACCGTCGCGCAAATGAACGACCTTCGGTCGAAAATGCGCGCCGCCGGTGGCACCGTCAAAGTCGCGAAGAACCGTCTCGCCAAAATCGCTCTTCAGGGCACGGACTCCGCATCGATCATCGACCTGTTCAAGGGACAGACGCTGATCGCCTATTCGGAGGATCCGATTGCGGCGCCGAAGGTCGCGTCCGATTTCGCCAAGGGGAATGACAAGTTGATCATTCTCGGCGGCGCAATGGGCACCACCTCGCTCAACGCCGACGGTGTGAAGGCACTCGCCACACTTCCGTCGCTCGACGAGCTGCGCGCCAGGCTGGTTGGCATGATCGCCACGCCGGCAACCCGGATCGCCCAGATCGTCAATGCGCCCGCGGCTTCGGTCGCGCGTGTCATCGGCGCTTACGCCCGGAAGGACGAGGCGGCATGAGGCCGTTCCTCGCTATCACAAACACACGTTCGAACCTTATGAAGGAATACAACAATGGCTGATCTCGCAAAGATCGTAGACGACCTTTCGAAGCTGACCGTCCTCGAGGCGGCCGAGCTGTCGAAGCTTCTGGAAGAAAAGTGGGGCGTTTCGGCTGCTGCTCCGGTTGCGGTTGCCGCTGCCGGTGGTGCTGCCGCCGCTGCTGCTCCGGTCGAGGAAAAGACCGAATTCGACGTCGTCCTCACCGACGCCGGCGCCCAGAAGATCAACGTCATCAAGGAAGTCCGCGCCATCACCGGTCTTGGCCTCAAGGAAGCCAAGGATCTGGTCGAGGCGGCTCCGAAGCCGGTCAAGGAAGGCGTTTCCAAGGCCGACGCGGACAAGTTCAAGGCCCAGCTGGAAGCAGCCGGCGCCAAGGTCGACCTGAAGTAAGCGTTGAATACCGGCGGGCGGCCTCGCGCCGTCCGCCACTCCCTTGGCGTGAAGGGAGGCTGCGTAACGCGAGACGTATGAGAACCTCTTTCCTGAGGGCCGAAACCGGCCTTCAGGAAACGGGTTTTCTCCCGTTCTAGCCCGGCCGCCGACAGGTGGCGGGACAACAGACAGGGGCTGCCGCCAAGGCGGCCCGGAATGCAAGGCGAGCCGCGGCGAGGCTCGTCCCGAGTTTAGAGCTAAGGAGCGACGATGGCCCAGACCCAGACTTTCAATGGCCGCAGACGCGTACGCAAGTTCTTCGGAAAGATCCCGGAAGTTGCGGAGATGCCGAACCTGATCGAGGTTCAAAAGGCATCCTATGACCAGTTCCTGATGGTGGACGAGCCCAAGGGCGGGCGTCCGGACGAGGGACTGCAGGCTGTTTTCAAGTCGGTCTTCCCGATTTCCGATTTTTCCGGCTCCTCGATGCTGGAGTTCGTGAAGTACGAGTTCGAAGGACCGAAATTCGACGTTGACGAATGCCGTCAGCGCGACCTGACCTATGCCGCGCCGCTGAAGGTGACGCTGCGCCTCATCGTGTTCGATATCGACGAGGATACCGGCGCGAAGTCGATCAAGGATATCAAGGAGCAGGACGTCTATATGGGCGACATGCCGCTCATGACCTTGAACGGCACCTTCATCGTCAACGGCACCGAACGTGTCATCGTCTCGCAGATGCACCGTTCGCCGGGCGTCTTCTTCGACCATGACAAGGGCAAGTCGCACTCGTCGGGCAAGCTTCTGTTTGCCGCGCGCGTCATCCCCTATCGCGGTTCGTGGCTCGACATCGAGTTCGATTCGAAGGACGTCGTGCACGCCCGTATCGACCGCCGCCGCAAGATCCCGGTGACGTCGCTCTTGATGGCGCTCGGCATGGACGGCGAAGAGATCCTGTCGACCTTCTACAACAAGATCACCTACAAGCGCGCCGGCGACCACTGGCGCATTCCGTTCAACGTCGAGCGTTTCCGTGGTCTCAAGGCCGTCGGCGACCTTGTCGATGCCGACACCGGCGAGATCGTCGTCGAGCAAGGCAAGAAGATCACCGCCCGCCAGGCCAGAGCGCTTGGCGAAAAGGGTCTCAAGGCGATCAAGGCGACCGACGAGGACCTGCTCGGCAACTATCTGGCCGAGGACATCGTCAACTACGGCACCGGCGAGATCTTCCTCGAGGCCGGCGACGAGATCGACGACAAGACGCTGAAGGTGCTGCTCGGCACCGGTGAGCATGAGATCCAGGTTCTCGACATCGACCACGTCAATGTCGGCGCCTATATCCGCAACACGCTCAACGTCGACAAGAACGAGAGCCGCCAGGACGCGCTGTTCGACATTTATCGTGTCATGCGCCCCGGCGAGCCACCGACGCTCGAGACCGCCGAAGCCATGTTCAACTCGCTGTTCTTCGACAGTGAGCGCTACGACCTGTCGGCCGTCGGCCGCGTCAAGATGAACATGCGCCTCGAGCTCAAGGCCGAGGACACCGTGCGCGTGCTGCGCAAGGACGACATCCTGGCCGTGGTCAAGACGCTGGTCGAACTGCGCGACGGCAAGGGCGAGATTGACGACATCGACAATCTCGGCAACCGCCGCGTGCGCTCGGTCGGCGAGTTGATGGAGAACCAGTACCGCGTCGGCCTGCTGCGCATGGAGCGCGCGATCAAGGAACGCATGTCCTCGATCGAGATCGACACGGTGATGCCGCAGGATCTGATCAACGCCAAGCCGGCGGCTGCTGCCGTGCGCGAGTTCTTCGGTTCCTCGCAGCTGTCGCAGTTCATGGACCAGACCAACCCGCTGTCGGAGATCACCCACAAGCGCCGTCTCTCGGCGCTTGGACCGGGCGGTCTGACCCGCGAGCGCGCCGGCTTCGAGGTGCGCGACGTGCACCCGACGCATTACGGCCGCATCTGCCCGATCGAGACGCCGGAAGGCCCGAATATCGGTCTGATCAACTCGCTGGCGACCTTCGCGCGCGTCAACAAGTACGGCTTCATCGAGAGCCCGTACCGCAAGATCGTCAGCGGCAAGCTGACCAATGAGGTCGTCTATCTGTCGGCGATGGAAGAAGCCAAGCACCATGTCGCGCAGGCCAATGCCGAGCTCGACAAGAATGGCGGTTTCGTAGACGAATTCGTCATTTGCCGTAACGCCGGCGAAGTGATGATGGCGCCGCGCGAAAACGTCGACCTGATGGACGTCTCGCCGAAGCAGATGGTGTCGGTGGCCGCGGCGCTGATCCCGTTCCTCGAGAACGACGACGCCAACCGCGCGCTGATGGGCTCGAACATGCAGCGTCAGGCCGTGCCGCTGGTGCGCGCCGAGGCGCCGTTCGTCGGTACCGGCATGGAGCCGATCGTTGCCCGTGACTCGGGCGCCGCCATCGGCGCCCGCCGCGGCGGCATCGTCGACCAGGTGGACGCGACGCGTATCGTCATCCGCGCCACGGAAGATCTCGATCCCGGCAAGTCCGGCGTCGACATCTACCGGCTGATGAAGTTCCAGCGTTCGAACCAGAACACCTGCATCAACCAGCGTCCGCTGGTGCGCATGGGCGACCGCGTCAACAAGGGTGACATCATCGCTGACGGTCCCTCGACCGAGCTCGGCGATCTGGCGCTCGGCCGCAACGTGCTGGTCGCGTTCATGCCGTGGAACGGCTACAACTACGAGGACTCGATCCTGCTCTCCGAGCGCATCGTCGCCGACGACGTCTTCACCTCGATCCACATCGAGGAGTTCGAGGTCATGGCGCGTGACACCAAGCTCGGGCCGGAGGAAATCACGCGCGACATTCCGAACGTCTCGGAAGAAGCGCTGAAGAACCTCGACGAAGCCGGCATCGTCTATATCGGCGCGGAAGTGCAGCCGGGCGACATCCTGGTCGGCAAGATCACGCCGAAGGGCGAAAGCCCGATGACGCCGGAAGAAAAGCTCCTGCGCGCCATCTTCGGCGAAAAGGCCTCGGACGTTCGCGACACCTCCATGCGCATGCCTCCGGGCACCTTCGGCACCGTCGTCGAAGTTCGCGTCTTCAACCGCCACGGCGTCGAGAAGGACGAACGCGCCATGGCGATCGAGCGCGAGGAGATCGAGCGCCTGGCCAAGGACCGCGACGACGAGCAGGCGATCCTCGACCGCAACGTCTATTCGCGCCTGTCCGACATGCTCGTCGGCAAGGATGCGATTGCCGGGCCGAAGGGCTTCAAGAAGGGCTCGAAGCTGTCGAAGGATACGCTCGACGAGTATCCGCGTTCGCAGTGGTGGCAGTTCGCGGTGGAGAACGAAAAGCTCCAGAGCGAACTGGAAGCGCTGCGCGGCCAGTACGACGATTCCAAGAAGGCGCTTGAGCAGCGCTTCATGGACAAGGTCGAAAAGGTGCAGCGCGGCGACGAAATGCCTCCGGGCGTCATGAAGATGGTCAAGGTCTTCGTGGCCGTGAAGCGCAAGATGCAGCCCGGCGACAAGATGGCCGGCCGGCACGGCAACAAGGGTGTCGTGTCGCGCATCGTTCCGGTCGAGGACATGCCTTTCCTCGAGGACGGCACGCATGCCGATATCGTGCTCAACCCGCTGGGTGTGCCGAGCCGCATGAATGTCGGCCAGATCCTGGAAACGCATCTGGGCTGGGCATGCGCTGGCATGGGCAAGAAGATCGGCGAGCTGATCGACGCGTACAAGGCGGGCGGTGACATCAAGCCGCTGCGCAAGACGCTCGAAAGCTTCATGCCGGCCAACGACCGCAACGAGCCGGTCCGCGAGTATGACGACGAGAGCGTCGTTCGCCTCAGCGAGCAGATGCGCCGCGGCGTCTCCATCGCGACGCCGGTGTTCGACGGCGCGCATGAGGCCGACATCAACGTCATGCTGGAGCAGGCGGGCCTGCACACCAGCGGTCAGTCGCAGCTCTATGACGGACGCACCGGCGAGCCGTTCGATCGCAAGGTGACGATGGGCTACATCTACATGCTCAAGCTTCACCACCTGGTGGACGACAAGATCCACGCGCGTTCGATCGGACCGTACTCGCTCGTCACCCAGCAGCCGCTGGGCGGCAAGGCGCAGTTCGGCGGCCAGCGCTTCGGCGAAATGGAGGTCTGGGCGCTCGAAGCGTACGGCGCCGCCTACACGCTGCAGGAAATGCTGACGGTGAAGTCGGACGACGTCGCCGGCCGCACCAAGGTCTACGAGGCGATCGTCAGAGGCGACGACACGTTCGAGGCCGGCATTCCCGAGAGCTTCAACGTTCTCGTCAAGGAAATGCGGTCTCTCGGCCTCAATGTCGAGCTGGAGAATACCAAGCTCGACGACAACCCTGTCCGGCTGCCCGACGCGGCCGAGTAAGGCAAATGGCGTGCCGCGGAAAGCCGCGGCGCGCCTACCCAATTCTTCGGCCGGTGGGCCGACCACTCAGCGGGCATTCGGCCCGCGCTAGATGCAAGGGGTTTTCGAGGACCCCGAAAAGGAGAACGGCATGAACCAAGAGGTCATGAATCTCTTCAATCCCCAGGCGCCGGCGCAGGTGTTCGATTCCATCCGGATTTCGCTCGCCAGCCCTGAGAAGATTCTGTCCTGGTCGTTCGGCGAGATCAAGAAGCCGGAGACCATCAACTACCGCACCTTCAAGCCGGAGCGCGACGGCCTGTTCTGTGCGCGCATCTTCGGCCCGATCAAGGACTATGAGTGCCTGTGCGGCAAGTACAAGCGCATGAAGTACAAGGGCGTCATCTGCGAAAAGTGCGGCGTCGAAGTCACGCTGTCGCGCGTTCGTCGCGAGCGCATGGGCCATATCGAGCTCGCCGCGCCCGTCGCCCATATCTGGTTCCTGAAGTCGCTGCCGTCGCGCATCGGCACGCTGCTCGACATGACCCTGAAGGACATCGAACGCGTCCTCTACTTCGAGAACTACATCGTCACCGAGCCAGGCCTCACCGCGCTGAAGGAGCACCAGCTGCTCAGCGAGGAAGAGTACATGATCGCCGTCGACGAGTATGGCGAGGATTCGTTCACCGCCATGATCGGAGCCGAGGCCATTCATGACCTTCTCGCCGGCATGGACCTGGAGAAGATCGCCGGCGACCTGCGTTCGGAGCTGGCTTCGACCACTTCCGAGCTCAAGCAGAAGAAGTATCTGAAGCGGCTCAAGGTCGTCGAGAACTTCATGGAGTCCGGTAACCGTCCGGAATGGATGATCATGAAGGTGGTTCCGGTGATCCCGCCGGACCTGCGCCCGCTCGTCCCGCTGGACGGCGGCCGTTTCGCCACGTCCGATTTGAACGACCTCTATCGCCGCGTCATCAACCGCAACAACCGCCTGAAGCGGCTGATCGAGCTGCGCGCCCCTGGCATCATCGTGCGCAATGAAAAGCGCATGCTGCAGGAAGCCGTCGACGCGCTATTCGACAACGGCCGTCGCGGCCGCGTCATCACCGGCGCCAACAAGCGTCCGCTGAAGTCGCTGTCCGACATGCTGAAGGGCAAGCAGGGCCGGTTCCGCCAGAACCTGCTCGGCAAGCGCGTCGACTATTCGGGCCGCTCGGTCATCGTGACCGGTCCGGAGCTCAAGCTGCACCAGTGCGGCCTGCCGAAGAAGATGGCGCTCGAACTGTTCAAGCCGTTCATCTACGCCCGCCTCGACGCCAAGGGTTTCTCCTCGACCGTCAAGCAGGCCAAGAAGCTGGTCGAGAAGGAGCGTCCGGAGGTCTGGGATATCCTCGATGAGGTCATCCGCGAGCATCCGGTGCTGTTGAACCGTGCGCCGACGCTGCACCGCCTCGGCATCCAGGCGTTCGAGCCGATCCTGATCGAAGGCAAGGCGATCCAGCTGCATCCGCTGGTTTGCACGGCCTTTAACGCCGACTTCGACGGCGACCAGATGGCGGTCCACGTGCCGCTGTCGCTGGAAGCGCAGCTTGAAGCCCGCGTGCTGATGATGTCGACCAACAACATCCTGCACCCGGCTTCCGGCGCGCCGATTATCGTGCCGTCGCAGGACATGGTTCTCGGTCTCTACTATCTCTCGATCGTCAACCAGAACGAGCCGGGCGAAGGCATGGTGTTTGCCGACATGGGTGAACTCCAGCACGCGCTGGAAACCAAGGCGGTGACGCTGCACGCCAAGATCAAGGGTCGCTTCCGCACGGTCGACGCCGAAGGCAAGGTCGTGTCGAAGATCCACGACACCACGCCTGGCCGCATGATCATCGGCGAACTGCTGCCGAAGAACGTCAACGTGCCGTACGAGACCGCCAACCAGGAAATGACCAAGAAGAACATCTCCAAGATGATCGACACCGTCTACCGCCATTGCGGTCAGAAGGAGACGGTCATTTTCTGCGACCGCATCATGGCTCTCGGCTTCAGCCACGCCTGCCGCGCCGGCATCTCGTTCGGCAAGGACGACATGCTGATCCCGGACGCCAAGATCAAGCTGGTGTCCGACACCGAGGCTTTGGCCAAGGAATACGAGCAGCAGTACAATGACGGCCTGATCACGCAGGGCGAGAAGTACAACAAGGTCGTCGACGCCTGGGCCAAGTGCTCGGAAAAGGTCGCCGACGAGATGATGGCCCGCATCAAGGCGGTCGAGTTCGAGGACAACGGCCGCCAGAAGCCGATGAACTCGATCTACATGATGTCGCATTCGGGTGCGCGTGGCTCGCCCACCCAGATGCGCCAGCTCGCCGGCATGCGCGGCCTGATGGCCAAGCCGTCGGGTGAAATCATCGAGACGCCGATCATCTCGAACTTCAAGGAAGGCCTGACCGTGCTCGAGTATTTCAACTCGACCCACGGCGCCCGCAAGGGTCTGGCCGACACTGCCTTGAAGACGGCGAACTCGGGTTACCTCACCCGTCGTCTGGTCGACGTGGCGCAGGATTGCATCGTCAATTCGGTCGACTGCGGCACCGACAAGGGCCTCACCATGCAGCCGATCGTCGATGCCGGCCAGGTCGTCGCTTCTGTCGGCCAGCGCGTGCTGGGCCGTACGGCGCTCGATGACATCAACCATCCGGTGTCGGGCGAGGTTCTGGTCAAGGCCGGAACGCTGATGGACGAGCGTGACGTGGAACAGATCGAAAAGGCCGGCGTGCAGTCGGTCCGCATCCGTTCGGCACTGACCTGCGAGGTCAGGATCGGCGTCTGCGCGGTCTGCTACGGACGCGATCTTGCCCGCGGCACCCCGGTCAACCAGGGCGAAGCCGTCGGCGTCATCGCGGCGCAGTCGATCGGCGAGCCGGGCACCCAGCTCACCATGCGTACCTTCCACATGGGCGGTACCGCGCAGGTGGTGGACAGCTCGTTCCTTGAAGCCTCGTATGAGGGCAAGGTCGAGATCCGCAACCGCAACGTGGTGCGCAACTCCGACGGCCAGCAGATGGTCATGGGCCGCAACATGGCGGTGCTGATCCTCGACGAAGCCGGCAAGGAGCGCGCCACGCACCGGGTCACCTACGGTTCGCGCATCTTCGTGGACGATGGCGACAAGGTGAAGCGCGGCCAGCGTATCGCCGAGTGGGATCCTTATACCCGCCCGATCCTCACCGAAATCGAGGGCAAGGTGCAGTTCGAGGATCTGGTCGACGGCATTTCCGTCCAGGAAACGGCCGACGAGTCGACCGGTATCACCAAGCGCGAGGTCATCGACTGGCGTTCGACGCCACGCGGCAACGACCTCAAGCCGGCGATCGTCGTGCATGACACCAAGGGCAAGGTCGGCAAGCTGTCGAAGGGCGGCGACGCCCGCTTCCTGCTCTCGGTCGAGGCGATCCTTTCGGTCGAGCCGGGCGCGCATGTCCGGCCCGGCGACGTGCTGGCGCGTATCCCGATGGAAAGCGCCAAGACCAAGGACATCACCGGCGGTCTGCCGCGTGTTGCCGAACTGTTCGAGGCACGCCGTCCGAAGGACCACGCCATCATCGCCGAGATCGACGGCACGGTCCGCTTCGGCCGCGACTACAAGAACAAGCGCCGCATCATCATCGAGCCGCATGACTCGACGCTTGAGCCGGTCGAATACCTGATCCCGAAGGGCAAGCCGTTCCATCTCCAGGACGGCGACGTCATCGAGAAGGGCGACTACATCCTCGACGGCAATCCGGCGCCGCACGACATCCTGGCGATCAAGGGCGTGGAGGCGCTTGCGTCCTACCTCGTCAACGAGATCCAGGAGGTCTACCGCCTGCAGGGCGTGTCGATCAACGACAAGCACATCGAGGTGATCGTTCGCCAGATGCTGCAGAAGGTCGAGATCACCACGCAGGGCGACTCGACCTACATTCCGGGCGACCACGTCGACGTGATCGAGCTGGAAGAGGTCAACGAGCGGCTGATCGAGGACGGCAAGAAGCCCGCCGAAGGCCAGCCAGTGCTGCTCGGCATCACCAAGGCCTCGCTGCAGACGCCGTCCTTCATCTCGGCCGCCTCCTTCCAGGAGACGACGAGGGTGCTCACCGAAGCAGCGGTTGCCGGCAAGACCGACATGCTGCAGGGCCTGAAGGAAAACGTCATCGTCGGCCGTCTGATCCCGGCTGGCACCGGTGGCACGATGAGCCAGATCCGGCGCATCGCCACCTCGCGCGACGAGCTGATCATCGACGAGCGCCGCAAGGCCTCGGGTGTCGAGGTCGCCGAGCCGATGCTGACCGACATGGTCACCGCCGCGCAGTAAGCGCGGAAAGAAGAGAAGAAGGAAAAGGGGGCCCAAGCGGCCCCTTTTTCGCGTTTTGGTTTCCACATCCGATCGGAGAAGAAACGATGAGCAACAAGAAGAGCTGGAGGGCCGTCGACGACTACATCGTCGCCTCCCTGTTTGAACCGGACCCAGTCCTTGATTCCGTTCTGGCGGCGAACCACGATCAGGGCCTGCCGGCCATCGATGTCTCTCCGGCGCAAGGCAAGCTGCTCTCGCTGCTGGCGCGCATGCAGGGGGCGAAGAGAATCCTCGAGATCGGCACGCTGGGCGGCTACTCGACGATCTGGATGGCGCGCGGGCTGCCTTCGGACGGGAGGATCGTAACGCTCGAACTCGATCCGCACCACGCCAGTGTCGCGCGGTCGAACTTTGACCGGGCAGGGGTGTCGGACAGGGTGGAGTTGCGGGTCGGGCCGGCGCTGCAATCGATTGCGGCACTGGGTGCCGAGAATGCCGGGCCGTTCGATCTCATCTTCATCGATGCCGACAAGCCGAACAACCCGAACTATCTGTCCTGGGCCATGCGTCTTTCGAGGCCGGGGACAGTCATCGTCTGCGACAACGTCATCCGCGACGGCGCGGTGCTCGATGAGGACGGCCGCGACGCCAATGTCGAAGGCGCCCGTGCTGCGTTCTCGTTCATCGGTGGCGACAAGCGCCTGGACGGCACCGCCATCCAGACGGTCGGCGCCAAGGGCTATGACGGCTTTGCCATTGCGATCGTTGACTGACGGCTAAGCGGGCCAGATCCGCAAAACGGCAGACGACGCTCTCAATCGAAGAATGCTTCCACCACGTTGCGCTTGCCGAGCATGAAGGCGTCGGCGACATGCTGCAGAGGCGCCAGATCGACGTCGGAGACGCCGGCGCGCACGATCTCGGCGAAGCGCCTGTAGAGCATCGGATACTCCGCCTCCGGCTCTTCGTGAACGACCTTGCCGTCGATGGCGAGCTTCGAGCCGCCGCCGGAAAGCACCATTTTGCCCTTGTCCGTTTCGGCCAGTATGTCCCAGCTTTGCGGGCCGGTCTGGAGCCAGTCGAGTTCCATCGTCACCGGCAATCCGTTCGAGGTGCGGAAGGTGACGTGTGCAGCGACAGGAGCGGCGCGGTTTTCCGGAAAATCGAGGACGGCAGAGGTGATGAACATTGCCGGCAGGATGTGGGTCACGATCGACAGCGCGTTGATGCCGGGATCGAAGACGCCGAAGCCGCCCGGCGCCCAGATCCATTCCTGGTTCGGGTGCCAGCGGCGCACGTCTTCCTTCCAGTTGATGGCGGCCGACTTGATGCTGGCCGATGCGAGGAAAGCGCGCGCGGCTTCCACCGCCGGCGCATAGCGCGAATGCCAGCTGGCGAACAGCGAGACGCCGTTTGCCGCCGCCAGCGTCTTCAGATCCTCGACCTCGCTGACCGTGGCGCCAGGCGGCTTCTCCAGGAAGACATGCTTCTTCGCCATCAGCGCCTTGCGCGCGGCGTCATAGCGGAATTGCGGCGGCATGCAGAGCGAGACGGCCTCGAGTTCAGGCACCGCATCGAGCATCGCTTCGATGTCATGGAAATTCGGAATGCCGTCGACCTTGCCGTGCCGGCTGGCGGCGGCGACGAGATGATACTCTCCGTCTTTCGCCAGGGCCGGGAGGTGCTGGTCGCGGACGATCTTTCCGACGCCGACGATGCCGAGCTTGATGGGACCATTGTTCGAAGGCATGGGGACTCCGCAGATTGGAATTTCGCCTGGTTCTTAGCAGAGAACCGGTGTCGGGCAAGCCGGGCGAGGCGGGCTCGTTGACGAGGGCAAGGAGCCGCCGATTCTCTCGGTCAGATTGCCACGTCGAAGGTGACGATCGATACTTCGCCTTCGAGCGCGCCCTGATAGGCCGACAGATGCGGCTCGTCGTCGGGAATGCCGTCCATGTCACCGATCTGGTCAAGCTCGGCTTCGGCATAGCCCTCGGCGGCGAGCGATTCGAGCGCGCGGCGCACTGCCGAATCGTCGTCGGGCGCGACCAGCATCACATGGACGCCCTCCGGCTTGCCGCCCTTCTTCTTCCAGACGCGGCCGGTGATGATGGTGACCGGGCGCTCCTCATTGTCGTTCACGGGCTGATTCCTCTAGAGACCGGGCGCGCGAGGATTTGCACTGCCCATGCCGCCTTTTGGCATGAAGGCCGGGCTGACAACAGCCAAAAGCCGGTCACTTTCTTCCTCGCCCTTGCAAAATTGCGAAAGAAAATTACATGCGCTTTTCGCATGGCTGCCAAGCCGCAATATTTGGTGGCGCGGGGTTGACGGCCATCGGGCTTGCGAGTAGAAGCCGCCCAGTCAGAACCGATGTGAGGCTCTCCCTTCCGAAGCGACACGCTTTGGAGTTTGCCTCAAACAGGGTTCGTTTTACGAGCGAAAAGACATTTCCGGCGCGCATGAAGCGGTTTCCGCTTCCTCTGCAATTTGTTCGGGCAGGACCGCGAGGCGCGGTTTGTGGCCCGAATTTGCGTATGGAAACGACGCTTTGAGCGGCCCTGACCGGGCAAGACACGGAATTGAGAGACAAGAGGGTTTAATGCCTACCGTCAACCAGCTGATCCGCAAGCCGCGCCTGGCGCCGGTGAAGCGCAACAAGGTCCCGGCCATGCAGCAGAACCCGCAGAAGCGGGGCGTCTGCACGCGCGTCTACACCACGACGCCGAAGAAGCCGAACTCGGCTCTGCGCAAGGTGGCCAAGATCCGTCTGACCAATGGTTTCGAAGTGATCGGCTACATCCCCGGCGAAGGCCACAACCTTCAGGAGCACTCCGTGGTCATGATCCGCGGCGGCCGCGTGAAGGACCTTCCGGGCGTCCGCTATCATATCATTCGCGGCGTGCTCGACACGCAGGGTGTGAAGAACCGCAAGCAGCGCCGTTCGAAATACGGTGCCAAGCGTCCGAAGTAAGGTTTTCCGGCTTCGGCGCTTTTTTTGACTGCGCCGTGCCTTGAGATTGAGAGACAACAGCCATGTCCCGTCGTCACAGTGCAGAAAAGCGTGAGATCAATCCGGACCCGAAGTTCGGCGATCTGATCGTCACCAAGTTCATGAACGCCGTCATGTATGACGGCAAGAAGTCGGTTGCCGAGACCATCGTCTACGCCGCGCTCGACCAGGTCCAGTCGAAAACCAAGCAGGAGCCGGTCACCGTCTTCCATCAGGCGCTCGACAATGTCGCGCCGCATGTGGAAGTGCGTTCGCGTCGCGTCGGTGGTGCCACCTACCAGGTTCCGGTCGATGTGCGCCCCGAGCGCCGCCAGGCGCTGGCCATCCGCTGGCTGATCGCGGCTGCCCGCAACCGCAACGAGACGACCATGATCGACCGCCTCTCGGGCGAACTGATGGACGCGGCCAACAACCGCGGCACCGCCGTCAAGAAGCGTGAAGACACCCATAAGATGGCAGAAGCCAACCGCGCTTTCGCGCACTATCGCTGGTAAAGCGCGAACGAGACTGAGAGGCACCCCCCATGGCCCGCGAATACAAAATCGAAGACTACCGCAATTTCGGTATCATGGCGCATATCGACGCCGGCAAGACGACGACCACCGAGCGCGTCCTCTATTACACGGGCAAGTCGCACAAGATCGGCGAAGTCCATGACGGCGCTGCCACCATGGACTGGATGGAGCAGGAGCAGGAACGCGGCATCACGATCACGTCCGCCGCGACCACGACCTTCTGGAAGGGTCGTGACGGCAAGATGTACCGCTTCAACATCATCGACACCCCCGGCCACGTCGACTTCACCATCGAGGTCGAACGTTCGCTGCGCGTGCTCGACGGCGCCATCGCGCTGCTCGACGCCAATGCCGGCGTGGAGCCGCAGACGGAAACCGTCTGGCGCCAGGCCGACAAGTATCGCGTTCCGCGCATGATCTTCTGCAACAAGATGGACAAGATCGGCGCCGACTTCTACCGCTCGGTCGAGATGATCGGCTCGCGCCTCGGTGCGCAGGCTGTCGTCATGCAGCTGCCGATCGGCGCCGAGACCGAGTTCAAGGGTGTCGTCGACCTCGTCGAGATGAACGCACTGGTCTGGCGCGACGAAACGCTGGGCGCTGCCTGGGACGTCGTCGAGATCCCGGCCGACCTCAAGGCTCGTGCCGAAGAATACCGCGAGAAGATGATCGAAGCCGCCGTCGAAATGGACGAGACGGCGCTCGAGAATTACCTCGAAGGCAAGATGCCGTCGAATGACGAGATCCGCTCGCTGATCCGCAAGGGCACGATCGCGGTCAAGTTCTACCCGATGTTCTGCGGCTCGGCCTTCAAGAACAAGGGCGTGCAGCCGCTGCTCGACGCCGTCGTCGAATACCTGCCGTCGCCGGCTGATGTTCCCGCCATCAAGGGTGTCGACGCCAAGACCGACGCCGAGATCGAGCGTCACGCCGACGACAATGAGCCGCTGTCGATGCTCGCCTTCAAGATCATGAACGACCCGTTCGTCGGTTCGCTGACCTTTGCCCGCATCTATTCGGGCAAGCTGACCAAGGGCGTCTCGCTCGACAACACCGTCAAGGGCAAGAAGGAGCGCATCGGCCGCATGCTGCAGATGCATGCGAACTCGCGCGCCGACGTCGAAGAGGCTTTTGCCGGCGACATCGTCGCCCTGGCCGGCCTCAAGGACACGACCACCGGCGACACGCTCAGTGATCCGCTGCATCCGGTCATCCTCGAGCGCATGGAATTCCCCGATCCGGTCATCCAGATCGCCATCGAGCCGAAGACCAAGAACGACCAGGAAAAGATGGGCCTCGCTCTTCACCGCCTGGCCGCCGAGGATCCGTCCTTCCGCGTCAAGACTGACGAGGAAAGCGGCCAGACCATCATCTCCGGCATGGGCGAGCTCCACCTCGACATCATCGTCGACCGCATGCGTCGCGAGTTCAAGGTCGAGGCCAATGTCGGCGCGCCGCAGGTGGCCTATCGCGAGACGATCACCCGCAAGCACGAGCAGGACTACACGCACAAGAAGCAGACCGGCGGTACCGGCCAGTTCGCCCGCGTCAAGCTCCTGTTCGAGCCGAATCCGGAAAGCAGCGAATTCGAGTTCGAATCAAAGATCGTCGGCGGTGCCGTTCCGAAGGAATACATCCCCGGTGTCGAAAAGGGCATCAACAGCGTGATGACGTCCGGCCCGTTCGCCGGCTTCCCGATGATCGGCGTCAAAGCGACGCTCATCGATGGCGCTTACCACGATGTCGACTCCTCGGTGCTCGCCTTCGAAATCGCCGGCCGTGCCTGCTTCCGTGAAGCGGCGCCCAAGCTTGGTGTGCAGTTGCTTGAGCCGATCATGAAGGTCGAGGTGGTGACGCCTGAAGACTACGTCGGCAGCGTCATTGGCGATCTGAACGGCCGTCGCGGCCAGATCCAGGGCCAGGAAGCGCGTGGCGTGGCGGTGGTCATCAACGCGATGGTGCCGCTCGCCAACATGTTCAAGTACGTCGACAATTTGCGCTCGATGAGCCAGGGCCGCGCGGCCTACACGATGCAGTTCGACCACTATGAGCCGGTCCCGACCGCGGTCGCCCAGGAAGTCCAGAAAAAATACGCGTAACTCCAACGAGTTGCAGCGGTAACTTAATTCAAGGCCCGCACGGGCGAGCAGGAATGGAGACATCACATGGCAAAAGGTAAATTCGAGCGCACTAAGCCTCATGTGAACATCGGCACGATCGGCCACGTCGATCATGGCAAGACGTCGCTGACGGCGGCGATCACGAAGTATTTTGGCGAATACAAGCGCTATGACCAGATCGATGCGGCGCCGGA
>NZ_JBWLUZ010000050.1:0-20219 GCF_057784325.1 Mesorhizobium sp. CNPSo 4689
CTTCAAAGCCTTCTATGCTGCACTCGCGGCTCGCTCCGGATCAAAGAAACTCGCCATCGTCGCTGTCGCCAGAAAACTTCTGATCACTCTCAACGCCATCATTCGAGACAAAACCGCATTCGCATGAACACAGTTGCCATGCCGTGACGGCGGCCGAAGAATGCAGCGACGCGGAATGAAGGCTGCTCCTCCGCCCTTCCGGGCATCAAAGAAAGTCCGGCACCGTGGCGACGCCTTGGTGTCACGGCATGGATCCCAGGGGTCTGCGCTCCGCTTCGCGTCGCTCCGCCCTAGGATGACGAACTCGGACGCTTCGGCCAGTCTTGACGGTCCAGTGTGCCATCTGCCGCGGTCGCGCCCGTGGCAGCCGCGCTTTGCGCTTCGCTAGCCTATCACCAGTGGCTTTTTTCCACTCAACCCGTCCTGGTTGGAAGGATTTAACTCTACAAGAACGATAGAATTAGCGGACTATGAAAAGGCAATCCAGTTTTTCGCCTTTTCATGGAGCCCATCATGTCGATCATTTCACGACGCATCATCCTGCTCTCGTCGGCGGCACTTGCCGGCGCCGCATTCCTCGGCCCGGCCTCTGCCGACGACCTCAAAATCACCATCGGCTACCAGACCGTGGTCGAACCCTCGAAAGTGCCGCAGACCGACGGCGCCTATGAGAAGGCCACCAAGGCCGCGATCGACTGGCGGAAATTTGATTCCGGCGCCGATGTCATCGCAGCGGTCGCCTCCGGCTCGGTCGATATCGGCTATGTCGGATCGAGCCCGCTGGCGGCCGCGGCCAGCCGCGAGCTGCCGATCCAGACCATCTTCGTCGTCGGCCTGATCGGCGAATCCGAAGCGCTGGTCGCCCGCAACGGCGCCGGCATTAAGAACATCGCCGACCTTGCCGGCAAGAAGGTGGCGGTGCCGTTCGTCTCGACAACGCATTACAGCCTGCTGGCCGCGCTGAAGCATGAAGGCGTCGATCCGAAGTCGGTCGAGGTCCTCAATCTCAGGCCGCCGGAGATCGCCGCCGCCTTTACGCGCGGCGACATCGACGCGGCCTATGTCTGGGATCCGGCGCTCGGCCAGATCAAGACCACCGGCAAAGTGGTGCTGGATTCCTCGCAGGTTGCAGCCTGGGGCGCGCCGACCTTCGATGCCTGGATCGTGCGCACCGACTTTGCCGAAAAGCACCCGGAAGCGGTGCGCGACTTCGTCAAGGTGACGGGCGCCGCCTATGCCGAGTTCCTGGCCAAGCCCGACGCCTGGTCGGTTTCGTCGCCGCAGGCAGCTAAGATCGCCAAGATCACCGGCGCCAAGCTGGAAGAGGTGCCGCAATTGCTCAAGGGTTACGTCTTCCCGACGCTTGAGGAGCAGGCCTCCGCCAAATTCCTCGGCGGCGGCACGGTCAAGGCGATCGAGGCGGCATCGGCCTTCCTCAAGGAGCAGGGCAAGATCGACGCCGTGCTGCCCGACTACTCGAAATACGTGTCGTCGAAATATGTCAGCGAGGCGCTGGCCTCGAACTGACGCGCGACGCGTGCTGCCTGCCCGGACCGCTGACGAGGAGTGGTCTCGGGCAGGTGGATTTGTAGAACCTACTGCGAGGGACCATGCCTCAACTCGTGCTTGATAAGGTCTCGGTGCACTACGAAGGCCAGGCAGCGCCAGCCGTCGAGCGTGTCTCGATCAACGTCGCCAAGGGCGATTTCGTCGTGCTGGTCGGCCGCTCCGGCTGCGGCAAGACCTCGCTGCTCAACGTCGCCGCCGGGCTGGTCGAGCCGGTGCGCGGCAGCGCCAGCATCGCGGGCCGACCGATCACGGCACCTGGCCCGGACCGCGCCGTGGTGTTCCAGAACGATGCGCTGTTCCCGTGGCTGACCGCGCGAGAGAACGTCGCTTTTGCTCTCAGGCTGCGCGGCGTGCCGTCAGGTGAGCGGGCACAGCGCGCGGACGAGCTGCTCAGACTGGTCAAGCTCGATGGTGCCGGCGACAAGCGCATCTGGGAGCTTTCCGGCGGCATGCGCCAGCGCGTCGGCCTGGCCCGCGCACTCGCCGCCGAACCCGAATTCCTGCTGCTCGACGAACCACTCGGTGCGCTGGACGCGCTGACGCGCGAACGCATGCAGACGACGCTGCTCGATCTGTGGGCGGCGGCCCAAGTCGGCGTGCTGATGGTCACGCACGGCATCGAGGAGGCGCTGGTCCTGGCCACCCGCATCGTCGTGCTGGCGCCCGTGCCGGGCCGCGTGGTGCAGATTTTCGAGATCGGCTTCAGCCGGCGCTACTCGGCCGGGGAGGCCATTCGCAGCATCAAGGCCGATCCCGCCTTCGCGGCGGCGCGTGGCGAACTGACCGACGCGATCTTCGAAGGAGAGGCGGCGTGAGCGTTACCTCTTACAGCGAACGGCCGACCACAAGGACCGACGAAAGCAGCGCGCTGTCGGTGCCGTGGTCGCGGCCACGCCCGAAACGGCGCGGGATTTCGGCACGCGCAGTCAGCGCCATCACCATCCTGGCGGTGCTCGCGGCATGGGCGCTGTCGGCCCGCCTGCAGCTGGTGTCGCCGGTCTTTCTTCCATCGCCTTTCGCCGTATGGAACAAGTTCGTCGTCGTCGCCCGTGACGGCTTCGTCGACGCGACGCTCGCCCAACACGTCGTCGCCAGCCTGGGCCGCGTGTTCGCAGCGCTGATCGCCGCGCTTCTCGTCGGCGTTCCCGTCGGGCTCGCCATCGGCATCAGCACCATCGGGCGCGGCATCTTCGATCCGCTGCTGGAATTCCTGCGGCCGATCCCGCCGCTCGCCTATCTGCCGCTGGTCATTATCTGGTTCGGCATCGGCGAACCGTCGAAGATCCTGGTGATCACCATTGCAATGCTGGCGCCGGTGGCGCTGTCGACGGCGTCAGGCGTGCGCGGCGTCTCGCAGGAGCGCATCAATGCGGCGCGCTCGCTCGGCGCCAGCCGCTTCCAGCTTGTCCGCCATGTGATCCTGCCCAGCGCGCTGCCCTCGATCCTGACCGGGCTGCGTATCGCGCTCGGCGCCGGCTGGTCGACGCTGGTCGCCGCGGAACTGGTGGCAGCGACGCGCGGCCTCGGCTTCATGATCCAGTCGGCCGCCCAGTTCCTGGTCACCGACGTCGTGGTGATGGGGATTTTGGTGATCGCTGCAATCGCCTTCGTGCTGGAATTCATCATCCGCCGGATCGAGCGCGGGCTCGTTCCCTGGGCGGGACGGGAATAACCGAAGCAGGAGAGAATGACGATGACCCATTCCACCGCCATGCTGTTTGCCCATTTCGGCAACTGGCTGCTCGCCTGGACGAGGGAGCCTGAACGCCAACCCAGAACGCCGGCACCCGTGCAGCTCGATGCCGAGCACGACCGCCTGCCGCCGCGCGACGAAGGCTTTTACTGGGCCTGGCAATGTTGGTCCCAGTGATCAACCTCAGTCGACCTGCCTTCCCCCAAACAGAAACGAGGAGATTCCCATGAGCAACCCGGCCCCTACCGACCAGATCATTCCTGCGACCGACGCTGTTCCGCTAACCGCCCGCGTGGGAGCGGAGATCAGAGGCATTCGCCTCGGTGGAAACCTGTCGGATGCCACCATAGCATCGATCAATCAGCTTCTTTTGCAGCACAAGGTCATCTTCTTCCGCGGCCAGCAGCATCTCGATGATTCCGAGCATGAACTGTTCGCGCGGCGCCTGGGGGATCTTGTGCCTCATCCGACGCAAGGGCCGATTGCGGGCACCGCTTCGATCCTCAATCTGGATTCGAGCCGCGGCGGCGGTCGCGCGGACCAATGGCACACGGACGTGACCTTCGTGGACGCCTATCCGAAATTCTCCGTGCTTCGCGGCGTCGTCATTCCTCCGGCCGGAGGCGATACGATCTGGTCGAACACCCATGCCGCATATGAAAGCCTGCCGGCGCCGCTCAAACTGCTGGCGGACAATCTCTGGGCCATTCACAGCAACGCCTACGACTACGCAGCCGTGCGTCCTCGCGCTTCCGCCGAGGAAAGGAAACATTTCGAGGAGGTCTTCACCTCGACCGTCTACGAGACCGAGCACCCCGTCGTGCGCGTGCATCCGGAAACCGGGGAACGCTCGCTGCTGCTCGGCAATTTCGTCCAGCGGTTTGTCGGCCTATCCAAGAGCGACTCCGCAAAACTCTACGAGTTGTTCCAGGCCTATGTGACCACCCCCGAAAATACCGTGCGGTGGCGGTGGCAGGCCGGCGACGTCGCGATCTGGGACAATCGCGCCACCCAGCATTATGCGGTGAATGACTATGGAAGCCAGCAACGGATCGTGCGCCGTGCCACCGTCGACGGCGATGTGCCGATCAGCGTCGACGGACGCCGTAGCGTGACCCACGTCAAGGCGGCCAAGCCGGCGGCAAAGGCTGCCTGACTCTATCGGGCGCCGTCCGTCCAGCCGGACGCACGGCGCCAGCCTTGCCGACGGTCATGGTCATCAGCGGCGGCAAAGGTCGCGTTTGATGTCGTGCCAGTGGGCGAAGCCGCAGGCGGCCCAGTCAGATGCGCGAGCGGTTTGCCCAGCCCAGACCGAGCAAGCCGACCAGCATGGTGAGGAGACCGATACAGAGCCATTGCGACTGGCCGGTCATGAAGCTTCCCGGCACAAGACCGATGCCTTGCAGCGACCACAGCAGGCCGATGGCGAGCACGATCAGCGCCAGCAAATTCCTCATCAACCGCATCGGCGGAATTCCCTTGCCAAGTCGATCGTCAACAGCGTCACTGCGGCAATGAAAGAGCCAAAAGGAAGCGATCCGATCGCGTCCATCTCTACTTGCTTATTAACGCTCGATCTTGCCAGAACTGGCTGGGAAGCGGCGTGATGTTCATCACAGATACGCGGCCCGATGCGGGAAGACTCATGACAAACTGTTTCCCGCCGACTCCAAACGTGTGCTTCCGCCACGGAACCGACAGATGATTGCCGCATTTGGTGCCTTAATCGTTCCTTAACGGCTGGGGTCTGTCTAAACGGAGCCATTCCCCCAACATGATGAAAACCAAGCAAACCGCGCTTGTTGCGGTAACGGTAGCGGCTGGCCTGATGGTCGGCGCCTCCACCTCCTCCGCAGCCGCCCAGTGCGGCCGTGCCTCCTGGTACGCGCTGCACTCCCGCACGGCCTCCGGCGAGCGCATGAACCCCTCGGCGATGACCGCCGCGCACCGCACCTTGCCCTTCGGCACCAAGCTGAAGGTGACCAACAAGAACAATGGCCGCAGCGTCGTCGTGCGCATCAACGATCGCGGTCCTTTCATCAAGGGCCGTGTGCTCGACCTGTCGAAGGGCGCCGCCAGCCAGCTTGGCTTCATCGGCTCGGGCCACACTTCCGTCTGCATGGCCCGCGTCTAAAATGTCCGATATGTCAGGCTAGAGGGCCGGACACATTTCCTACACACATCGCAACGCACAGTGAGCCGGCTCGGCCATTCAAGGCGGATTTTCAAGGCCTTGGACAAAAGAACCATTTGTCAGACCAATTGACGTATTGCATCGCAACAATATGTTGTTAACCTCGCCGCGAGAGATTCAAGGCTCGGCGCTGCTCGTCGTCCCTTCGGTCGCATGCAGCAGCGGGGTTCTTGATGTTCTACCAGCTCTATGAAATGAACCATGCGGCGCTGCAGCCCGCCCGCTTCTATGCCGATGCGGTGCGGATGTTCTACATCAATCCGCTCAACCCGATCTCGCACACGTCCTTTGGGCGCTCGGTCGCGGCGACCGCCGAATTGTTCGAGCGCACCACGCGCCGCTACGGCAAGCCAAAGTTCGAGCTGGCTAAGACCGTGGTCGACTGGAAAAGCGTCGAGGTCACCGAAAAGACCGTCTGGTCGAAGCCGTTCTGCAACCTGGTCCGTTTCGAGCGGGCTGTCCCCGCCGGACGCAAGCCCGATCCGAAGCTTTTGATCGTGGCGCCGATGTCGGGCCATTACGCGACGCTGCTGCGCGGCACGGTCGAAGCGATGCTGCCGCATGCCGACGTGCACATCACCGACTGGGTCGACGCCCGCATGGTGCCGCTGGCCGCCGGCAGCTTCGACCTCGACGACTATATCGACTACATCATCGACATGTTCCATGCGCTAGGCCCGGACACCCATGTCATGGCGGTCTGCCAGCCTTCGGTGCCGGTGCTGGCGGCGGTGGCGCTGATGGAAAAGCGCGGCGACCCCTTCGTGCCCTCGACCATGACGCTGATGGGCGGTCCGATCGACACCCGCCGCAATCCGACCGCGGTCAATCTGCTGGCCGAGGAAAAGGGCATCGGCTGGTTCCGCGACAACGTCATCATGCGGGCGCCCTGGCCGGTGCCGGGCTTCGGCCGCGAGGTCTATCCGGGCTTCCTGCAGCTGTCGGGCTTCATGAGCATGAACCTCGACCGCCACATCATCGCCCACAAGGACTTCTTCATGCATCTGGTCAAGCATGACGGCGACAATGCCGAGAAGCACCGCGATTTCTACGACGAGTACCTGGCGGTGATGGACCTAACGGCGGAATTCTACCTGCAGACCGTCGACACCGTGTTCGTGCGCCACGCTCTGCCCAAGGGCGAGATGATGCATCGCGGCGAGCTGGTCGACACCTCGGCGATCCGCAATGTCGCACTGTTCACCGTCGAGGGCGAGAATGACGACATCTCCGGCCTCGGCCAGACCCAGGCCGCGCACGATCTGTGCGTCAACATCCCGGCCGACAGGCACGCCCATTATATGCAGCCGGCGGTCGGCCATTACGGCGTCTTCAACGGTTCGCGCTTCCGCTCCGAGATCGTGCCGCGCATCGCCGACTTCATCACCAGCTATGGCCGCCAGAACCGCGTTGCCGCAAAGCCGAGGCTGGTGCGCTCCGCCAAGAGCTGACGCAACCAGAAGTGAGACGCGCAACCGAACCGCGCAACAGGACCGTCCGGCGTGCCCGGATGGTCCTGTTGCACAATGGCCGCTGTCAGGATGGTGAAAGTAACCATGCCATCAATCGGACCACAGTCATAATTGACACGGACTGTAAATCGCTCTTAACGTTTCGTTAACAACAAGGGGCGAACGGGGACAATGATTTCCTCACCGATGGCACGGACGCTGCGCTTGTGCGCAGTCGCAGGGCTGGCGATTTCGGGATGCTGGGCGGGACCGGCGTCGGCTGCGGGGGCGATGGCGACCGGCGGGATGACGTCTCAACCGATCGGACATTACGATTTCTGCAAGTCCAATCCCGGCGAATGCTCGATCCGGCCGCGCAGCCTCGCGCCAGCCAGGATGACCGATGCGCTCTGGCGCAAGCTGACCAGCGTCACCGCCAAGGTGAATGCCGCCGTCAAGCCTCTGAGCGACTACGACATCTACGGCAAGGATGAAGTCTGGGCCTATCCGGATAACGGCCTCGGCGACTGCGAGGATTATGTCCTGGAGAAGCGCCGCGACCTCTATCGCATGGGTATATCGCTCGCCGATCTCCTGATGACCGTCGTGCGCAAGCCGGACGGCGAGGGCCATGCGGTGCTGACGGTGCGCACCGACAAGGGCGATTACGTCCTCGACAATCTCACCGACAAGGTCCGCTCGTGGGATGAGACCGGCTACCGCTTCCTCAAGCGCCAGGCGATCGACAACACCGGCCGCTGGGTCTCGATCCGCGATGGCCAGCAGGTTTTGGTCGGCGCGGTCCAGTAAAGGCAGGCGGGACGCGTTCGAAGCACGCCGCGTCAAGCGCCTCACAGCTATCGTAGGTCGGCGCCGCCCCTCATTGCCCTGCCGGGCATTTCTCCCGTATAGTAACGGGGAGAAAGACGCCGTCATCGATATTTTCGCCAATCATCGACGCTGCAGAATGGGCGCTAACGCGGCGGCCATCTCTCTTCTCCCCGTCACTATACGGGGAGAAGGTGCCGGCAGGCGGATGAGGGGCAGCGCCGCCCCTCAATGTGACTACGGCTGGCCACGCACCGCCTCCGACATATTCCGCAGTCTCCGTGAACCATTTCCTCCCGGCCGGCGACACACGGCCGTAAACCAACCGTGGAGATTTCAAATGACTGCCTTTCTGCGTACGACCTTTCTCGCCGCCGTCGCGATGTCGGCGCTGGCCGGGCCTGCTCTGGCCGATCAGACCGTCACCAGCTGCGCCAGTACGTCGACCAACGATCTGTGGAGCGGCCGCTGTTGCGGTGCCGGCGACTCGAACTGCCTGGGCGGCGGAAACAATGGCCACGACCATGACCGTGGCGATAATGGCCGTGGAGACAATGGCGGCCAGGCCGGCAAGAAATGATCTCACCACAGCTGCCCGCTGGCTGTCCGCCGGCGGGCATCTGTTCAGGTGAAGCGAACGTCGGCGCCAGCGCGGGTGAACGCGCGTCCCCTTGGCGTAAATTGCGTACTACACCCGCCGACCAAGTGCTGCGCGGATCGATGCGGTGATGCGGCGAAGCTCGGCTTCGTCCAGCTTCTCGATGTTTTCGGCCAGAAGATTGGCCAGCTCGGTGGCGGCTGGCGAAAGACCCGACGTGTCGATCCTGACGCGCGGATGCGAGGCCTCGGCAAGGCGGGCAAGCTCCTCGGCATCGTCCCAGATGACGTTGAAATAACCGATGATCTTCTGGATCAGCGTCCAGGTCGGCGCGCCGCGGCGGCCATGCTCCAGGGCCGACAGATAGGCGGCGCTGACGCCGATGGCCTCGGCCATCGCCTTCTGGCTGAGGCCGCGCTCGTTGCGCAGTGCGCGCAGCTTTTCGCCAAACGGCGTCATGGCACCATCTTCATGGCCGCGCCCTCACGCGCGCACCCGCCGCAAGCGCACATAGAGCGCGCCCGAACCGCCATGGTTGCGGGCGGCGTGATCGTGGCTGGAAACCAGCGGCCGGAAGGCGGGCGTCGACAGCCAGGCGGGCACGGAGCGTCGCAGCACGCCGTCGCCGCCCGACGAGGAGCCCTTGCCGGTGATGACCAGCACATAGCGGATGCCGCCGGCATGCGCCCGGTGCAGGAACGCAAACAACAGCGAATAGGCCTCGTCCTGGGTCATGCCGTGCAAATCGACGCGGCCTTCGATCGGCAGCCGGCCCTTCTTCAGCTTGTCCAGCGTCGGTTCGTCGAGCGCATGCGAAACATGCTGCGTCTTCGGTTTCGCGGCGACGACCGGACTGCCGACAGCAGGTACGGGCGTTGGCTTTGGGTCGACAACGATGTCCGGAATGACAATGGCGGCCTTACCCTTCAGCGGCTTGGCCGTGCGCGCCACCAGGTTCCACAGGACGCGATCGTCCTCGCTCAGCCTGTCGATGCGGCGGGTCATGGCACCGCACCCGAAACGAGCGCTCTCGGGAGCAGCGCATAAAACTCGGCGGCATTGCGCACGACGCCGGCGATCTCGCCGGCGGCGTCACCCGAGCCGGCGAACAGGTCGCCGCGGGCCGGACCGGTGATGGCCGAGCCGGTGTCCTGCGCGATCATCAGCCGCCGGAACGGTTTTGCGTCGAAGGCGGTCAGCGACGGCGCGTCGATATAGAAGGGCGTGCCGAATGTGTGGAGCAGCCGGTCGACGGCGATCGAGCGGCCCGCCGTCAGCGGCACCTTGGCGGCGGCGATCGGGCCGAGCCCGGCATCGTCGACCGCCGCCTCGCGGAAGAAAATGTAGGAGCGGTTCTGCCAGAGGATCTCGTCGACGCGATCCGGATGCGCCTTGAACCAGGCGCGGATCGACTGCATGGTCACTTTTTCCAGCGGGATTTCGCCGTTTTCGCTCAGCACCTTGCCGGGCCCGGTGAAGCGCTGGCCGGATTTGGCGGCATAGGTGACGCGGCAGAGCCTTCCGCCGGTCATCTTCAGCCGCGCCGCGCCCTGGACGTGGACGAAGAAGGCGTCGACCTTGTCGGCGACCCACGCGATCTCCAGGCCCTTGCCATCAAGCGCGCCGCGCTCGATCGCGCCGCGATCGAAATACTCGACCGGCCCGTTCGGCGTATCGCGGGCGAAAGCGAGATAGGGGTCCATGCCCGCCGGCCGGTTGGCGTCATCGATATCGACGAGATCGGCGGGGCGCGACAGAAGCGGCACCGAAAACCGCTCGGTCCATACCGGCGAGGCCTCGACCTCCGGCTCGTAGAAACCGGTGACGAGGCCGGCTCCGCCATTTTCAGCGCCGATGCGCGCCGGGACGAAGTGACGTTCGAAGAAGCTTCGGGATTCGGATCGATTCGGCTGCGAAACAGCGCGCGCTTCCTCATAGGCCGCGGCGAAGGCGGTGAAATCGACACCGAGCGCGCCGGTGCGATAGGGCTTTGTCAGCACATGGAAGGCCGAACGGCGAAAGGCGGCAAAGGCAGCCGGATGATCGTCATCGGCCCAGCCGGGCAGCCGGTCAAAGGATGTTTCGTCGAAGGCCGGAGATAGCGACACGACAAGGCCCGCCGCTGGTTAAAGCGCGTCGCGTTTGAAGAGAGTCATGCGACGCGCTTCCAGTCTTTGTTTTCATGCATGTCGTTGTCCCAAAACCGCTTCGCACTTTTGGGCGACTTGCATCCGGTTCAGTCTTCTTCTTCGGTGGCGACGAGCTTCCAGTTCGGATCGCGCGAGCGCGTGTCGCGGGCAAAGGTCCAGACGTCCTTGACCTCGGCGACGGTTTCGGGATCGCCGTCGATGACGGTGCCGGCCTTGTCGCGCGTTGCCGAGATCAGCTCGCTGACGATGCGCAGCGTGATGTGCGCCTCGCCGCCCTTCATCTCGGCGGCGACGATATCGGCCTTGTCGATGCCGACGAACGAGGACTGGATCTTTTCCGATTTCGCCTCGCGGTCGCCGATCGCGGCGACGAAGCCGTCATAGACCTCGCGCGACAACAGGTTCTTCAGCGTTTTGCGGTCGCCGTCGGCATAGGCCATGACGATCATCTCATAGGCCATCTTGGCGCCGTCGACGAAGGTCTTCGGATCGAAGGACGGATCGTTATCCTTGATCGTCCGCAGGCCCTTGTTGAGATCGCTGTCGGGCTTGGCGAAGGCGTCGATCGCCACATAAGTGTCGGCGGCCGGTTCTCCGGGCATGCGCTTGCGCGGCAGCGAAACCACGTTTTCGGATTTCTGCGCCGCGTCGTCGCGGGTGCGGCTTGCGGAATAGGGGTCGAAGGGCGGGCGTTCGCTACCCGTGCGGCGGCCGAGCACGTTGCGCAGCTGGAAAAAGATCACAACCGCCGCAATCAGAAAGAAAATCGTGCCGAAGTCGAAGAATCCCATATCTTCCGCCAATTCGATCCCTGTCCAGGCCGGACCGCCGGCCAACAGAAGGCCACAGTCGCATAGCGTTCAACATTCAAAGCATATAGAACGCAAGGCGCAATCATTCAAATTAAAGGCAGGCATACCTATCTAACAGCTCCGGTGCCAGCGGCGATTGCGTGCTGGCCGGCAAAACATCGACATGATCGGCCAAGATTTGCGTATTTCGTTGCTTCCCCCGTTCCTGCTCGCGCTTCCCCTGCTGGAAATCGCCGGTTTCGTCATTGTCGGCAGCCAGATCGGCGCGCTGGCGACGGTCGGCCTGGTGCTGGCCTCGACCATTGCCGGCAGCCTGCTGCTACGCCACCAGGGTTTCGGCGTCATGAGACGCGTGCGCGCTGAAATGGATGCCGGGCGCGATCCGAGCCGCCAGCTGGCGCATGGCGCCATGATCGTGCTGGCGGCGATCCTTCTGATCATTCCCGGGTTCATCACCGACATCTTCGCTGTCCTGTTGCTGCTGCCGCCGGTGCGCGACCTGGCCTGGCGGATGCTGAAAGGCCGGATCGTGCTGGCGACCAGCTTCGGCAGCAGCGGTTTCCGGACGAAGCCACGCGACAAGGTCATCGATCTCGACGACGGCGATTATTCGCGCGCCGACGATTACAGCCGCGGCCCGGACCACAATTCGCCCTGGCGCCGCCTCAAGGACGATTAGAGCTGGCACGATCCAGATCCGGGGACGAGCCGAAGGCGGCAAACCTTGTCTTGTCATGCCGACCATGGTAGCGAACCCCCGGTTTCAATCCGGTAGCACTGCTGCCCAGGCAAAAGGACAAGGCTCATGGCCAGCAATGAAGACGCGCCGGTCGGCGCCGCCAACGGCAACAGCAATGCAGCGCAGCCGGCACTCAACGTGCTCGCCCAATATGTGAAGGACCTGTCCTTCGAAAGCCCCGGCGCGCCGAATTCGCTGCGCGGCCGCGACAAGGCGCCCGGCATCGCCATCAATGTCAACGTCAACGCCAATCCGCTCTCGGACAAGCAGTTCGATGTCAACCTGACATTGAACGCCAAGGCGTCCTTCGACCAGGAAGTGCTGTTCAACGTCGAGCTGGTCTATGGCGGCGTGTTCGCCATCAGCGGCTTCCCGCAGGAGCATATGCTGCCGATCCTGTTCATCGAGTGCCCGCGGCTGCTGTTCCCGTTCGCCCGGCAGATCATCGCCGAAGCGACCCGCAATGGCGGCTTCCCGCCGCTGATGCTCGACCCGATCGACTTCGCGCAGATGTTCCAGCAGAAGCTGGCCGAGGACCAGGCGGCGTCCAAGGTGAAGGCTAGCTGAGCTAATCTGCTCTGCGATTTATGAAGACCCGGCCTCGTGCCGGGTTTTTTTGTTGGAGAGGATGGCGGGACAGCACCCCCCTCTGCCTTGCCAGGCATCTCCCCCTCAAGGGGGGAGATTGGACGTCACCGAAGCCTTCGCCAATCTTCGACGTTGCAGGAATGGCTGGAGCGACGAAGCTGCTAATCTCCCCCCTTGAGGGGGAGATGGCCGGCAGGCCAGAGGGGGGTGTGACGGAACGCTACCTACGCAGTCCGTTCACCCCGCCGCCACTCGCAACCACAACGCCTTTTCGCCGAGCGTCGCGACCAGGCCGGCATGGGCCGTCCGATCAGCCTCGGTCAGGCGCGGCGGCAGGGCGATTGGTCGCGCGGCGATGGTGATGTCGATGTCGGCTACATCGCCCGAGCCGTTCACCTGCACCGCCACCGCGTCAAGAATAAGCGCCGCCTGCTTGCCGCCGATGAGCTCGATATAGACTTCGGCCAGCAGTTCCGAATCGAGCAGCGCGCCGTGCTTGGTGCGGTGGCCGTTGTCGATGCCGTAACGCCGGCACAGCGCATCAAGCGAATTGGGCCCCATCGGATGCTTGCGGCGCGCCAGTGCCAGCGTGTCGACGACACGGCCGGGATCGATAACGGGATGGTCGAGCCGGCCGAATTCGAGATTGAGGAAACCGATATCGAAATTGGCGTTGTGGGCGACGAGCTTGGCGCCGTCGGTGAAGGCCAGCCACTCGTCGACGATTTCGGAAAAAGTCGGCTTGCCGACCAGGTCGGCGGCGCTGATGCCGTGAACGGCCTGCGCTTCGTGATGGATCGCCCTGCCTTGCGGGTTGATGAATTTGTGGAAGGTGCGGCCGGTCGGAAAGCGGTTGACCAGCTCGACGCCGCCAAGCTCGATGACGCGGTCCTCGCGCGAGTCGAGGCCGGTGGTTTCCGTATCGAAGATGATCTCGCGCATCGAATCAGTCCGCTCTAAAGGAGCAGAATCCTACACCAGAACAAAATGGCAATGGGCAATGCTGACGGCCTACGCATGATCCCCGAAAATCGGAACCGATTTTCGGAAAGGATCATGCGCAAAATCAAAGTGCTACAGCGTCCTTTGCGCGTCCGAATGGACGCGCGGCGCTGTAGTGTCAGGAGCCGGCCGTGCCGGACTTATGCCCCGTCAGTTCGGCGATGATGGCCCCGACCGCGGCGCGCGCGGCGTCGAAACCCTCATCGGTGTCGATGACGAAGTCGGCCTGCCGGCGTTTTTCGGCATCCGGAACCTGCTTGGCCAGGATCGCCGCCAGCTTTTCTTCACTCATGCCGGGCCGCGCCAGCACGCGGGCGCGCTGGATTTCTGGCGGCGCGGTGACGACCACGACCTTGTCGACGCGGTTTCGCCCGCCGGTTTCGAACAAGAGCGGAATGTCGAGAACCGCAATCGGCGCGCGGCCGGCGCGGTGCCTGGCCAGAAAGGCGTCGGCGTCGGCGCGAACGAGCGGATGGACGATCGCTTCCAGCGTCTTCAGCGCGGCGGCGTCGCCAAGCACGCGTCCGGCGAGCTTGGTACGGTCGACCACCCCGGACACGGTGGCCCCGGGAAAGGCCGCCTCGACCAGCGGGGCGGCCTTGCCGGCATAGAGACGATGCACCGTCTCGTCGGAATCATGCACCGGCACGCCGGCGTCGGCGAACATTTTTGCGGTCGTCGACTTGCCCATGCCGATCGATCCGGTGAGGCCGAGCACGATCATTGTTTGGCGCCAATGTCAGTGACGATCATTTGCCGGAGTTCTGCCGTTACCTCCGGCCTGATGCCGAACCAGCGCTCGAAACCGGGCACAGCCTGATGCAAGAGCATGCCCAGCCCGTCGACCGTCCTGAGACTTCTCGCGCGCGCCGCGGCAAGCAGCGGCGTCTCCAGCGGCACGTAAACAATGTCGGTGACGATGGCGTGGTCCGGCAACTCGACCGGGTCGGCGGCGAGGGCCTCGTTGCCATGCATGCCGAGTGCCGTGGTGTTGATAAGCAGGCCGGCATCCATGAGCAATTCGCGGGTCGCTTCCACGCCGTAGGCGGAGACGCCGGCGCCGAAGCGGCGAGCCAACTCCTGCGCTCTCGAAAGCGTTCGGTTGACGATGCGGATGTCGCTCACGCCGCGCTCGACCAGCGCGCGGATGACCGCGCGGGAAGCGCCGCCGGCGCCGAGCACCACGGCCGGACCATTTCTTGCCCAACCCGGTGCGTGTTCATCGAGATTGGCGGCGAAGCCATGAGCGTCGGTATTGCCGCCCCACAAGGCGCCATCCTCGAACCACAGCGTGTTGACGGCACCGATCGCTTCGGCCGCCTCGTCACGTCGGTCGACCAGCGCGAAGGCCGCCTCTTTGTGCGGAATGGTGACGTTGCCGCCGCTGTAGCCGTTGTCGCGCAGCGTGCTCAGAAAGTCGGCGAAATCCTCCGGTTCGACGTCGATCGCCTGGTAGCTGCCGTCGATGCCGTATTTTTCCAGCCAGTGGCCATGGATCTTCGGCGACCGCGAATGGGCGATCGGATGTCCGGTGACGAAAGCTTTTTTCGACGTCTCAGCCATCGATGGCTCCAAGCTCGCGCAATTTCGCCAGAACGGGCAGCAGCGGCAGGCCGACAATGGTAAAATAGTCGCCCTCGATTTTCTCGAACAGCTGAATGCCTTCGCCCTCGATCTGGTAGGCGCCGACGCTCGAGAGCGCCTTGGCGCCGACGCGCGCCAGATGGCGGCCGATGAAGGCCGGATCGAGCTTGCGCATGGTCAGGCTGGCGACGCCGACATGGCGCCACAGAACCTCGCCATCGCGGCAGAGCACGGCGGCGCTGTTGAGTTGATGGGTCTTGCCCGACAGCGCCAGCAGATGGCGGCGCGCGCCTTCCATGCCGGCGGGCTTGTGGAAGACCTCGTCGCCGAGCGACAGCGTCTGGTCGCAGCCGAGCACCAGCGCGCCGGGCTTGCGTTCGCTGACTTCGGTCGCCTTGGCTTCGGCGAGGATCGAAGCGACATCTTCCGGCGAGACGCCTTTCAGCGGAGCCTCGAGCGCCCGCTCGTCGACTTGAGCCGGCACCGCCTCGATATCGAGGCCGGCATTGACGAGCATCGCCTTGCGGTACGGACTGCCCGAAGCGAGGATGATTTTCTCGGCCATGATTTTCGCGCACCCGCGTCCCGGTCTAACGGGGCAATGGGTTATCTGTTCTTCCCCCGCAGGGCAACGATGGCCGCGGCCGTTTCCTCGATGGAGCGGCGGCTGACGTCGATCATCGGCCAGCCATGCCTGGTGCAGATCTGGCGGGCATAGGCGAGTTCCTCGGTGATGGCGGCGCGGTCGACATAGTCGGTCGCCTCATAAGAACTGCTGTTGCCGAGGATGCGGTTCTGGCGGACATGCGAGATGCGCTCGGCGGTGGCGATCAGGCCGACGATCAAGGGCGTCTTGGCGTTGACCAGGCTTTCCGGCACCGGCACGCCGAGCACGATCGGGATGTTGGCGGTCTTGATGCCCCGATTGGCGAGATAGATGCTGGTCGGCGTCTTCGAGGTGCGCGAGATGCCGATCAGCACGATGTCTGCGTCGTCCATGTTGGCCGGCAGCTGGCCGTCATCATGCTCCATGGTGAAGTTGAGCGCGTCGATGCGGCGGAAATATTCGGCATCGAGCACGTGCTGCGCGCCGACGCGGCGGCCGGCCGGCGTGCCGAGATAGGATTGGAAGACGCTGAGCACCGGCTCCAGCACCGAGACGCAAGGCAGGCCCATGGTCGCGCAGCGTTCGTCGATGCCGCGCGCCAGCTTCTGGTCGACGACGGTGTAGAGGATGATGCCCGGCTCCTCCTCGATGTCCTCGAACACCTTGGCCACCTGCTTTTCGGTGCGGATCAGCGGATATATGTGCTCGATGGCGCGCGCATCCTTGTATTGCGCGGAAGCCGCGCGCCCGGCGGCCAGCAGCGTCTCGCCGGTGGCATCCGAAATCAGGTGAAGGTGAAAGAAGCTCTGGGGTTTGTTCACAGGGTTTGGTTCCAGGCTGTGGGCGGATGTGGATAAACGGGGGTCGAGAAAACGGCCGGCGGAGAGGGACTGTATCAGATGGCAGTTTGTCCACAATTCGATGTGCTGTAGGCTTCGTCGGGCGGCTGGGGACAAGTCTGGGGACTGGCTTTTTCACCCTTCCTTCATCCACAGAGCCATTTTCCTGGCGCTTGCGTCAAGCCATTGACTCCAGTCGTGGATTCCGGGTCTTCCACAAAGTCCTGCAACCCCGCGGGAGAAGCGCGCGACAATATGCTGACTGGCCTTTTTGGCGGTCAGGCTGGACAGGTGCCAACCACCACAACCAACAGACTCTTAGAATCAGAAGATTCTTAGAAATAAGATATTTGATTTAGAAAGAGGCCCGAGAGAGGCGAACGCTGCATGCGGCACAAGCGGATCATGCTGGACGTATTGAAGGGCGAGTCGGTGTCTCCGCCACCGCTCTGGATGATGCGTCAGGCCGGGCGCTATCTGCCGGAATATCGCGAGACCAGAAAGCGGGCCGGATCGTTCCTCGATCTTTGCTACAATCCGGATCTCGCCGTCGAAGTGACGCTGCAGCCGATCGAGCGCTTCGGCTTCGATGCTTCGATCCTGTTCTCCGATATATTGGTGGTGCCCAATGCGCTCGGGCGTGACGTGCGGTTCGAAGAGGGCCGCGGGCCTTTGCTGACGCCGATCACGGCGGCGGAGATTTTGGCTTTGGAGAGCGAAACGTTTCACGTGAATCTCGAACCGGTCTACGAGACGGTTCGCCGGTTGCGGGCGAAACTGCCCGGTGAGACGACGCTGATCGGCTTCTGCGGCGCGCCGTGGACGGTGGCGACTTACATGATCGCCGGCCATGGCACGCCCGACCAGGCGCCGGCGCGGCTGTTTGCCTATCGCAAGCCGGAAGCCTTTGCCCGGCTGTTGAAAGTGCTGGCCGATCATTCGGCCGCCTATCTCATCCGCCAGATCGAGGCCGGCGCCGATGTGGTGCAGATATTCGACTCGTGGTCCGGCGTGCTCGATGATGTTTCTTTCGAAGCCTTTTGCGTCGAGCCGGTTGCGCAGATCGTTCGGCAGGTGAAGGCGGTCTATCCCGATGTTCCGGTCATCGGTTTTCCCAAAGGTGCGGGAGAGCGCTATCGCGATTATCGGCAGAAGACCGGGATTACCGGCCTCGGCCTCGACTGGACCGTGCCGCTCGGGATGGCGAAGGAGTTGCAAGCCGGTGGTGCCGTGCAGGGCAATCTCGATCCGTTGCGGCTGGTGGCCGGCGGCAAGGCTCTGGCCGACGGCGTTGATTCTATCCTGAAGGCGTTGGGCGATGGCCCGCTGATCTTCAATCTCGGCCATGGCATCACGCCGGAGACGCCGGTGGCGCATGTCGAGGCGATGGTGAAACTGGTGAGGACCCGCTGATGACCGACACGAGCAACAGCACCGGCCAGGCGATGAAGCGCATGGCCATCGGCATTGTTGCTCTGGTGGTGCTGACCGCGCTGCTCTATTTCGTGGCGCCCGATAGCTTCTATCCCTGGGCCAAGGCGATCCATGTTATCGCCGTCATCTCCTGGATGGCCGGAATGCTCTATCTGCCGCGCCTCTTCGTCTATCACGTCGATGCCGAGAAGGGTTCCGCCCAGTCCGAGACCTTCAAGGTGATGGAGCGCCGGCTGCTGCGGGCGATCATCAATCCGGCAATGATCGTCACCTGGGTGTTCGGCCTCTGGCTCGCCTGGAAAGGGTTTGGTTTTCAGGGCGGCTGGCTGCACGCCAAGATCGCCGCGGTGCTTTTGTTGTCGGGCCTGCACGGCTATCTCGCCGGCGCGGTGCGCAAATTCGCGGAGGACAAGAACGAAAAACCGGCGAGGCACTGGCGGATCGTCAACGAGATCCCCACATTGCTGATGATCGTCATCGTCGTCCTGGTCGTAGTGAAGCCTTTCTGACATCACGCCGACCCGCAAAAGGCGGCTTGCTCTTTCAACCGACCGACGATACAAGACGGGTCTTCCTTCCCGTCATGCGCCGCCCCATTTTCGCTTTCGGCCGCGCCCGGCATTTGTCGCATCCCGCCGATTTTTTCTCCCCAAAGCCTACCCAGAGTCCATCTAATGCAAGAAATGAAACTCACTGAGTTCAAGAACAAAAAACCGCCAGAGCTGATCGCTTATGCCGAATCGCTCGAGGTCGAGAACGCCAGCGTCATGCGCAAGCAGGAGCTGATGTTCGCGATCCTGAAGAAGCTGGCCGCCCAGGATATCGAGATCATCGGCGATGGCGTGGTCGAAGTGCTGCAGGACGGTTTCGGCTTCCTGCGCTCGGCCAATGCCAACTATTTGCCCGGTCCCGACGACATCTATATTTCGCCGTCGCAGATCCGGCGCTTTTCGCTGAAGACCGGCGATACGGTCGAAGGGCCGATCCGCAGCCCGAAAGAAGGCGAGCGCTATTTCGCGCTGCTCAAGGTCAACACCATTAATTTCGACGATCCGGAAAAGATCCGTCACAAGATCCACTTCGACAATCTGACGCCGCTCTATCCGACCAAGCGGCTGAAGATGGAGATCGACAATCCGACCAGCAAGGACATCTCGCCACGCGTGATCGACCTGGTGGCGCCGATCGGCAAGGGACAGCGCGCGTTGATCAACGCGCAGCCGCGTACCGGCAAGACGGTTCTGATGCAGAACATCGCCCACTCGATCACTGCCAACCATCCGGAATGCTATTTGATCGTGCTTCTGATCGACGAGCGGCCGGAGGAAGTGACCGACATGCAGCGCTCGGTGAAGGGCGAGGTAATCTCCTCGACCTTCGATGAGCCGGCGGTGCGCCATGTTCAGGTCGCCGAAATGGTGATCGAGAAGGCCAAGCGGCTGGTCGAGCACGGCCGCGACGTGGTCATCCTGCTCGATTCCATCACCCGCCTCGGCCGCGCGTATAACACCGTGGTGCCGTCATCCGGCAAGGTGCTGACTGGTGGTGTCGACGCCAATGCGCTGCAGCGGCCGAAGCGCTTCTTTGGCGCGGCCCGCAACATCGAGGAAGGCGGCTCGCTGACCATCATCGCGACAGCACTGATCGATACCGGCAGCCGCATGGACGAGGTCATCTTCGAAGAGTTCAAGGGCACCGGCAACTGCGAAATCCAGCTCGACCGGAAGGTGGCCGACAAGCGCATCTATCCGGCTATGGACATCCTGAAGTCCGGCACCCGCAAGGAAGACCTGCTGATCCCGCGCGCCGACCTGCAGAAGATCTTCGTGCTGCGCCGCATCCTGGCGCCGATGGGAACCACCGACGCGATCGAATTCCTCATCGACAAGCTCAAGCAGACCAAGACCAATGCCGACTTCTTCGATTCGATGAATACGTAGGCGACTGGCGAGGGAGCACCTCTCGCCTTCGTCATCCTCGGGCGAGGATCCTGTGTGTTCGTTCAGTGCTATGTTTGAGGTGGGAAGGAGGCCGAGAGGATCCTGGTCGTCCCTGTTGGGACAGGCCGCGGCATGGCTCGGCCCCTTCCCACCAATGAACCATCAACCTGAACAGTTGCACGGGGCTGTTA
>NZ_JBWLUZ010000006.1:0-213496 GCF_057784325.1 Mesorhizobium sp. CNPSo 4689
CCCAAGGGGCTGGGTCAGCCTTTCCGCGAACCACCCCGCTGACCGCTCGCAACCGGTTTGTACGCAGCGCCGCGATTGAAATGTTGACCCACAGGCAGCCAGCGGTAGGGGCGGGTCATATCTCTAAGCAAGATACCCAGACTGACCGGCTGCATCAAACAGCGTTAGCCTTAATACAGATTTTCCTCGCGCGTGCGCGCAAGCGCGCGAGGGCTATCGAATACCGCGCAGCCGCTGTGCCGCTTCAGCCTTTCGGCGAAGTGCTGCAGCGGCGTTCTCGGAAGCGCGGGTTGACAGCGAGGCGGACGTGGTGTCGCCATATGCACCCCACAGCACAAGGCTTATCTCGTACAGCCTGGCTTCTGTGATCAGCCGACGCGGCAGGTCGGCAGTGTCGTCCCACTCCTCGATCCATGGACTGAATGAGACGCTGACTTGGCCAACTAAGGCGCTGCCGACTGTAGCCAAAGCCTCTTGCCCATTGGGCGATTCAGCGTTCGGCTCGATAGAGTACCAAAGCCCAGCCGGTGTAGACTTCAAGGTTAGCGTGCCGTTGCTGACACGGGCCAATGGCCTGCTTGGGTCATGAGCCCAAAGCGCCGCAACGTCAGGATACTCGCGCAAAGACTTATCGAAGGCGCCGCGAGCGAACCGCTCTTCAAAGGCGCTCGCGATAACTGCAGGCTGATTCCATTGAATAGCAAAGCCGGTAATCAGATCAGCCATCAATCACCTTCCGCATACGACGCTCGCGCTTGTCGAGATCGAGCTTGCGGGCGATGTACACGGCGGATTCCGATCGCTCGACGTATCCCTTTTCTCCCGGCAACTTGACCATGCGGCGACCAGGCTTACGCCGACCTTTCTCATCTGCCGAGGCATGTTCCACTCGTTCGTTATGCATGATAGCCAGCCTCCTTCGCCTCCTTCAGGTAATTCGCAATGCGGCCCGATCCGTCCCTGGCATCACCCAGAAAGTAGGGCTTCACCTGGCCGAGCTGTCCGTAGCGAATGTCTTCGGCCTCTAGGTCGCGACATAGTTCATCAAACGACAGATGTGCCACGTCGAGCGCCTTCATGGCTTCCACCATCGCGCCCACGCGCTTTGCGAACTCTGGTCTGACCGCAGCGCAAGCGGCGCGGCTGGCCTCGGTGTGGGCGTCTGTAAGGCGCTGGTCGACAATGCGCAGCGCCACCGCAATGTCGGCCTCGCGCTGCTTCAGTTCGGCAACGCGACGTCGTGACAGAGCCTTGCCAGATGGCGCATCTCCAAGCAGCTCAGAAATAGCGGTGGGCACCTCGCGGCTAGTGTCTGCGGCAATGGCTTTTTCCAGTGCGCGTCGCTCAATGGCAATTGCCGAGACCTCAGTGTTGAGGTCGGTTTTCTTGGTTTTCAGGGCCGCGTAAACGTCGCTGGACTCCTCGAGCGTTGGAACTCGGTAAGCGCCAGCCTCTTTGACGATAATGTCAATGCGCGGCGGGCGCGGGTCATTGACTGGCTGCGGCTTTGGTCGGTTGATGATCATCTAGTTGGCTCCGAAAAGGCTGCGAAGGGTATCAACAAGCGCCGAGACATTGACCGTGGTCGAGCGACGGTGGCCAGCCGTCTGCCAATGCGAGGCGTCCGCGCCGGGCGCTACGAAACGGGTCGATCGACCTGTCGTGCCATTGTGAAATTCAATTTCGGGCCATGTCGATACGAGCGAAACCATGTCGCCGCGCAGCAAGTCAGCGGCAGCACCGCGAATGGCTACTTCCGCCATGATATCCAGCGCGCGTCCTGCAGTGTCGATGCTGTCGGGCGCGCCAGTTAGGTCAACGCCGCCAGGCGTGAGTGAGCGATAGCGTTCGACTGCGTCTGGCGCCTCATGCAGAGCCGTGTCGGCGGCCAGCGCGACGACCAGCGAGACGACGTCATCCGGCTCGAGTTCGGGTGCGATGCCGGGGCCACCAAGCGGCAATACCCCGGCCTCTTGAAGGCGGCGCGCGACTTGTCTCGCGCGAGATTTCGGAAAGCCGATGTGCCGCTCAATCGCGGACATGGCTGCATTCAGAGTGGGCACGTAGCCACCTCCCTTAGTTGGTTGTTGGAAATGTGATGAGCAAATAAAAAGCCGCGCTCCCGAAGGAGACGCGGCTGGATTGGTCCCGCCTCTGGTACTTCCAGAAAGACGGGATTGCCGGCGCGCTGGCGACGCCACCGGCTACGTCGGTGATGAACTCCGCAGAACCTCTACCGACGTTAAAGAAAAAGCCCCCGTTGTCGGCGGGCCTAGTGCCGGCCAGCGTTCAACTGCTACCAACGGCCGGCTGCGCTAGCGGCGGGGTTAGCGACCGCAAGCGAAACTGTTAGGATTACTACCCCTTCAATAAGATACGGCGCGGCGGGCCGTTTTAGTGGATACTGGTGGTGAAAATCCAACGCTTGGTACCCACGGCCTGAGTCCCGCTTTGGGTACCCACTTCAACCTGCCTCGGCAATGGCACCCCGCCGCCGAGCACGGCGGGGCAGTTCGATTTAAGCCGTCGTAGCTATTGCGTCTTTCGAGGATCGTCCGCCGGATTGATGTACTTGATGCTCCACGGGCCTTTGTTGGTGAGTTGGAGCACCGTCTCCTCGTCGAAGTAAGCAAAATGCGCCATGCCGGGCGGCAAAGCGAAGAAGCCGCCCGCAGGAATTGCTTTGGCGGCGCTCCGATCGGCGGTCTCGCCCATGCCAAGATTAATGGTCCCCGATATTACTGTGTCAACCTCAAGCCCTGGATGCGTGTGCGGCGGGATCGCATATCCAGCCGGCAATTTGAGCCGAAGGGCAAACGGACCTTCCTTGGTCGGATCGCCGAACAAGACAGCCGCCTCTGCTCCGGCAGGCAGCGTTTTTGGGCCCGGGCCCCACTTAACCTCGTTGGGAGTGATCACAGTGTGCGCATCCTCTGCCGAAGCAAAGGAGGCGATTCCGCAGGATACGATCCAGCCGATTGCAAGTAGCGATGCCACTTTCATGGTAACCTCCCGTCTAGCCGGCTACCCATTCCGACCGCGTGCCGGGGTGGGCTCGCCAAACATTCAGATTAGGTCCGCGAGCCACGTCTAGGCAAGCGAATTGTCGGCTCAATATCGCCGCTGCCTTTGGCGAAAGCGCATGCGCCAGACTCGCATGCTCTTTCGCCAAAGGAATCCTGAGCCGGACTCTTGTGTTAGGCCGATACCACTAGGCGGCAATTTTTTTGATGTTTTCTTCGTTATTGTTGTCGGCCTGCGGTTTTTTCGCTAGCGTCGGCTCGACTTCCATTAGTTTCTTTATTGCGCCGTCAACCAATGCTGCGCCGTATTTCTTAGCACTGCTTGACGCGTAGCCGGCCACGAAGCCGATATCCTCGGCAGTCGAGTCCGTCACGGCCATGTCGAGAACACCTGCATGTTCTCCCAGCAATTTACGCAAGCTGGCGATGTCAGCGGACCGCGCCAGTCCAGATTCGGTCTGACTCTGGCCACGGTCCGGCGCTTTGGTGAATCCATCGCCACCTGTCCCCTTGACTGCCGTAATGCCGCCTTTCCACTGCGGGCCAGGTACGGTGTAATCCGGGCACATGGTCGCCGAAAATGGCAGTTCGGCAAACCTCACACTGCCGTCGACGCCAAGCGCAACCAGTTCTGCGCGGGCATTCTCTACGCCGTAGCGCCCGGCCTCATTCGCTGAAGGTTCTTCGCGTTTGAGCGGATCATACATTCCCGCACCGCGCTCGCCGTGCATGGTGCGCGCGTACGGTTGAGCCGTCATCGGGCTTGGTATCGCCGCAGGCATCTTCAGGTAGGCAGCAACGGCCGCCTCCGTGCGCTTCGGGCTCGGCGCGCCCTTCGGTGCCCGCGTCCGATCAATCGGCTTCAGCGGCTTGCCTTTGGCCGTTGTGCCCCATTCGGTCATCAGGCCCGGTTGACGGCGCCGTGCTGGATCGAAGTTGAAGACGAGTTCGCCCAGCAGCACTATGTGCTTATATTCGCCGCGGCCGAATTCCATGTCTGCATTTCCAGCCGCAGTAAACACGGCCGGTATGGACGGTCGGATTTCTCGGCGCAAATCCTCGGCAAGCGGATCCGCCTCGTCGTCGTCGCCGGTCACAGTGTTCTGCGGCTCAGTCATATCGCGCCACCAGAGCAGCGCGCGAACCTTCTCCGGGTCATTGATGTGGACCAGCCGCTCAATCGTCGGCCAGGCAAGGACCATTTTAGTTTTGCGGATCGACGCCACAAAGGCGCGTCGGGCGGCCATATCGGGCTTGCCGTCCGGAGTTGTAAAATCCCAAGCATGGACGTGGTTGTCGTTCGCCGCAATGCGGCGTTCCGCCTGGCCGGCGGCAACTTTCCCATTCTTCAAGTGCGGAGTTCCTTTGGACTGCGGTCGCCAGACCGCGTTGATGCCGGTCATTGCCGGCGCGTCTCCCATTCGGGTCGACGTATGAAATTACTGTTTCACACTATATGGGCGGATTTATGTCTCGCCGCACTAAATATGGTGGTTAGGCGCTGCCCGCGCGGTTCCGGCGAGGCCGGTCGTCATCATCGCCAACGCGGCGAAGGTCGTTCTTGTCTACATATATTCGCGCCTCTATTTCTGCCGGTCGTTCGCATTATCTAGCGTCGAACCCGCCTGCAAACACTAAACATAGTGTTGGGCGGTGATTTTCTCCAGCCCGAGATGCAGTTCCGTGATCCATAAGAGGCGGCTGGTTTGCGTGCGTCAAGGATTCAGTTCGGCGGAAAATGTGTCCACCGTCGTATGTGTGTCACGTCGTTCAGTAACATTCCTTGGTGCAGCGCAACAATTATGTTGCATTGCACACAAACTTCCGTTAGGTAATGCTAATACAAATGCGAAGGCTTCCTAAAAGCTGCCCCCGAACCAAGGATGGAAACGATGTCCAAGACCACCGAAAAGACCGCTGAATTTATCGACCCCGCTTTTGATGCATCCAAGGCTATTGAGCAGGTCAGTGCTTTCACGGAAAAGAGCGTCGAACAGTCAAAAGAAGTTCTTGCCAAATTCAAGGCGGGCTCTGAAGACACCCAGAAGGCTCTCGAGTCGAGCTTCCAAACCGCCAAGTCCGTTTCCAGTGACCTGTCGCTTAAGACCATCGCCGCTATGCGCGCCAATGCCGACTCCGCCTTCTCGCACTTTGAAGCCCTGCTTGCCGTCAAGTCGCCCTCCGAATTCGTTGAACTGCAGACCGCCTTCGTCCGCAAGCAGGTTGAAAGTGCCGCCGCTCAGGCGAAGGACTTCCAGGCCGCCACGACCAAGGCTTTCGAAGATGTCTCAAAGCCGATCAAGACCGCTTTCGAGAAGAGCCTGAAGGACATCAGGGTCGCCTAGCTTTTTCTTGGGGTAGAGCCATGGTCGCTAGCCGCACGGGGCGTCGCGGCCATGGCAACCCTATTATCATTCGCCGGACGCAGGTCTGGCCGCAGCGCGTAGAACTCCGCCCAACTGAGGCGCCTGCCGCGGTACGGCCTGGCACTTTCTGAGGTTGCGGTGATGCTGGTAGAGCGTTGCGTGATGTTCATGGGCGCTATCCTCCATTCGTGGTGTCCTTGTTCCTTGCGCCAACGCCTGCGCCGATAGGCCAATTGCGCCAACACTATTTTTTACCTCACTCATGCGCGCGACGACCAATCCACAAGGGATACGGTCGTCGGCGCACCGTGATTTGCGACGATGCGCCGACGGTTTTGCGCCAACACATTTTACGTTGGCGCACTTGCCGGTTTTATAAAGTTTCGGGGCTTTCGGGCGCTTGCGTCGTACCGCTCTACAACCTCCAATTCGCCCATCTCAACCCATGCGTCGAGCATCATCTTGGCCTCTTTCCGGTCGGTAGCTCCGGTTAGTTCCATGACGACGTCGCCTGCCCATGGCCGACCCTTCGGGTCGGCTTTGTAGTTGCCGTTCTCAAGGCGGACTTTCAGGCCGGCAAGCGTTTCGGTCGGCACGTCGGCCACGACAGCCTTTTTGGCTTCGGCTTGCCGCTCCGCCAACACATCCGATGAAGGCCAGCGCCACGGCTCAACCACGCCGATCTCGTCGCCCAAGCCGAAGACGCCGCCGTTGCCGAGTGGCACCGAGATGAACCGTCGCCATTGGCTGCGGCCAGACGCCACCATGTTGACCTTGCCGAAGTCGAGACGGAAATATGAGCGCGGGTCGTCAACGCCGGTCTTTTCGGCTTCCTGTTGGGTCATCGCGTTGAACACGCGCATAGAGCGGACCTTGTCTTTGAAGGCGCCGCCGCCTCGAGCGCTGTCGGCCGTAACTTCGCCCTGGTTCTTCGCAACGTGGTGGACCAGTTCAACACCGCAATTCGCTTCGTCGGCGACGCGTACCCAAGCCGCTGTGACGCGCTGCATGGCGGAGTTATCGTTTTCCGGCGCCTCGTGGGTCGAGACAAACGGGTCCACGATGACGACGTCGATCGCCAGCCTTTTGATTTCCGCCACCATCTCAGCAACGAAAGGCTCGACAATCTTCAGATCTCGCCCTTCGGTGCGAGCAATGACAAACTCCTGGTCACGGCCGGAGTCGGTGAACAGGCGGTCGCCTATCTGTTCCGCGGTCACCTTGAAGTGCTTTACGGCAGCATGAAAGCGACGATCGATCTCATCTTGCGGGTCTTCGCAGTTCACCCACCAGACCCGAAGCGGCTTCGTGAGAGGACCGTCCGGCTCCAGCAAAGGACGTCCCGTCACCATCGCCAGAGTCTCGCTTATAGAGTGCGCGGTCTTGCCACCACCGCCAGGGCCAACAGACGCTGTGGCGTATTTGCGAATGTAATGGCGCCCGAACAGCCAGTCGCGCTCCGGCAAACTGGCGGGGTCGCGCAGTTCGAACGCTGTGGCGTGGATTGGTTTCATAGGTTTCGTCTTAGCGGGTGCCTTTGGGGCTGCCGCAACCGCTTGTGCAGCCTCGGCTTCGGCCTCCGCGGCGTATCGCTCGCGACGCTCCAGAACCTTCTCAGAAATTTGAGGCTTCGCAGCCCACCGCTTTGCTGCGACATCGAGTTCGACGTCGATAAGCGGTAGGCGTTTCGTAAGGGCTTTGAACCTCTGCGCGGCGGGTGTGTCAGGCCATGTCACTTCTGCGGCGCGACTACCGGCCGCAGTGATGCGCTTCAAATTCTGCCAGGAAAAGTCGTAGGGATCTGCTTCAGGCTGCGCTGTGGTCACGAGGATTCTCTCCCAATGCGTCGCTAGCAGCGCGCACGATCTGTTCGGCAATTTCAACGGTAAAGGTGGCAGCGGGGCCGCCGAAGGCGTTTGGCGCAAAAACACGCCGCGAGCCGTCTGGCTTTTCCGCGAGCTTCAAATTGTATATGCGCACGCCGTCGACCAGTTGAAGATCGAATCGCGCAAGGGTTCGTCCGCCCGCTTCCGGCCGGATAGCAATAATTTGCACTGTCGGGATTCCCTGTTCTATGAGTTTCTTGGGTACAAAAGTAGTGCCAGTTTGCCCGGTCTTTTTCTGCAAGGCCGGTTTCAACTTCTGCCGTTTTTGCCGCTCGTTAATGCAGCCGGAAAGTTGAAACTTTTAACGGCAAAATAGAGCAATCCCCCGGCCTGTCACGCCGGAGGTCGCGGGTTCGAGCCCCGTCACTCGCGCCATTTCTTCCCAACGTATCGGTTTCGCACCTGGCACGAGTTCAACCGGACTCGTTCGCAGGCGCGGCATCGTCTGTGCCGTATTTACAAAACCCGTGCCGGCTGTGAGAAGCTGAACCGAACCCATGTTGTTCGGGTCAGGAGGACTTGCGATGAGCGACCACGGGGATAGCGGGACGTGTCCGAACATTCTTGAGACCACCCTCGCCGCTGCCTTGCAGGACCAGCGAACGGTGGACGAGCAGCGTCAAAGCATTGCGCCTCTGCTCGACGGCATGTCCTTCTACGACAGCATTCGACACAATGACGACCGCGGCAGCGTCACCGAGATCTACGACCCTCGCTGGGGCTGGCATCCCGACCCGCTGGTCTTCTCCTATGTTTTCACAGTTCGGCCCGGCATGGTGAAGGGTTGGGGGCTGCACAAGCTGCACGAGGACCGCTATTTCGTGGTCAGCGGCGAACTGGAGCTGGTTGTTTACGATCCAAGGCCGGACTCCAGCACATACGGCAAGATTTCCAAGGTCTACCTTTCCGGCAGCCGTCCCCGGCTCGTCAATATCCCGAAATTCGTCTGGCACGCCGACCACAACATCGGCATGTCCGATGCGGTCGTCATCAACTTTCCGACCATCCAGTACGATCACTCGAATCCCGACAAGTATCGCCTGCCGATCGACAGCGATCTCATTCCCTACGATTTCGGAAGCGCGAAGGGATGGTGAGCAAACCGCGCTTTTCCATCCTGATGCCGACCCACTCGCGCGTCGACGTCATCGGCCTGGCCATTCAAATCCGTCCTGGATCAGACCGTGGACGATTTTGAATTGCTGGTCGTGGGCGACGGCTGCGCGCCCGGCACGGAGCCGCGTTTCGCCATGGTGTCTCTGCCCGGCGCACCTTCGAACCAATTACCGCGGACGCGCTCGATTCCATCGCTGCAGAATTTTACCCAGCTCCCCACGGAGCGCGGGCATGGAATTTGCCGATGAGAGGTCTGCCTCGGCGCCCTTCGACCCCCGTCCATAGGTCAGGCCGAGGACCAGACCGATGTATCCGACCTGAAGAATGATCAGAGCAACAACAGCCCAGCCGAACGCCTTCCAGATGGAGCCGGTTTCCAACACTGCCCAGATCGCCACGATGAACGACGTTGCGAACATGCCAACCAGAAACTGCGGAAAATACATAACACCCAGCTCCCATTTTTTGGCGGTTCAGCGCCTTTCAGCCGCTAAAGACCCGCCGCTCCATTAGCGGAGCGGCGGGGCCCCCAATTGCCCCCCGATTGCCGGGCTGATGAGTGACCCCGGCATTGCTGACAATGCAATTACGGCGCCAAACTCAGTGGCCCATTACGGGACACCTATGCCAATGGCGCAAGACCGGATTGGCGATTAACATTACCTGTGGCTAATATGCCACCCTGGTCGGAAGGGACCAAGGTGGCAAGGGTTTATGGCAGGCTTGTTGGCCGCGATGCTGTAGCGTCGGCAGGCAGATGCTGGTCCATCATGCCAAGCGCGACAGAGAACAAAGCACCTGGATTCTTTCAGAGATGGCATTTGACGCCAAACGGCGGCTCGGCATTCCGCGCCAATTCGGCCGCCTTGGTGCATACTGGCTCGACGGCAATCCGGACTGGTGAGCCCGCCTGGGACGCTGTCGAACTCAACCTCTCGCCAGCAGCGTCTCGACCTCCTGCAGCGTCGGCATCGACGGCGCCGTGCCCGGCCGCGTCACCGAAATACCGGCAACGGCGCAGGCGAAACGCACCGCTTGCAGCGGCTCGACGCCTTTGGCAAGCGCCGCAGCCAGGCCGCCATTGAAGGCGTCGCCGGCGCCTGTGGTTTCGACCACCGGGCCGGCATTGACCGCGCCGACATGGTCGGAACCGCTGGCCGTGTGCAGCAGCGCGCCCTTCTCGCCAAGCGTGATGATCACCGCACCGACTCCCTTTTTGAGCAAGCTGTCGGCGGCGCGGCGGGCATCGTCGACCGACGCGACCTTGATGCCGGTCAGTTCCTCGGCCTCGGTCTCGTTGGGCGTGACATAATCGCAGAGCGTGTAGATGCGGTCGGGCAGGCTTGCCGCCGGCGCCGGGTTGAGGATCGTGATCACCCCTGCCCCGCGCGCGATCTCGAGCGCCTTGAGCGCCGCCTCGATCGGCTGTTCGAGCTGGGTGACGAAAACGCCGGCCGAGCGGATCAGATCGGTATGAGCCTCGATGTCATCGGGCGAGATCAGCATCGCAGCACCTGGGCTGACGATGATGGCGTTGTTGCCGGTCGTTTCCTCGACGAAGATATAGGCCGCACCGGTGTAGCTGTCTGGTGTGTCGATCACTGCAGCCTTCACACCGGCCTCTTGCCAGGTGTGCTTGGCCATGTCGGCGAAGGCATCGACGCCGAGGCGCGTCAGGAAGGTGATGTCGGCGCCGAGCTTGCCGGCCGCGACCGCCTGGTTCGAGCCCTTGCCGCCGGGGCCGAGCTTGAACGAGTTGCCGAGGATCGTCTCGCCCATGCGCGGCTGGCGATCGGCGCGATAGGCGGTGTCGGCGACAAAGACACCCAAGATGACAACGGGCTTCATGACGACAGGCTTGCCGGCCGCCATGATGCTACTCCGCATCCGGCGGAACGACGCCCTTGCGGAAGGCAAAGCAGCCATAGAAGCGGCGCTCGCCGGTCTGGATGACGCAATAGGCTTTCTTGGCGCGTTCGTAGAAGGCATAGCGCTCGACCGAAATCATCGGCCACGCCTTGCCCTCGGCGGCATCGATTTCTTTCTGGACTTCCTTCTGCACAGGCGGAATTTCGTCCGGCTTGCCGACGATCTCCATGCGCGCGGCCGCGTCGTCGACGAATGTGTCCAACGGATAAAGCGACAGCACCGCCCTGGCCACATCGGCCGCCGGCGCGTCGATACGCAACAGCTTACCGAGCACGGTCTGGCGGGCCACGGAATCGGCCGGAAAATTGGTGTCGCAGACAATCAGGTCGTCGCCGTGGCCCATCGCCCGCAGCGCCTGGAGCACATCGGCATTGAGCAGCGGATTGATCCCTTTGAGCATGGCATTCCTCGTGGAAAAGTCGGTTGGAAATCAGAGCCGCTTGCCGGTCTCTGCGTCGAAGAGGTGGACCTGGTCGAGCCGCGGCTTGAGGTGCAGCGTGTCGCCCGGCTTGAAGTCATGGCGCTCGCGAAACAGCGCCACCATCTCGCCCTCGCCGAAGCGCAGGAATACCAGCGTTTCGGAACCTGTCGGCTCGACCACGGAAATCCTTGCTGCAACGCCGTCGGGGTGGATTTCCAGATGCTCGGGCCGCACGCCGTAGACGACGGCCTGGCCGTCCTGCGCGGCGCTGTTCGCGGCGATCGGGAACGGCGTGCCCGAAATGTCGACGACCGGCTTGTCGCCCTTCTTCACGATGCCCTTCAGAAGGTTCATCGAGGGCGAGCCGATGAAGCCGGCAACGAACAGATTGGCCGGCCGGTCGAACAGTTCCAGCGGCGCGCCGACCTGCTCGATGCGGCCATCGCGCATCACCACGATCTTGTCGGCCATAGTCATGGCTTCGATCTGGTCGTGGGTGACGTAGATGGTGGTGGTCTTCAGCCGCTGGTGCAGTTCCTTGATCTCGGTGCGCATCTGGACGCGCAGCTTGGCGTCGAGGTTGGAGAGCGGTTCATCGAACAGGAACACCTGCGGGTTGCGCACGATGGCGCGCCCCATCGCCACGCGCTGGCGCTGGCCGCCGGAGAGCTGTCGCGGATAGCGCTTGAGATAGGGGGCGAGGTCGAGAATATCGGCCGCCCGCTTGACCCTTTCGGCAACCACGGCCGGATCGGTCTTGCGCAGCTTGAGCGCAAAGGCCATGTTCTGCTCCACCGTCTTGTGCGGGTAGAGCGCGTAGTTCTGGAACACCATGGCGATGTCGCGCTTGGCCGGCGGCAAATGGTTGACGACGCGGTCACCGATGGCGATCGTGCCGCCGGAAACGGTCTCCAATCCCGCCACCATCCTGAGCAGCGTGGACTTGCCGCAACCCGAGGGCCCGACCAGCACAACGAATTGGCCGTCGGGGATATCGACGCTGACGTCGTGCAGGACCTTGACGGTTCCGAACGCCTTGGCCACATTGCTGATCGCGACTTGAGCCATCATCCCCCCTGGGGTTTTGGACCTGCGGGTCCTTCGTTTGCCGTGAAGCTAACCAACGCTGATGGCAAGGGCAAGTCAGTCTCTTATAGATAAAAAACCTATTGTCGTTGACACGGCATTCGGTTGTGCGAATAGTGAAGGTGTCAGGGTTCTTGGCCCTCTTCCGCGCGCGTCGGCACGCTTGTCCGGACATCGGAAGTCGACGCGTTGCGGGAGGAAGCTGGGGCCGTAATTTTCCGGGAGTCGCGTCGTTGGGGAACACCGTTAGCGCTCCACTATCCGAAACTGTCACCATTGATCTTCTGGGAGGAACGAGATGAGAGTCAGCCTTTTCAACCAACTCATGCGCGCGGGTGCTACTCGCCGCGATGTCCTGAAGGGAGCGGCCAGCATGGCCGCGCTCTCGGCGGCATCCGGCGCGGGTCTTGGCGCATTGACGCGCCCAGCGTCCGCTGCCGATGATCTGCGCGCGCAGATTCTGCAGATCCCCGGCGTCGGCAAGGGTCAGCCGACCGACGCCGACTTCCAGAAGGTCGGCGAGCTTTGCCTCGAAGCGACCAAGGCCAACGTCAAGGAAGGCGAATTCGCCGGCGTCGAGCTCTCCTTCATGGGCCTCAACAACCAGAACCTGCACAATGTGCTGTTCCGCGGCTTCCTGAAGCCGTGGGAGGCCTATACCGGCGCCAAGATCAGCTGGATCGATCTGGCGCAAGCCGACTACAATCCGCGCCTGCAGCAGGCGATCGCCACCGGCACCGTCGATTTCGACATCATCGAAATGGGTGCGCCCTTCGAAGGCGACGTCTGCGGCAAGGGCCTCACCTCTGAAATGCCGGACTGGGTCAAGGACCAGATCGACATGAAGGACGTTGTGGCCTATCTGCAGCCGCCGGTCGGCACCTGGGATGGGAAGCAGTACCGCATCACCGTCGACGGCGACGCGCACAACTTCAACTACCGCACCGACGTGTTCTCCGACTCTGATCTGGCAGCAGCCTGGAAAGCCGATAGCGGCGACAAGGCAGGCCTGACGGAATGGGGCGTGCCGAAGACCTGGCAACAGGTGCAGGCCGTGACCAAGTTCCTCAAGGGCAAGCAGATGAAGGGCCAAGACGTCTTCGGTTATCTCGACGCGCCCAAGGCCTGGGGCGGTTTCGGCTTCTACTTCCTTGGCAGCCGTGCCAGTGCTTATGCCAAGCACCCTGATGACAAGGCGTGGCTGTTCGATCCGGATACGATGAAACCGCGCATAAACAACCCGGCTTGGGTGCGCGCAATCCAGGACGTGATCGACGCGCTGCCTTTCGAACCGCAAGATCAAATCAATGCCGACCCGAACCAGACCTGTTTCTCCCAATTCCTGGGCGGCACTGGTTCGATGCTGGCTTGGTGGGGAGACGCGGGCTCGAATGCGAAGACTAACGACTCGTCGGTCGTCGGCGATGTCACAGGATTCTCGATCCTGCCAGGCTCCGACGATGTCTACAATTCCAAGACCGGCGCCTGGGACAAACTGGCCAGCGGCCCGAATTATGCTCCGAACTGCGCCTATCTCGGCTGGGGTGTCTATGTCATGGCCCGCGTCGACAGCGACGAAAAGAAGAAGAAGGCGGCCTGGTCTGCCGCTGCTCATCTCGGCGGCAAGGACCTGTCGCTCTGGTGCGCGGCGTATCCGTCGGGCTTCCAGCCCTACCGCAACAGCCATTTCAACATTCCGGAATGGGTGGCGGCGGGTTACGACGAGGCCTTCATCACCTCGTATCTCAAGTCGGAAGCCGACAGTTACAACCATCCGAACGCGGCGATCGAGCCACGCATCCCCGGCATCTTCCAATACTACAGCGCCGCCGAGGATATTCTGGCCAACACCTTCGCCGGCAAGATGAAGGCGCAGGAAGGCGCCGACGCCATCGCCGCCGCCTGGGAGAAGCTGACCGACCAGATCGGCCGCGAAAACCAGATCAAGCTCTACAAGGCCTCGCTTGGCGTGTAGGCTGATCGTATAGTGAACAAGGGTCCGGCGGTGAAAAGCCGCCGGACCTGACCGGCCAGGCCGGTCGTAGGGGCCTTCTTATGAATGGACGAGACGCGTGGCTGACCAGACCTTGCCTACCAATGCATGGCCGGCAAACGGCGTTCCAGCCGATCTGATCGCACCGGGCCGCAAGCGGCTCGGTTTCGCCTTGATGACCGTGGCGACGCTCGGCCTGCTCGCTGTCATCGCACTGCAGATCCTCTACAAGACGGAAGTTACCACGCTCGGCTTCGACACCTGGCGGCCGGTCATCTATGCCTATGTGCTGTGGGGCGTGGCGCTCGGCGCCGGCCAGGTGCTGACGCGTGGCGAGGACGGCCAGCGCGCGCTGTTTCTTCTCCCCGCGCTCCTGTTCACCATCGCCATGGTGGTCTTCCCTACGCTGTTCGGCTTCTACATCGCGCTGACCGACTGGAACCTCAGTTCCTTCTCCGGCCGGAAATTCAATGGGCTCGACAATTTCTGGCAGATGCTGGCCGACCCCTATTACCGCAACGCGCTGTTCAACATGGTGCTCTACGTGCTCGCCGTGCTGGTCGAATATGCCATCGCGTTCGGGCTGGCGCTGCTGCTCAACGCGCAGATCCGCGCCAGAAAATTCTTCCGCGTTGTCTTCCTCCTGCCCTTGATGCTGTCGCCGGTGGCGGTGTCGTGGATGATCGGCAAATCGCTGATGGAGTACCGCTTCGGGCCGGCGGCAACACTGGCGCGCACTCTCGGCTGGGAAAACCCGGCCTTCTTCTCGGATCCAATCATCGCCCGCATCTCGATCATGGTGCTCGATGCATGGACCTTCATTCCGTTCATGATGATCATGCTGCTCGCCGGCCTGCAGGCGATGTCGCGCGAGGTGCTCGAGGCGGCGCGCGTCGACGGCGCCACCCCCTGGCAGACCTTCTGGCAAGTCACCTTCCCGCTGATGCTGCCGGTGTCGGTGACGGCGGTGATCCTGCGCATCATCTTCAAGCTGAAGCTGGCCGACATCATCATCACCGTGACCTCGGGCGGGCCCGGCGGCGCCACCGATTCAGTGTCGAGCTTCATTTACCGCGAATACCGCGACCGCTCGAATGTCGGCTACGGCACGATGCTGGCGATGGCCTACCTCGTTATCATTGTCGTGTTCGTGACGTGGCTGTTGAAATTCGCCAACCGCTTCGTGCGCAATGTAAACTGAGCCGGCAGATATCATGAGCGTCCAGACCACCGACTATACCGCCTCAGAAATCCGCTCGCCGGCGAGCTTTCTCGCCAATCGCGTCTTCATCTACGGCGCGCTGGTGTTCTGGGCCTTCATCTGCCTGTTCCCGATCTATTGGACGATAACCACCTCGTTCAAGACCGCGGTCGACGTCACCCAGGGCCATCTCATCCCCTTCGTCGACTTCCAGCCGGACTGGAAAGGCTGGCGCTCGCTCGGCCTGTCGCCGGACTCGATCTTCCAGACCTCGACAGTGCGCGAGGAATTCCTCAAGCGCTTCATGAACTCGGCCATCACCTCGGTCGGCGCGTCGAGCCTGGCCATCGTCATCGGCAGCCTCGCCGCCTACGGCCTGACCCGCTATCGCTATCACTTCGCCTGGTTCAAGAACGAGGACATCTCCTTCTTCTTCCTGTCGCAACTGATCCTGCCGCCGGTGGTGTTGGCGCTCCCCTTCCTCGTGCTCTACCGCGAAGTCGGCCTGCTCGACACGCGCATCGGGCTGATCCTGCTCTACACGCTGATGGTGCTGCCGATCGTCATCTGGATCATGCGTGACCAGTTCAACTCGATCCCGGTCGAACTGGAGGAAGCTGCACTCGTCGACGGCCTGTCGATCTGGGGCGCCTTCTTCCGCATCGTCATGCCGATCGCGCTGCCGGGCATGGTCGCCGCCTTCATCCTGGCGATGGTGCTGTGCTGGAACGAATATTTCTTTGCCGCGCTTCTGACCTCGACCGACGCCAAGACCATCCCTGTCATGGTGGCGAGCCAGACAGGCTCACAAGGCATCAACTGGTGGTCGATGGCAGCACTCGCCACCGCAGCCATCGCACCGCTTGCCGTCATCGGCATCGCGCTGGAACGCTACCTGATCATGGGCATGACGGCGGGAGCCGTGAAGTAGGCGATGGCCACCCAATACTGGTTTGCGCGCAATTTCCGCGTTGGCTACAACGGGTACCACCGCTACCGCAAAGGCGTGATGCCGATCAGCTGGCAAGGTCGCGCGGTGATTGCCGGCTTTGTCGTGGCGATGGTGGCTGGCGGCCTGTCGATGCTACTGATCGTGCTCTACGCCAAGACGTTTGCGCTCGGTGTCACGCTCTTTGCCATCCTTGCTGTTGCCGGCGGCGGTACCTTCATCTGGGCTGTGGCGACCAAGAGCGATCCGGACAAATCGACCGCCCAATACAGAGCCGAGAGGCGTGGCATCCGCACCCCCTAGTTTGCGCCTACATCGCCTCTGCCGGAGCAAAGAAGCAGTTTTCGTGCTCCTCGTTCGGATGCAGGCAGATGTGAAAGTTGCCGTCGCCGGAAGGACTGACACTGGCGTAGGGGACGAAATAGCGGTTCTTGTGAGTGACTTTGCGATGATCTCCCGGCCGCAAGATGATCACATAGCCATCGGGCTGCGGTGTTACGGTCACGCTGGGAATGCTGCCACATTCGCCTGTCGACGGATCGCCGTCACAGCAGGCTGGCGGATAAGTCCAGCCGCTATTGGCGCTGTGCGCAAAAACAGAGACATCCTCAAGCGCCGCAGCCGTGGCGATCACGCCTGCCAAGCTCGCCATGCGTCGTTTTTCGACCGCGCCCACCGAACGGCTCCAAGCGCCCAACGGCGTAATTTGGAGCCATTGTACTTTATTCGCGTATGCTAATATAGCGAGAGGAGAGCGTCGCTGGTCTAGCGCGAAAGCTTCGTGCGCAGGTGATCGAGGATCATGGCTACGCCCTTCTGCCCCATCTCCGCCGAGGCGTCGGGCGCGGTTGCCGTGTACCAGCCCGTGTTGTCGATGAAATGGCTGGCGTCCACCGCTTCCGGGCACAGCGCCAGCATCAGCGATGTCTCGCCGATGCCAGCATGGTCGAACGGATAGTGGCCGTTCATTGCCGCCGGCATCAGCGGATGCACCTGCACCCAGTTGAAGAAATTGCCGCCCTCGGCGTGCTCGGCATAGTAGCCGGCCATTGCCTGCGAGCCCCACCAACCCTCGCCACGTTCCTTTTCGAGGAAGCGGAAGATCGCCTGCCGGCCGGCGGCCTTGAAGGCGAGATCGGTCGGCATGCCGGCAGCGAAATTCTCGGTCTGATGGTGGATGATGGCGTGGATGTTGCGAAAGCCGATGCGCAGCAGGCTGTGGAACAGCTCTTCCGCGAATGGCGCCAGCGCGTTGCCGCCGACCTGCACCGAACCGCTGCCTTCCGGCGGCACTACGGCATAGCTGGCCGCGCCGTAGTAAAAGGGCGGCAGGATGACGATGTCGGCTTCCTTCTCGAACAGCTCCAGCGTCTTGACGACGGCCAGCGTGTCCATGCCGACCGCCATGTGCTCGCCATGGTATTCGAGCACGCCGAGCGGCAGCACTACCGGCCAGTTCTCCGCGATCGCTCTGCGGATCTGGTGCGGCAGCATCAATTCATAGCGCATGCCCCTACTCCAAATTGGTGTGGCGAGCACGCATCGCTTCGGGCGAGAAGCCGGTGAGATCCTTGAGCTTCAGCACCATCACTTCGAAGAGCAGGAACAGCGCGCCTTCGAACAGCGAACCCATCGGAAGCACCGAGGTCTTCGCCGGTCCTTGGTCGCTGGCCATGGTCTGCGCCGGGATGAGCAAGGTGAAGTCGGCGCGCCTGGCTGCGCTGCTTTCGGCCTCGGCGGTGAGCAGCAACACCTTGGCACCTGCATCGCGGGCAACCTGCATCAGGGTCAGCACGGTGGTGGTCTCGCCCGGCCCGGAGCTGACCAGGAAGACATCGCCCTCGCCCAGCGGCGGCGTGGTCATGTCGCCGACCACCGACACCGGCAGACCGAGATGGTAGAGCCGCATGGCAAAGCCCTTAACCTGCAGCGCCTCGCGGCCGCAGCCATAGACGGCGATTTTGCCGGCGCCGGCCAGCATGGCGCAGGCGGCGTCGGTCCGGCTCTCGTCGACCCGGGCAAGCACCGTGCCGAGTTCACCCAGCGCGGTGTCGAACAGGCTCGTGCCGATGCCGGTCATACGCGTTCCACCCGCTTGCGGGACCCGAAAAACGATCGCGATCTTTTCTTCACGCTTCCCCCGAACAGCTTGTTTTTGTTCATGCTATCACCGCGAAAATGCGTGTCCAACGGCGCTCTGTGCTTTTGCTGTGCCACCGGCATGATAGTGTCATGTCAGACAAATCAATCCCGGGAAAATGGCAGGACATGAAGACACGGCATTTCGACCGCATCGGCAATGGCGGCATAGACTTCACCGAGCTCGGCTTCGGCACGGCGCCGCTCGGCAATCTCTACCGCGCCGTCTCCGACGAGGATGCCAGCGCCACGCTGGAAGCGGCATGGCGGACCGGCTGCCGCTACTTCGACACCGCCCCGCTCTATGGGCTCGGCCTGTCGGAAACCCGGCTCAATCCTTTCCTGCGCGGCAAGAAGCGGGACGACTATGTGCTGTCGAGCAAGGTCGGGCGCATCATGCGTGCCTGTCCGCCCGAACAGCGCACCGGCATCGGCAAGTTCTTCGACACGCCGTCGCGCCGCGAAGTCTACGACTACAGCTATGACGGCGTCATGCGCTCCTTCGAGGCTTCGCTGGAGCGGCTCGGCGTCGACCGCATCGACATCCTCTTTGTGCACGATGTCGACATATTCACCCATGGCAGCAAGGCAGCTGCGGACCAGCGCATCGAGGAGTTCATGACCTCCGGCTATTACGGGCTGCTGTCGCTGCGCGACCAGGGCGCGATCAAAGCATTCGGCGGCGGCATCAACGAATGGCAGGTCTGCCAGACGTTGGCCGAGCGCGGCGACTTCGATCTTTTCCTGCTGGCCGGGCGCTACACGCTGCTGGAACAGGAGGCGCTGGCCTCCTTCCTGCCGCTTTGCCAGGAACGCGGCATCGGCATCGTTCTCGGCGGCCCCTACAATTCCGGCATACTGGCAACGGGCCCGAAGCCCGGCGCCTACTACAACTACTCAGAGGCGCCGCAGGATATCCTGGACCGCGTCGCCCGCATCGAAACCGTGTGCACGCGCCACGGCGTGCGCCTGATCGAAGCGGCGCTGCAATTCCCTCTGCTGCATCCCTGCGTCGTCTCGGTGATCCCGGGCGGCCAACGGCCGAGCGAGGTAGAAAGCAACCGCTCGCTGCTCGATGCCACGCTACCGCCAGCGCTGTGGGCCGACCTCAAGCAGGAAGGCCTGATGCGCGATGATGCGCCAACCGCATAAGGCGGCCTTCCTCTCGGCCGGCGACCCCAATCGGAGGCAAAAGAAAAGCCGGGCAAGCCCGGCTTTTCTGATCTCTAAAGAAAAAGGTCTTAGTTGACCGCGTCCTTGAGGCCCTTGCCGGCCGAAAACTTCGGCACGGTGCGCGCCGGAATCTTCACTTCAGCGCCGGTCTGCGGGTTGCGGCCGGTCGATGCAGCGCGTTTTGACACGGTGAAATTTCCGAAGCCGACAAGCCGGACATCGCCGCCCTTCTTCAGTTCGCCACTGATCACGGAAAACACCGCATCGACGGCAGACTGTGCGTCACCCTTCGAAATGCTCGCAGCGTCGGCGACAGCGGACACCAGTTCGTTCTTGTTCATCAAAATTTCCTTCCATGAGAAAACCGGAAGAACACTCGACTCATCCGGCAGGAAAGGGACTTTAGAAAGAAGCGTTCCTGCAACCAAGTCGAAAAAGCAGCAAGCGGTCGAAAAAAGCCCGGAATTCCGGGGTTTTTCACATGAAAAAGCCGGGCGCGAGGCCCGGCTTTCGTTTTGTGCGCTGCAACTTTAGCTAAAACTAATGTGCAAGCGACTTTCCGGCATCGTCCGTCGTATCGGCGGCGGCCGGCGGGTTGACCGGTTCGACCCACTCGATCGGCTCCGGCATGCGCACCAGCGCATGACGCAGCACCTCGCCGACGCGTGAGACCGGAATGATTTCCATGCCGTTCTTCACATTGTCCGGAATCTCCGCCAGGTCCTTGGCGTTGTCTTCCGGGATCAGCACCTTCTTGATGCCGCCGCGCAGCGCGGCCAGCAGCTTCTCCTTCAGACCACCGATCGGCAGCACCCTGCCGCGCAGCGTGATCTCGCCGGTCATCGCGACATCGGCCTTGATCGGAATGCCGGTCAGGACAGATATGATCGCGGTCGCCATCGCCACGCCGGCCGACGGCCCGTCCTTCGGGGTTGCGCCCTCCGGCACGTGGACGTGGATGTCGCGCTTGTCGAACAGCGGCGGCTCAATGCCGAAATCGATGGCCCGCGAGCGGACATAGGAGGCCGCCGCCGAGATCGATTCCTTCATCACGTCGCGTAAATTGCCGGTCACCGTCATGCGGCCCTTGCCGGGCATCATGACGCCTTCGACAGTCAGCAGCTCGCCGCCGACTTCCGTCCAGGCAAGACCGGTGACGACACCAACCTGATCGTCGGCCTCAACCTGGCCGAAGCGGAAGCGGGGAACACCGAGATAGTCGGCGAGATTGTCCGCCGTGATCTTCACCGTCTTCTTCTTCGTCTTCAGGATCTCGGTCACCGCCTTGCGTCCGAGCTTCATCAGCTCGCGCTCCAGGCTCCTGACGCCCGCTTCGCGGGTGTAGGTCTGGATGATGCCGCGGATCGCGTCCTCGCCGACGGAGAATTCCTTCGGCTGCAGCGCGTGATCGCGGATCACCTTCGGCATCAGGTGCCGCTTGGCGATCTCGATCTTCTCGTCCTCGGTATAGCCGGCGATACGGATGATCTCCATGCGGTCCATCAAGGGCGCAGGGATGTTCAGCGTATTCGCCGTCGTCACGAACATCACGCTCGACAGGTCGTATTCGACCTCGAGGTAATGGTCCATGAACGTCGAGTTCTGCTCGGGATCGAGCACTTCGAGCAAGGCCGACGACGGATCGCCGCGGAAATCCTGGCCCATCTTGTCGATCTCATCGAGCAGGAAGAGCGGGTTGGACTTCTTGGCCTTCTTCATCGACTGGATGACCTTGCCGGGCATCGAGCCGATATAGGTGCGCCGGTGACCACGGATCTCGGCCTCGTCGCGCACGCCGCCCAGCGCCATGCGGATGAACTCGCGGCCGGTCGCCTTGGCGATCGACTTGCCGAGCGAGGTCTTGCCGACGCCGGGAGGGCCGACGAGGCATAGGATCGGCCCCTTCAGCTTCTTCTGGCGGCTCTGCACGGCGAGATACTCGACGATGCGGTCCTTGACCTTGTCGAGGCCGAAATGGTCGGTGTCGAGCACGTTCTGCGCGAAAGCCAGGTCATGCCTGACCTTGGAGTTCTTGCCCCACGGGATCGACAGGATCCAGTCGAGATAGTTGCGCACGACGGTCGATTCAGCCGACATCGGCGACATCGTCCTCAGCTTCTTCAGTTCAGCTTCCGCCTTCTCGCGGGCCTCCTTGGAGAGCTTGGTCTTCTTGATGCGCGCCTCGATCTCGGCGGCCTCGTCGCGGCCGTCCTCGCCTTCGCCGAGCTCCTTCTGGATCGCCTTCATCTGCTCGTTGAGGTAGTACTCGCGCTGGGTCTTCTCCATCTGGCGCTTGACGCGCGAGCGGATGCGCTTCTCCACCTGCAGGACGGAGATCTCGGCTTCCATGAAGCCCATCGCCTTTTCCAGCCGCTCCTTGACGGAAAGCGTGGCCAGCATCTCCTGCTTCTCGGGGATCTTGATGGCGAGATGCGAGGCGACCGTGTCGGCGAGCTTGGAATAATCGTCGATCTGGCTGGCGGCGCCAACCACTTCGGGCGAGATCTTCTTGTTCAGCTTGACGTAATTCTCGAAGTCGGTGACGACCGAACGCGCCAGCGCCTCGATCTCGACCTCTTCCTCTTCCGGCTCGACCAGCGCCGAAGCACGGGCCTCATGGAAGTCGGGACGGTCTGTGAACGACACGATCTTTGCGCGCGAAGCGCCCTCGACCAGCACCTTCACGGTACCATCGGGAAGTTTCAGCAGTTGCAGCACGTTGGCGAGCGTGCCGATATCGAAGATGGCATCGGGCTCGGGATCGTCGTCTGCGGCATTCATCTGGGTCGCCAGCAGGATCTGCTTTTCCTGACCCATCACCTCTTCCAGCGCCTTGATCGACTTTTCGCGCCCGACGAAGAGCGGAACGATCATGTGCGGGAACACCACGATGTCGCGCAGCGGGAGGACTGCGAAGACGCCGTCGCTGGGAGCCTTTGATAATTTGGCCATTGTCCAACCTTTCATGTCGCGGCCACCAAACGGCCAACCGCGAATCTCATATTAGCGACCGGCGGTCGTTCCGCCTACCACCGTTTGTGACGGGAGTTTTACAGCACAGAATTTGGCACCGCGGCCTTCTGTTGTTAGTTGGATGCACAAGGGACAAAGATCAAGGGTTAACACCGCCGGTTCCTCCGTATTGCGATCCGTTCGTTCGTTGCAAGGCGGCCCATCCGCAACAAAAAGGGCGCAACATCAAGGCGGCGTTGCGGCGCGGTCAGAAAAATCCAGTCCAGACGGGCAACCTCGCGTCATCAATCAACCACTGGTACCTGCACGGGCCCCGGAAAGAGCGGATTGCGCAGGAGATTGGACTCGATCTTTCCCCAGCCCTTGCGCGCTGCCCAATCGAATGCCGCAAGACCCTTTTGCGTGCGTTCTTCCGCATCCGTAAAATCCCGGAATACCAGCGCCTTGCCAACCCGGAAATAAGAGAACCATACCCAGGGACGGCGGCAGAACCATCTCGCCAATTCCCAATGAAATTCATCGACTGCAGCCTGAACCATTGGCCCCACGACAACGACCTGCTCCCACCTGAAATAGTCTTCAAAGAGGCGGCGCTTGTCTTCATCATTCGGCTCGCGACCCAGGTTCTGCGCATCGGCGATTGCATGCCGGAGCGGCTCCGGCATGCGATCGACCAGATGCGGATGGTCTCGATCAAGCCGCAACAAATGCAACGCAACCCAGGTCTCTATGAACACTACGCGATTGATTTCACGAAACTTGTCGACGAACCTGTCGTAGGAGGCGACACGTTCCGCATGGGACAAAATCGAGGTGACATCAATCACCGCAAGGACTCTCGCCGCGACATCGGCCAGCTTGAGATACCAGTACGCCCATAAGGCTCCATGCGAAGCGATTATCGCAAAGGGGAAGCTGCGACCGGCGCTTCTGTAGAGTTCGTAATAGGATGCCGCGCGCAGGGCCATATCATCGGGCGAGCCACCCCGCGCTTCAGCCTGGGCCCTGACCTGCGCTGCGGTCGTCGACGACGCGTCGTCGTCCGTAACCGGCCTAACGTCAAGGATTCCCGACACCATCCGCAAGCCCCCCTGCCGCCGAGAGCTTAGCGACGCCGGGATAATATCTCGCAAATTTCCGGCTTCAAATGCGACCCAACGTTGCACGCGCCAGCCCTTGCAATTTTCAATAAGAAACGGCGCCCACAGGCGCCGTCCAAATCAAAAACAGTTGGTCGTCGAAGAGGCTACGCGCTGACGTTGCCCTTCTTTTCCTTCTGCTCGGAATAGATGTAGAGCGGCCGGGCGTTGCCGGACACCACCTCTTCCGAAATAACCACTTCGCGCACGCCTTCCAGAGCCGGCAGCTCGAACATGGTGTCGAGCAGGATCGCTTCCATGATCGAGCGCAGGCCGCGCGCGCCGGTCTTGCGCTCGATGGCGCGCTTGGCGATCGCCGACAGCGCGTTCTCGTGGAAGGTCAGGTCGACATTCTCCATCTCGAACAGGCGCTGATACTGCTTGACCAGCGCATTCTTCGGCTCGGTCAGGATCTGGATCAGTGCCGGCTCGTCGAGGTCTTCCAGCGTCGCCAGGACCGGCAGACGGCCGACAAACTCGGGAATGAGACCGAACTTCAGCAGATCCTCGGGCTCGACCAGGCGGAAAACGTCGCCGGTGCGGCGATCCTCGGGCGAAGCGACGATGGCGCCGAAGCCGATCGAGGTTTTTCTGCCGCGATCCGAAATGATCTTGTCCAGCCCGGCGAAGGCGCCGCCGCAGATGAACAGGATGTTGGCGGTGTCGACCTGCAGGAATTCCTGCTGCGGATGCTTCCGGCCGCCCTGCGGCGGCACCGAAGCGACGGTGCCTTCCATGATCTTCAGCAGCGCCTGCTGCACGCCCTCGCCCGACACGTCGCGGGTGATCGAGGGGTTGTCGGACTTGCGCGAGATCTTGTCGATCTCGTCGATGTAGACGATGCCGCGCTGGGCGCGCTCGACATTGTAGTCGGCCGACTGCAGCAGCTTCAGGATGATGTTCTCGACGTCCTCACCGACGTAACCGGCCTCGGTCAGCGTCGTGGCGTCGGCCATGGTGAAGGGAACGTCGATAATGCGGGCGAGCGTCTGCGCCAGCAGCGTCTTGCCGCAACCGGTCGGGCCGATCAAAAGGATGTTGGACTTGGCCAGCTCGACGTCGTTGTTCTTGCCGGCATGCGCGAGGCGCTTGTAATGGTTGTGGACGGCCACCGACAGCACGCGCTTGGCGTAGGGCTGGCCGATGACGTAGTCGTCGAGGACCTTGAGTATCTCCTGCGGTGTCGGCACGCCTTCGCGCGACTTCACCATCGAGGTCTTGTTCTCCTCGCGGATGATGTCCATGCAGAGTTCGACGCACTCGTCGCAGATGAAGACCGTCGGACCGGCGATCAGCTTGCGCACTTCGTGCTGGCTTTTGCCGCAAAACGAGCAATAGAGCGTGTTCTTGGAATCGCCGCCGTTGCTGCCGACCTTGCTCATTTTCCAGTCCTTTCATGGCCGCCCGCCGATGGTCTGGCTGAAAGGGCGCATAATTCAATCTATCGCGGGAATTCGCCGCCGCCAGTGTCCCAACTCACACAACGTATTCCGAACGAAACACAAATCAGAAAACGTCGCAATGATTCGCACAAACCCCACGCAAAGCTAAGCCGTCGAAAATCAACATAGCCTTAACGTAGGCAATCCCAACCGTCGAGGGAACAGCCAATTGTGGCCGAAATGCCGCAAAGCGTACCAAAAGCGCGTTATCCCCGCCATCCAGCTGCCATTGCGGGCTTATGCGGCAACACCTTCGACCGGTTCGCGCGTCGAAATCACCTTGTCGATGAGGCCGAAATCCTTGGCCTCGTCGGCGGTCATGAAATGGTCGCGGTCGAGCGTCTTTTCGATCTCATCGTAGCTCTTGCCGGTGTGCTTGACATAGACCTCGTTGAGACGGCGCTTCAGCTTGATGATGTCCTGGGCATGGCGCTCGATGTCGGACGCCTGGCCCTGGAAGCCGCCGGAAGGCTGGTGAACCATGATGCGGGCGTTCGGCGTGGCAAAGCGCATGTCCTTTTGGCCGGCGCAAAGCAGCAGCGAGCCCATCGAGGCGGCCTGACCGATGCACAGCGTCGACACCGCCGGCTTGATGAATTGCATGGTGTCGTAGATCGCCATGCCCGAGGTGACGACACCGCCCGGCGAATTGATGTAGAGGTTGATTTCCTTCTTCGGGTTCTCGGCCTCGAGGAACAAAAGCTGTGCACAAACCAGCGTCGCCATGCCGTCCTCCACCGGACCGGTGATGAAGATGATGCGCTCTTTCAGCAGGCGCGAGAAAATGTCGTAGGCCCGCTCGCCGCGATTGGTCTGTTCGACCACCATCGGAACGAGGTTCATGTAGGTTTCGACGGGGTTCTTCATGACTATCCCTTTTTGGAGATGGGATTCCGGCGCCGGGAGATGAGCAAGTCGGGCAGAATCGGTTCTTGACGGTTACGTTGTAAATAGGATGCCGGCTCACCCTAGCGCAAGGCCGCCCCTCCTAGCCATCTGGTTAAGTCGAATCAAGCGTTGAGCGCAAGGAATTGCGGCCGGCCGCCGGTAGCAATTCCTTAACCGCGCCGCTTAACGAAACGCGGCAAAAACACTTCCTCGCGATGCGCCTTGCGCTACACTTCTGCGTTGAACTGTACCAAGAGTTCGCGAAGGGGGAGTGTCATGATCCGGAAAAGTCTTGCATCGCTCGCCGTTGCCAGCCTTGCAATCCTTGCCACCGCGTCCGAAACCGCGGCCGGCGGCCGCGCGCTTGAATGTTATGAACCAGAGCACAGGCCGGCCCTCTACGACACCGTCTATGAGGACGTGATGGTGAGCCCTGGCGGGCAGCTGGTCGACTACGATCCGCCAATCTACGGCACGCGCGAGAGTGTGGAGCTGATCGCGCCGCCTCGCGTCACCTATGAAGTCGTGCCGGCCCTCACGCGTACCATCTACCACACGGTCAAGGTCGACGATGGCGGCTATGCCTGGGAGTGGCGCGTCATCCACGGCCGCAAGGTGCTGTGCAAGGTCTGGCGCAAGGCGCGATATGCGCGCGTTGCCGAAACGGTGGTCGTCGAGCCCGAGCGCACGCGGCGCGTGGTCCTTCCGGCTGAATATGAAAGTGTCGCCCGAGAAGTACTGGTGCGACCGGAACGACGCCGCATCACCGAGGTTGCACCTTCATACCAGAAGGTAGCGCGCCGGGTGCTGGTGCGAGAAGGCTCCACCAAGTGGCGGCGCGTGCATATTGCAAAGCACTGCCTGGATTAGATTGTGACCTCGCATGCATCACGGTAGGCATTCGAGAATCCGGATTGCTGGACTTCAACCAGGAGGATAGCCTGCATGGCAGCGGAACTTCGGTTGAGCTGCATGCGCGAACTGGAAATTTCCAATCAAGAACTATCAGACTTGGCGGAAGAAGCGCTGGGGCTTGCCAAAAGCTATTGGAGTTCCCTTGAGGGACTCCCGGCATATCCATCAACCAGCGGAAAACAAACCGCCGAACTCTTCTCGCAGTCATGGCCGGAGGAAGGGCGGGGCCGCGACGTCCTGCGGGATTTCAAGATGATCGCCTCGCATGCGCGACCTTCCACTGGCAGGTTCTTCGGCTACGTGGTCGGGTCAGGCGAACCTGTTGGGGCGCTGGGAGAATTGTTCGCTGCGGTACTCAATCAGAATGTCACGTCATGGCGGTCAGCGCCGGCTGCGACATCGATAGAGCGCGCCGTCATCGGATGGTTGGCACAAGCGGTCGGCTGCGACGGATTCGCAGGCAGCCTGTGCGGCGGCGGGTCGGCGGCCAACCTCATGGCACTGGCGATGGCGCGTGAAGCCAAGCTTCCAGCCAACGAAACGGGTATGCGGCCCTGCGTGATCTATGCGTCCGCGCAAGTGCACATGTCCATTCCGAAGGCTGTCGCGCTGCTGGGCATCGGCAGAAAGAACCTTCGGCTGATTCCTGTCGACGGCGAACTCAGGATGCGGATGGACGCGCTCGAGGCCGCCATTGCCGACGACCGGAAGTCGGGAAACACCCCCATCGCCATCGTGGCCACTGTCGGTGCGGTCGCCACCGGCGCGATCGATCCGCTCAGCGAAATTGCGGACATCGCCCACAAGGAAGACCTGTGGCTACATGTCGATGGCGCCTATGGAGGACTGGCAGCCTTGGCGGTGCCGGAAAAATTCCAGGGATTGTCCTTGGCGGATTCGCTGTCGCTCGATGCGCATAAATGGCTGTATCAGCCACTCGATTGCGGCTGTCTCCTCTATCGAGATCGGAACATTGCGCGCGAAGCCTTTTCGCACAGTGGGGACTATGTGAAGATTTTCAGCCAAGCTCCTGAGGAGGCATTTGCTTTTTTCGAGGAGTCGATCGAGCTTTCGCGACGGTTCCGCGCATTGAAGCTCTGGATGTCGCTGCAGTATCACGGGCGCCGTGCTTTCCGCGAAGCCATCGCGCGCGATCTCCATCATGCTCAGATGCTTGCGCAGACAATCGCGTCGCATCCGGAGCTGGAATTGCTTGCGCCCGTGCCACTCAGCGCGGTCTGTTTCCGTCACCTTTCGAAAGATAACGAAGCGATCTTGCGACGTGTCAACGCACGCGGCCGGGTGTATCTGTCGAATGCGACGATCAATGGCCATTTCGCGCTGCGGGCGTGTTTCGTCAATCACCGGACGAAATCAGAAGACGTGCGGGCGATTGTGTCCGAAGTCGTTGCCGCCGCCGACGAACTCAATCGCTGAGCCGCTATGCGTTTTCGACCTGGTGCGGTTCAAGCCACCTCAGCCCGCAGCCAATTCTTCAGGCCGGCAATGTCGCCGTCGCCGACTGCCGCCGCCACGCGCCGGCCGACCGCCGCACCGAATTTGTAGCCATGGCCGGAGCAGGCCGAGACGATCAGGCATTTGCCCTTCTCATGCGCCAGAAACTTCTCGTCGGCGGTGAAGGTGTAAGCGCAGGTGACGACCTCGGTCACCTTGTACTCTTCGATGCGGGCGATGGGCGGCGAGAACAGGTTGCGGATCGCCTCCCCCTCGCCCGGCACCGGCTCGCGGTTCCAGTCGGCGTCGCTGGTCGGCACCCTATGCAGGCCGGAGCCGAATTTCATGCCGGCGCCACGCGAGATCGGGATAATATAGCCGTCGGTGGTGCCGCCAACGTCGAGGACGACGGGGGCCGCCTCCCAGGTCGCTTTCAGATCCGCCGGCGGTTCGACATAGGCGAGCGCGGTGCGAAAAGTCTTCAGTTCGCCGCCGAGTTCCGGAAACAGTTTCAACACCCAGGCGCCGGCCGCGACAACGATGCGGTCGGCCTGCATGGTCTCGCCAGAGGCCAGCACGATGCGGCCGGCCTCGGCGTCGACCTCCGTCACCTTGCTGTGTTCATAGATGTTGGCGCCGTTGGCGCGCAGCCATGCCGCGAGACCCGAGGCGATCCTGCGGCAATGCAGGGCGCCGCCTTCCGTCGAGAAATAGGCGTAGCGGAACGATTTGGGCTCGAGGAACGGCCAGCGCTCGACCGCAGCGTCAGGCTCGAACAATGCGAACGGAAAACTCCCCTCCTCCAGACCTTCGCGGTATTCCGCGGCCTCGTCGCCCGGCTCGCGCGAGATGCAGAGGAAACCCCTGGGATCGAGATGGATTTCGCCGAGATCGGCCCACATCTCGTCCCAGGCCTCATAGGCTTCGGTGATCAATCGGCCATAGCCGGTTCCGGCACGGTAGGCGCGACGTATGACGCGGTGATGGTCGCCTGACGCGGCGAGCGGATTGGGGATCGGCCCCTGCTCGACGATCGAGACGCTGTGGCCGGCCTTGACCAGCGACCATGCCGTCGAAAGCCCGGCAATGCCCGCACCGACCACAATCACGTTCATCGAAACCATCCTTCCGCAGCCGCTTCTTCTGGCGCAATACATTGGGTTGCCAGGCGCCAACATACGGTCTGGCAGCGGGCAGGCAAGGCGCGCTAATCATCTGGCATGACCGAATTGATGCCTTCCTATCTCGCGTTTGATCCAGCCAGCCGCCGCCTGCAGCTCGATCCGCATGAACCGGCGTTCTTCCAGAACCCATACGAGACCTATGCCTTCCTGCATGGCGCATCGAGTGCCTTCTTCTGGGAGGATTACGGCTTCTGGTGCTTTGGCGGCTTCGACGACGTCAACCGCCTGCTGCGCGACCGCCTCTTCGGCCGCCAGAACCCGGCCGGCATTCCCGACAGCCGCGGCGTCGGTGCTGACCGCTCGCATCTCCGCGCCTTCGACGGCATCGAGGCGAATTCGATGCTGGAGCTCGAGCCGCCGGTGCACACCAGGCTCAGGACGCTGGTCAACCGCGCCTTCGTCTCGCGCCAGGTCGAGCGGCTCCGGCCGCGCGTCGAGGCTTTAGCCAACGAGTTGATCGACCGGTTCGAGCCTGATGGAGTCGACCTGCTGCCGTCCTTCGCTTCGCCCCTGCCGATCACCATCATTGCCGAAATGCTCGGCGTGCCGGTCGAGATGGGGCCGCAGCTGCTCGACTGGTCGCACCAGATGGTTGCCATGTACATGCATGGCCGCACGCGTGAGACCGAGGAGACAGCCAATCGCGCCGCGCGCGACTTTTCCGACTTTTTGCGCGGCTATGTCGCCGAGCGACGTAAGCAGCCGGGCGACGACCTGTTGTCGCTGCTGATCGCGGCGCAGGAGGACGGCCAAAAACTGTCGGAGGACGAACTGGTGTCCTCGGCCATCCTGCTGCTCAATGCCGGCCATGAGGCGACCGTGCACCAGACCGGCAATGCCGTGCGTTCGATCCTGGCGCAAGGCGGTGACCCCAGCCGCTTCTTCACCACGCCGGACGCGACTGCGGCAACGGTGGAGGAATGCCTGCGCTTCGACGCGCCGCTGCATATGTTCCTGCGCTATGCCTATGAGGAGATCGAGGCCGGGCCCGGGATCTTGCTCAAGCCTGGCGACAAGATCGCGCTGCTGCTCGGCATGGCCAATCACGATCCCCTGGCCTTTGCCGAACCTGGCGCTTTCCGGCCCGGACGCGGGGACCAGAAGAACGTCTCGTTCGGCGCCGGCATCCATTTCTGCATCGGCGCGCCTCTGGCGAGGCTGGAATTGCAGGTGTCGCTGAAGACCTTGTTCGAACGACAGCCCCGGCTCCACCTTGCGGATGAGCCGCGCTTCCGCGACACCTTTCATTTCCATGGGCTGGAAAGGCTCGCGGTGGCTTTCTGACCAGCGACAGGACCAGATGATTGAGACAATGAGATTCGCGTTCCTGCAGGAGCCGCCCTTCTGCTTCACCGACGCATCGGCGGTTCTGGGGGGCTGCGACGCCATGCTCGCCGACAAGGTTTGCCAGCTGTTGGAACTGGAGAGCTTTTCACCTATCGAGACAGAGTTCGCCGAGCTGCTTCCCGGGCTCGCCTCGGGCCGGTGGGACATGACCACGGGACTGTTCATTTCGGACGAACGCAAAAAACTCGTCGATTTCTCGCGGCCGATCTGGGTCCTGCAGGACGGGCTGCTGGTGGCGAAAAGCAATCCGCACGCGTTCGACGGTTACAGGTCTGTCGCCCGGGACCCGTCGGCCCTGATTGGCGTCATCTCAGGCCAGGTCCAGCATCAGACAGCCCTGCAAAACAATGTTCCGTCCGAGCGCATCAGGATCTTCGCCACGCAGGCCGAAGCGGCTGACGCCGTTGCGGCCGGTGCGGTGCATGCCTATGCCAGCGTCGCCATGGCGCATCGCGGCTATCTGGGCAGGCACCCCGAGGCAGATCTCGCGGTCATCAACGTTCCGGCAGAGGAAAAGCAACCGGCGGCCGGCGCTTTCGCGCTGGCCAAGGGCAATGCGGCGCGGCTTCAACGCATCGATTCCTGTCTTGGCCACCTGCTGGGAAGCACATGGCATCGGGAGATGATGGGCGAATACGGATTTTCCGGCAGCGATATCGACCGCCTGCTCTGATCCGCCGACAGGCCGTCAAAGCTTGATCACATACTCCTTGCGGGTGGTTTCGAGCACTTCCCAGCTACCCTTGAAACCGGGCCGGAGCACGAAGCTGTCGCCGGCCCTGACAGTGCGCTCTTCGCCACCCTCCTCGGCGATGACGGAAATGCCCGACAGGATGTGGCAGAACTCCCACTCGTCATAGACGATGCGCCATTTGCCCGGCGTCGATTCCCAGATGCCGGCATAGAGATCGCCGTCGCGCTCCTCGACGTTCCAGGTGCGGAATTTCGGATCGCCCGAGATCAGACGATCCGGCGCCGGCGCACCGGCTTCCGGCTCGACGCTGTCGATATCGACGGACAGAAAGTTCGGCGTGGTCATGATCTCAGACCTTGTCCAGCGCCTGTTCCAAATCGGCGACGATGTCGTTGACATCCTCGATGCCGATAGAAAGCCTGACCGTGTCGGGCCCGGCGCCCGCCTTGACCTTCTGCTCGTCGGAAAGCTGGCGATGCGTGGTCGAGGCCGGGTGGATGACCAGCGATTTGGTGTCGCCGACGTTGGCAAGGTGCGAGAACAGTTCGAGCGCCTCGACGAATTTGACGCCCGCCGCATAGCCGCCCTTGAGACCGAAGGTGAAGACGGCACCGGCGCCGAGCGGCGAGTACTTCTTCTGCAGGGCGTTGTTCTTGTCGCTGGGCAGGCCAGGATAGTTCACCCAGGCGACCTTGGGGTGGTTGGAGAGCCAGCCGGCAACCGTCACGGCGTTGTCGCAGTGGCGCTGCATGCGCAGCGGCAGGGTTTCCAGCCCGGTCAGGATCAGGAAGGCGTTGAAAGGCGAGATCGCCGGACCGATGTCGCGCAGGCCGAGCACGCGCGCGGCGATGGCGAAGGCGAAATTGCCGAAGGTCTCGTGCAGGATGATGCCGCCATATTCGGGGCGTGGCTCCGACAGCATCGGATATTTGCCCGACTTCGACCAGTCGAAGGTGCCGCCGTCGACGATGGCGCCGCCGATCGAATTGCCGTGGCCGCCGATGAACTTGGTCAGCGAATGGACGATGATGTCGGCGCCATGCTCGATCGGCCGCACCAGATAGGGCGACGCCAGCGTGTTGTCGACGATCAGCGGCAGGCCGTGCTTGCGGGCGATGTCGCCGATCTTCTCGATGTCGACGAAGACGCCGCCCGGATTGGCCAGGCTCTCGATGAAGATCGCCTTGGTCCTGTCGTCGATCTGGCTCTCGAAGGTCGAGACGTCGTCCGTGTCGGCCCAACGCACCTGCCAGCCGTAATTCTTGAAAGCATGACCGAACTGGTTGATCGAGCCGCCGTAAAGCCTTGTCGCGGCGACGAAATTGTCGCCCGGCTGCATGAGGTTGTGAAACACCAGGATCTGCGCGGCATGACCCGATGCGACCGCAAGCCCCGCTGTGCCGCCCTCGAGTGCTGCGACGCGTTCCTCGAGCACCGCCTGCGTCGGGTTCATGATGCGGGTGTAGATATTGCCGAACGCCTTCAGCCCGAACAGCGAGGCGGCATGATCGGCATCGTCGAAGACATAGGAGGTGGTCTGGTAGATCGGGGTCGCCCGTGCCCCCGTCGCCGGATCAGGCTTGGCGCCGGCATGAACGGCGAGCGTGTTGAAACCGGGCGTACGGGTCATCTAAAACCTCCCTTTGAAATCTCTCAAAATCGCCGGGCATTCTTGGCGAAGCGCGCTTGCGAATGCAAAGAAGAAAATGCCTTTCGGCGAGCGATCGGCGCCCGGTGAGCGAGAAAATGTGCCTACGGAATAATTTTGCTTCTACTTCTGGCGAACGCCAAAACTCTGGAATCCCTGGCGCATCAGCGGCTTCTTCGACGACAGCACGCCCGAGTTGACGCCGGTCCAGCCGATCTCGCCGGACAGCTTGCCGTATTCGATCTTGGGGCAGCGGTTCATCACCACTTTCATGCCGGCGGCCTCGGCGCGCGCGGCGGCCTCGTCATGGCGCACGCCAAGCTGCATCCAGAGGACTTTCGGCAAGGGGTCGAGCCGCAACACCTCTTCGATAACGCCAGGCACGGCCGCTGAACCGCGAAAGATGTCGACCATGTCGATGGGTTCAGGGAGATCGGCGAGCCTTGCATAGACCGTCCGGCCGAGGATCTCCTTGCCGGCATGTCCCGGATTGATCGGGAACACCGAGAACCCCTTGGCTAAAAGGTATTTCAGCACGAAAAAGCTTGGCCGCACGTCGTTGGGCGACGCGCCGACCATGGCGATGGTCTTCACCGAATTGAGGATGCCGCCGATGTAGGCATTGTCGTAGCTGTCGTGGTTCATGCCTCGTCCTCATACAACGCCTCGGTGAGAAAACCATCCGGATCGTTGCAGAAATTGCGCATCATGCGGAAATGGTCGGTATCCTGAAAATCGACCGGATCGAGCCCGAAGCGGCTAATGCGGAAGAGACGCGCGCCGGGACAGGCCATCAGCAGCGGCGAATGCGTCGCCATGAGCACCTGCGCCGTGCCTGATCGGTCCATCCGCCTGAGCAGCTTGAGCAGTTCGATCTGCCGCGTCGGCGAAAGCGCGCTTTCGGGCTCGTCGAGGATGTAGATGCCTTGCCGGCGGCAGCGCTCCTCGAAGAAGCGGATAAAGCCCTCGCCATGCGACCACGACAGGAAATCCGGTGGCGCCCCACCAGAGTCCAGCGCCGCCTGGTCGAGGTAGCGGGCCACGGAGTAAAAGGATTCGGCGCGAAAGAACCAGCCGGCGGTGACCTTGGGCAGCCAGTGGCCGCGTAGCGTGTCGGCAAGCGCCGCGCCACTCTTGTCGATAGCGGCGGTATGATCGACCGGCCTGTAGCCCTTGCCGCCGCCGGCCTCGTCGTAACCGGCCAGCGCGCCGATTGCCTCCAGCAGCGTCGATTTGCCAGTGCCGTTCTCGCCGACGATGATGGTGATCGGCGTGGTGAATTCGAGCTGGAATTCGCGCTCACGGAAGATCGGTAGGTTCCACGGGTATTTTTCCCAGTCCGCTACCCGTGCCGGTTCGAGCACGGTGCGCTTGAGGTAGGGCGCCTTCAGCCGCGTCAGTTGCTTGCGAGGCGCCATGCGGATGCGGTCAGGCCGGCAGGGAAATCGAGCCGTCTTCCGCGATCGGAAAGGCCGGATTGTGTGCCACTTCCCAGACATGCCCGTCGGCATCGGCGAAATAGCCGTACCAGCCGCCCCAGAAGGCGCGGCCTGCCGGCTTGACGATACGGCCGCCGGCCTTCTCGACCATGGCAAGCACCTCGTCGACCTCGGCGTCGGAGCGGGTGTTGTAGGCAAGGTAGACCGCCGACGGTGCCCCGGCGAAGGTGACGCCCGAATCCTCCTCGGCGCTGGCGCGTGGGAACAGGCCGAGAATGGCGCCGCCCATCTGGAAGAAGGCGACGCCATCGGTGATTCCGGCATGGCGCTTGAGCCCCATCGCCTCGTAAAAGCGTGCGGCGCGGTCGAGATCGTCGGTGGCGATGGTGATGATGGAGATGCGCGGTTCCATTTATTTGAAGCCAAAGTGACTTTTGAGGATTGAGAAAAGCTGTGCCGCAGAGTCCTGATCAAGCTGCATGGATTGGCTCACTTTGTCGGGAATCTCTCGATCTTTCCGGCCTGACGTATTTATTTGCAGCAGCCGGCGACCGTCCATTTCGTACGCAAAATAAGTTGCGTCGATCGGATCGTGGAGGCTCATGCGCTTAAGCGTCCCGGGAACAAAAATACCAATCCGAGCCATCCTAGTCCTCTTTCCATTCCGGTTTGCGCTTACCGATGAAGGCGCCGATGCCTTCCTCGGCGTCGCGCGCCAGCATGTTCTCCACCATGACGCGGCCGGTATGGGCATAGGCGTCCGCCAATCCCATCTCGGCCTGTGCGTAGAAGGCTTCCTTACCGGTCTTGACCACCAAAGATGATTTGGAAGCAATGGTTTGCGCGTATTTGGTGACAATCTGATACAGATATTCGCGCGGCACGATGCGGTTGACGAGGCCGAACTCCTTGGCCGTCGCCGCATCGATTGTCTCGCCGGTCAGAAGCATTTCCATGGCATGCTTGCGCGAGACGTTGCGCGACAGCGCCACCATCGGCGTCGAGCAGAACAGGCCGATGTTGACGCCGGGCGTGCAGAAGGTCGCCTCATGCGAGGCGATGGCGAGGTCGCAGCTGGCGACCAGCTGCAGGCCGGCAGCGGTGGCCAGGCCGTCTACCTCGGCGATGACGGGCCTCGGGTGGCGCACGATCGTCTGCATCAGCGCCGCGCAAGCGGTGAAGGTCTGTTCGAAGAACGCCTTGCCCTTGTCGGCATCGGCGCGATGCAAGGTCAGTTCCTTGAGATCGTGCCCGGCGCAGAATACCTTTCCGGCCGCGGCCAGGATGATGACGCGGACGGATTTGTCGGCCTTTGCGCGATCGAGTTCGGCCGCCAAAGCCGCCATAACCGCAAGCGACAAGGCATTGGCCGGCGGGCTGGCGAGCGTCAGCCGCAGCACGCCCTTGTCCTGTTGTGAGACAACCGGACCTTCGGCGACGACCGGCTTGATGGCGACGATTTCGGCCATGGGTCCAATCCTCTCTGTGTGCCCGCTCTGTTTGTCCGCTCTGTGGATTCGCGAGCCATGGAACAAAAGAACTAGCACGCTGCCGATTGAAGAAAAGCTGCGAGGCGTGTTTTCTCGACCCCGACTATTGGACCAGTTGCTGAGCCCATACCGGCTCCATGTAGGAAACCGCCAATGCCCGCCCAAGACAATCTCAAACCGGTGCTGACGGCGGCGGAAGTCAACGCGCTGATGGGAACCGTCTACCCGCAACTCAACGACCAGTTTGCCTTCTACCAGGCGCTCGAGGTGTTTCCCGGCGGCTGCACGGTGCGCCTCAATGCCGACGCGCGGCATCTGCGCCCCGGCGGCACCGTGTCGGGCCCGTCGCTGTTCACGCTGGCCGACATTGGCGGCTATGTCTGCGTGCTCTCGCATGCGGGGCCGGATGCCCTTTCGGTGACCACCAACCTCAACATCAATTTTTTCCGCAAGGCCGAGGCCGGGCCGATCGACGGCCACTGCCGCATCCTGAAGCTCGGCAAAAGCCTGATGGTGTTCGACATCGATATCGTCGCCGGACCAGACGGACAGACGGTGGCACATGCCACGGGCACCTATTCGATCCCGCCGAAGCGGGCGTCGTCCTGACAATTGAATTTTTATTTGATGTGTATATATATACGCATAGGTGACCTTTGCTGGAACGTGACAGCCGTAAGATCGTGAAGCGTCTCAAGGATGAAGGTTTCGAGCTGATTTCCGTGCGCGGCTCGCATCACAAATTCCGCAAGGGCGCGATCGTGCTGATTGTCCCCCATCCCGAGAAGGATCTGCCAACTGGCACCGCTCGCGCGATCGCCAAGCAGGCAGGCTGGCTAAGATGAAGCGCTCCGGAGACCCATTATGAAAAACTATTTCGCATTGGTCGATAAAGACCCCGACAGCGCATTCGGCATCCGCTTTCCCGACATTCCTGGCTGCTTTTCGGCTGCGGACGAAGCAGAAGATATCGTTCCGAATGCCGTTGAGGCCCTGCAATTATGGGCGGAAGATATGCCCGTTCCCGAGCCGTCGAGCCACGAAGCGGTCCTTGCACTTCCAGATATCCGCAGTGCGCTCGCTGAAGGCGGCTATCTGGTCTCGGTGCCGCTGATCGACAATGACAGCGCCGTGGTCAGGGCAAACGTCACTTTCGAGCGGGGCGTTCTGCGAGCGATCGATGCCGCGGCGCGCGAACGGGGCATAACCCGATCTGCATTTCTGTCCAGCGCGGCCCGCAAGGAAATTGAGGCAAAGCATTAGCAGGATCGTTTCGATGTGGTAAAATAATACCTTTTTACCAACCGATTGTTTTTGCTACATTTTGCGCGTCGACGCGCTTTTCATGCGCCTTGACGTGCACAGGACCCTCCCCTATAAGCCCACACGAAGCAGCGGCCCGCAAAGGCCGCCGTTTTGTTATTGGCGGCAGGCGAGTGCCTGTCACCAATCCAAGCAACAAGAAACGCCTTTCCTTGTCATTTGGGGAAGGTCAAAACCGAAAGCGATAAATCCATGCCAACCTTTTCGCAGAAGCCTGCGGATGTGGTGAAGAAGTGGGTGCTGATCGACGCCGAAGGTCTCGTCGTCGGCCGCCTCGCCACTGTCATCGCCAACCATCTGCGCGGCAAGCACAAGCCCACCTTCACCCCGCATGTCGACGACGGCGACAACGTCATCGTCATCAATGCCGACAAGGTGGTGTTCACCGGCAAGAAGTTCACCGACAAGGTCTATTACTGGCACACCGGCCACCCCGGCGGCATCAAGGAGCGCACCGCGCGCCAGCTGCTCGAGGGCCGTTTCCCCGAGCGTGTCGTCGAGAAGGCCGTCGAACGCATGATCCCGCGTGGCCCGCTCGGCCGTCGCCAGATGAAGAATCTCCGCGTCTATGCAGGCACGGAACATCCGCATGTCGCCCAGCAGCCCGTCACCCTCGACGTCGGCGCGCTGAACGCCAAGAACAAGAAGGCTTCGTAAGATGGCTGAGCTTTCCTCGCTCGCAGAACTCGGAACGGCTACCGGCAATCTCAATACGCAGCCGGCTGCACCCGTCCATGTCCAGAAGCTCGACAAGTCGGGCCGCGCCTATGCCACCGGCAAGCGCAAGAACGCCATCGCGCGTGTCTGGGTGAAGCCGGGTTCGGGCAAGATCGTCGTCAACGACAAGGAATTCGCGACCTATTTCGCGCGTCCGGTCCTGCAGATGATCCTCAACCAGCCGATCATCGCGGCCAACCGCGCCGGCCAGTACGACATCGTCGCCACCGTTGTCGGCGGCGGTCTGTCCGGCCAGGCCGGCGCCGTGCGCCACGGCATCTCCAAGGCGCTGACCTACTACGAGCCGACGCTGCGCTCCGTGCTCAAGAAGGGCGGCTTCCTGACCCGCGACAGCCGCGTCGTCGAGCGCAAGAAGTACGGCAAGGCGAAAGCCCGCCGCTCGTTCCAGTTCTCGAAGCGCTAAGCGCTACGAAGTCTGGACGATCCAAAGGCCGCCTCCGGGCGGCCTTTTCTTTTGGCGTGCCTTAGGCCCCGCCGTCCTTGACGAAGTCTATGAACGCCCGCAACGGCGCCGGGACAAGGCGCCGGCCGGGATAGTAGAGGAACGGTCCCGAAAAACTCTGCCACCAGGGTTCGAGGACCGGTTCGAGCACGCCGCTGTCGAAGTAAGGGCGAAGCCAGTCCTCGAAGAGGCAGACAATGCCGGTGCCGGCGATGGCTGCATCGACGGCGAGATCGGCAGCCCCGCCCAGGGTCACGAGAAGCGGCCCGGTTGGATCGACCCGCACCATCTCGCCGTCGCGCTCGAACTCCCAAGGCGGCATCGCGCCGCTGGCGAAACGACCGCGCAGGCAAGCATGGCCGAGCAGGTCGCCTGGATGTTCTGGTCTCCCATGGCGGTCGAGATAGGAACGGCTGGCGGCTGCAGCGAAGCGCTGCACGCGCGGTCCGATCGGCACCGCGATCATGTCCTGCTCCAGCCGCTCGTCATAGCGGATGCCGGCGTCGCAGCCGGCGGCCAGCACGTCGACAAAGCCCTCTTCGGCGATCACCTCCAGCCGGATGCCGGGATAGGCGGCGAGAAATTGCGGGACGATTGCGGGCAGCACTAGGCGCGCCGCGCTGACCGGTACGTTGAGGCGCAACGTGCCGGCCGGCCGATCGCGAAATCCGTTCACCACATCGAGTGCCGCCTCGACCTCGTTCAGGGCTGGGCCGAGCCGCGCCAGCAAACCGGCACCGGCGTCGGTCAAGGCGACGCTGCGCGTCGTGCGATTGAACAATCTGACGCCGAGTTGCGCCTCCAGGCGGCGGACCGCCTCGCTCAGGCCCGATGCGCTGCCGCCGCTGGCACGCGCACCCTCGCGAAAACCACCGGCATGCGCGACCGCCAGGAAGGCATGGAGATCACCCAGGTCGACATTCACTGTTCGCATTCCTGCACAAGCCGTGCGGATTGTACCGGATTATCGTGGCACGGACCAACGCCTATCTCTGCTTTGCTTGAAAAGGAGATAGATCATGTCCCGCATCGACCAGTCCGGTAGATTTGCTCTCGGCGACCACTCCGTGAAACGGCTTGGCTATGGCGCCATGCAACTCGCCGGCCCCGGCGTCTTCGGCCCGCCCAGGGATCGCGACGCGGCACTGGCCGTGCTGCGCGAAGCCGTCGCATCCGGCGTCGACCACATCGACACCAGCGACTTCTACGGTCCGCACGTCACCAACCTGCTGATCCGCGAAGCGCTGGCGCCCTACCCCGACGACCTCGTCATCGTCACCAAGATAGGAGCCCGCCGCGGCGCTGACGGATCATGGCTGCCGGCGTTCTCGCCGGAAGCTCTGACCCAGGCGGTGCACGACAATCTCAACAATCTCGGGCTCGACGTGCTGGACGTGGTCAACCTCAGGGTCATGTTCGACAACCACGGCCCCGCCGAAGGTTCGATCGAGGCGCCGCTAACCGTGCTGGCCGAGTTGCAGCGGCAGGGCCTGGTGAGGCACATCGGACTGAGCAACGTGACGTCGGCGCAGATCGCGCAAGGACGCCGGATCGCCGAGATCGTCTGCGTGCAGAACCAGTACAATCTGGCGCATCGCGGCGACGACGCCCTGATCGACAACCTTGGCCGCGAAGGCATCGCCTATGTGCCGTTCTTCCCGCTCGGAGGCTTCAACCCGCTGCAGTCGTCGACCTTGTCGGACGTCGCGGCGCGCCTCGGTGCCACGCCGATGCAGGTTGCGCTCGCCTGGCTGCTGCGCCGCGCACCCAACATCTTGCTGATCCCCGGCACATCGTCCGTCGCGCATTTGCGGGAGAACCTCGCTGCAGCCGAACTCGCACTGCCGGCGGATGCGCTCAGAGAATTGGACGGCGTGGCGATGGCCGCCTGAAAGCAACCTTCGAGGGCTGGGCCGTCACCCCACCCGCGCCTGCGGCGCGACCTCCCATCAAGGGGAGGTAGGAAGTCGCGGCAGTTTCCCCGCCGCTGCATGGCCTTACCAGGCGAGTGGTGATGGAACGATGGGCCGAATGTAAGGTGCGGCGCCCTACCTCCCCTCGAGGGGGAGGTCGGCGCAGCGCCGGGTGGGGTGGCGCCAGCGTCTAGTTTCTAGTTGATGCTCGCCGTGTTGGCGGGCTCAGCCGGCCTTGCGTCATCGGCATAGGGCACGCGAAAACCATTCGCCGCCAGCCAACCGATCGCCGCCTTTGGCTCGTCGGTCTGGATGATGGTGGCGCCGCGCTCGGCCCAGAAGCCGTAGGTCTCGGCTGGCAGGCTGGCCTGCACCGCCAGCTCGTCGCCACGGCCACCGGAGAGAAAACCGCCCGGCTTGTTGACGATGGCGTAGGTGTTGGCCCAGATGTGCCAGCCACCCCGCACCGACACGGCGCGCATGCGGGTGCTGAACAACGGACCGCCAGTCTCGGTCAGAGTCTCGGCCCCTGCCCGCCAGTTGATGAGCTCGATCGCACCGGGCGAAAAAGCCTTGCCGACCTGTTCGGCGAAGGCTGCGTCATGCACGGCGTCGTCGGCGATGATCGGCATGAACTGGAAGCCGCCGCCGGTCCGAGCCAGGGCCGTCTTGACGCTGTCTATCCGTTGCTGGTTCCAAAGGTTCTCCTTGACGATGACCTGATCGGCCATGCCGAGATCGCGGGCGACCGCGATCATGCCCGGCAGAGCCTGAACATCGAGCTTGTTGTCGAGGTTGATCAGGATCTTGTCCCTGGTCACCGTCAGCATTTCGCGCAATGTCGAGACCGTCTCATTGGTGACCGCGCCAGTGCCTTCGATGACGAGCCTGCAGCGCTTGAGTTCCGCGACGGTGTAGTTGGCCGCCTCGCCCTTACAATTCGTCGTGCGGTCGAGCCAGCTGTCATGCATGACGACGAATTCGCCGTCCTTCGAACGCCTTATGTCGACCTCGACGATCTCGGCGCCCATGGCGATCGAGCCTTCCACGGCGGCGATCGAATTTTCCGGGTAAAGCGTCTTGCCGGCCTGCATGCTGCCGGCCCGGTGCGCCGCCACCAGCACATGGTCGCGCCACTGGTTGGCGTGCTCGAAGCGGTCGAGGATCTGCCTGGCGCGGGTTTCGCTGGCCGAGGCGTGGCCAATAGAGGCGGCAAGTCCTGCGGCAAACAGAAGGCTCTGCCAGATCGTTCGCATCGAGAATCGCTCCGTTCCGGATCGGACCCCGGATAGGCGATGCCCATGACAGGCCGGTGAACGAAGCCGGCTAGCGGATCGGCCGCGGCAGCGCCTCAGATACGCTTTGCGAGCCGGCGGAACCAGGCCAGAGCCGGCATTTCCACGAAACGCCATGAAACCCAAGAGGCAACGACGACCGCAACGAGCATCGCCAGGATTGCCGCGAAACCAAACCATGGCGAGGCGGCGCCGAAGCCGGTCGCGGCCTCGCCTCGTACGGTGATATCACCGACCAGCCCAAGACCAAGCTTGCGCTCGACCAGTCCGGCGACATTGATCATGCGCGCCTGCACGAAGATGTGGACCATGTAGATGGAGTAGGAGAACGCGCCCAGCACCAGCATCGGCCGGCTGCGTAGCAAGGCGCTGACCAGCCCACCTTCATGGGCAAAGAGAAAGAGCGCCAGCGCAAACACGAAGGGCGCCGCGATCCCAGCGTCATTGCTTCCCGCCAGCGAGACGAAGAGGCCGATCACCGCAATCATTATGATCTCGGCCAATGTCCAGGCCATCCGGGCACGGCCGCCGGCCAGCGACTGTCGCGCCTCTGCAATGGAATCGTGCTGAAACCATGCCAGCAGCGCGCCAAGCGAAAAGCCGTAAAGGCAGCGGATGAAGCCGAAATCGAAGGATACGTCTATATGCCTGTTGGAGAAGGCAAGCAGGAACAAAGGCGCGGTGAGCGCGGCGGCGACGAACCAGATCCAGGCACGCCGGCCTGCGACGAAGACAACGCCGGCAAACATGAGATAGGTGAAGAACTCGGCCGAGATGCTCCAGCTCGGCGCGTTCCAGGAGAGATGATCCTCGAGGCCCATGCCTTGCAGCAGGAAGAGATTCGTCACCAGGCTTTTGATGTCGAAGCCGCCGGTGAAAGGTGCGGCGCCCGTGCCGCGCAATTGCGGCAGCAGCAGCCGCAGCATCTCGAAAGCGGCGAAGCCCAGGAGCATCACAAGATGCAGCGGATAGAGGCGGCCGAAACGCACCAGCGCAAAGCGCGCGACCTCGTCCGGCTCGTTCAGCCGGTCGGCGTAGGAGCTGGCGATGACGAAGCCCGACAGCACAAAGAAGAAATCGACGAAAAGATAGGAGCCGCCGACGAAGGCGCTTTGCGAAATCATCGAGCTGGTCGGGAAATGGAACAGCGCCACCAGCAGCGCGCAGATGCCGCGCCAGGAATCGAGCACCAGGAAGCGCTCGCCCGCTTTCGTGCCGGCCCGGGTCGCTGCCGGAGCGGGTGCAAGGTTGAGCAAAGCGGCCTGCGTCATGATGATACAAATCCTGTGCTGCCATGGCACTCAGCGAGCGCCATTCCGTCTCCCCAGACTGTGACTGGCATGTTGCGTGCCGGTTCTGTAGTTGTGGCAGCCCGACAAACCGAGGATCCGTAATGGCGAACCAGAACATCGACCACGCCTTCACTGCCCGCTCCAAGACGGGCGCATCCTTCGAGCCGACCTATGCCGGCGCGCTGTCGTTCATGCGACGCAGATACACGAAGGACGTGAAAGGCGCGGACGCGGTGGTGTGGGGCATTCCATTCGACGCCGCCGTCACCAACAGGCCTGGCGCACGCTTCGGGCCGCAGGCGATCCGCCGCGCGTCGGCCATCCTCGACAACGACCCGCAATATCCGTTCTCGCGCGACCTGTTCGAGCACCTGGCGGTGGTCGACTATGGCGATTGCCTGCTCGACAGCGGCAACCACCAGAAGACGCCCGGCACGATCGAGCGCGAAGCGGCGAAGATCCTGAAATCAGGCGCCTTCCTGTTGTCGCTGGGCGGCGACCATTTCGTCACCTGGCCATTGCTCAAGGCGCATGCCGCCATCCACGGCCCACTGGCGCTGGTGCAGTTCGACGCCCATCAGGATACCTGGCCTGATGACGGCAAGCGCATCGACCACGGTTCGTTCGTCGGCCGCGCCGTCAAGGAAGGCATCATCGACCCTGACCGTTCGATCCAGATCGGCATCCGCACGCATGCGCCGGATACATTCGGCATCAAGATCCTCTACGGCCACGAGATCGAGGAAATGCGGGCGTCAGACATCGCCTATGCCATCGTCGATCGCACCGGCGGCAGGAAGACCTACCTCACCTTCGACATAGACTGCCTCGACCCGGCCTTCGCGCCTGGCACCGGAACCCCGGTCGCCGGCGGACCATCCTCGGCCAAAATCCTGTCGACGCTGCGCCAGCTCGGCCAGGTCGATATAGTCGGCGCCGATGTCGTCGAGGTTGCGCCAGCCTACGATCACGCCGATATAACCGCAATCGCCGGTTCGATGGTCGCCATGCACTATCTCGGCCTGGTGGCCGAACGGAAGGCTCGTCAGGAAGAGCTGAACAACGGCAATCATGGCGCAGCGAATCACGGTCACGGCATATAGTTTTGAAATGTCAGGGGAATTTGATCAGGCTATGAAACCGAAAATCTTCATCGATGGTGAGCACGGCACGACCGGACTGCAGATCAGGGCGCTGCTTGCCGAGCGCGGCGATCTCGAGATCATTTCGATCCCCACCGAGCGCCGCAAGGAAACGGCAGCCCGCGCCGAATTCCTCAATGCCGCCGATGTCGCGATCCTGTGCCTGCCGGATGCCGCCGCCAAGGAGAGCGTTTCGCTGATCGAGAACGACACCACAAGGGTGATCGACGCCTCTACCGCGTTTCGCGTCGCCGAGGGCTGGCAATACGGCTTTGCCGAGATGGACAAGGATCAGGCGAAGAAGATCGCTTCGGCGAAGCGCGTCGCCAATCCGGGCTGCTGGCCGCAAGGGCCGATCGCGACGCTGCGGCCACTGGTGTCGGCAGGCCTGCTGCCGCCGGATTTCCCGGTCACCGTCAACGGCATTTCGGGCTATTCGGGCGGCGGCCGGCCCATGATCGAGGACTACGTCGCCAAGGGCGAGGATGCCTCGGAATTCCTGCCCTATGGGCTCACCCTCCAGCACAAGCATGTGCCGGAACTCAGGACCTATGCGAAGCTGTCGCATGACCCGATCATGCAGCCGGCGGTCGGCAATTTCGCGCAAGGCATGATCACGGTGGTGCCGCTGCAACTCGGCGGCCTCGACCGCGTGCCGACAGGTGCGGAGCTTCACGCCGCGATCGCCGACCATTACGCGGCAATCGAGGGCGGCGTAGTTGAAGTCGCACCCTATACGCATCTTGAGCGCATCCCCGAGGTCGATCCGGAAGTCTACAACGGCACGAACCGGATGAAGGTCTACGTGTTCGCCAATGACGAACGGGCGCAGGCGCTGCTGCTCGCCGTCTACGACAATCTCGGCAAGGGCGCCTCGGGTGCGGCCGTGCAGAACATGGACCTGATGCTCGGCATCAAGCGCTGAGTGCAGAAGTCGGAGTTTCCGCAGCGCTGGAAGGTCAGCGCGCCTGAACTCATTGCCGAAACCTTTTCCAGCCGCATCTGGAAGGTTTTGCGCGAGGACGGCCAGCCGGCGATCATCAAGGATCTGAAACCCTTTGACGATGTCGCTGACGAATTGCGCGGCGAGCATTTTCTAGCCTGGCGGCGCGGCGAAGGCGCGGTGCGGCTGCTCGGCCGCGACGGTCACCGCATGCTGCTCGAATATGCCGGCGACACCTTGCTGTCGCAGGCGCTGGACGAGCAGGGCGACAATGCCGCCACCGCGATCGCCGCCGAGGTGATGGCAAGACTGTTCTCGCCGTCAAAGCACCCTGCCCCACCGGACCTTCAGCCGCTGCGGACGCGATACTTCAGCCTGTTCAGGAAGGCCAAGGCAGATCGCGCGGCCGGGCATGCCAGTCTCTATGTCGAGGCGGCCGCCATCGCCGAGCGGCTGCTTGCCGACCCGCATGACATCAGGCCGCTGCATGGCGACCTGCACCATGACAACATCATGTTCGGGCCGCGCGGCTGGCTCGCCTTCGACCCGAAAGGCGTGCTCGGCGACCCCGGCTTCGATGCAGCCAACATGTTCTACAATCCGCTCGAGCGCGACGATCTCTGCCTCGATCCGCACCGTATCGCGCATATGGCCGAAATCTTTGCCAGGACGCTTGGCCAGACCCCGTCCGCCATCCTCGATCATGCCATTGCCTATGGCTGCCTGTCGGCTGCGTGGCACCACGAGAACGACAACGCGGCCGCGGAGAATCGAGAGTTGTCGATTGCCGGGGCGATCCAGACAGTGCGGCGCGATTTCTGACCGGCTGCCCCGCAACACGCTAACTCCCCATTCACGATGATCGCCTACAGACAGATTCGGCAACCACAAAGGGATCCGGGGCATGGTCAGCGCGGTTTCAAGCTCTTCTCAAGCGACGCAGATTTCTTCATCCAGCGCATCCAGCAACGCATCGCAGGAGGCCGCGCTCGAAAAGCAGATCCAGGCCAAGGAAGAAGAGGCCAAGACGGTCGAGGACCAGGTTCAGGCCGCCAAGCTGCAGCAGGAGATCGCCGCCCTGAAGGCCAAGCTCGCCGCGCTCAAGGCCGCCGACAAGGCCGCCCAGCAGGAGCAGTCGGCACCGTCCGACGCTGTCGCCCGTCAGGCCGAATTCGATGGCGATACGAAGACCACATCGAACGAATTCTGGATGTGACCTTCGGGGCCAGAATAACTGGCGTCAGGTTCTGACGGCTACCTGGTGGGGTAGCGGATAGGCGCCCTTGGTGCCGCGCCAGTGCGCGGCGGCAAAACCGAGCAGGACAAGCGCAAATCCCTGATGCGTCAGCGCCATGTGCAGCGGCACCTGCATCAACAGCGTGCCGATGCCGATCGAGGCCTGCACCAGGACAACCAGGAACAGCAGCGTCGCGCGGCGGGCATGCGTCGTGCCGGGCAGGCGGATGCGCGTGGCGATCATGTGCCAGAGCGCGACCGCGAAGATCGTGTAGGCGCCGAGCCGATGGACGAACTGCACTGTCTTCGGGTTCTCGAAGAAATTGCGCCAGGCCGGCTCGAGCAGCAAGAGATCACCGGGGATCACCTTGCCATCCATCAGCGGCCAGGTGTTGTAGCTGAGGCCGGCGTCGAGACCCGCGACCAGCCCACCGAGATAGATCTGCACCAGTGCCAGCAGCACGATGAAACCGGCCAGTCGCTGTGTCGAGCGGTCGGCAGCCGGCTCGGAATGCGGAGCAAGCCCACGCGCGACCACCATAGTTGCCGAGAAGATCAGTGCCGCCAGTGTCAGGTGTGTCGCCAGCCGGTACTGGCTGACCGAGACGCGGTCGACCAGACCGGACGCCACCATCCACCAGCCGATCGCGCCCTGCACGCCGCCAAGCAGCAGAATGCCGACGAGCTTCGGCCCCAGGCCGCTCTCGATGCGGCGCGTCACCCAGAAGAACAGCAGCGGCAAGGCAAAGACCACACCGATGCTGCGCGCCAGGATGCGATGCACCCATTCCCACCAGAAGATCGACTTGAACGCCTCAATGCTCATGCCCTTGTTGAGCTCGGTGTACTGAGGGATCTGCTGGTAGCGCTGGAACTCTTCCTGCCATTCGGCGTCGTTGAGCGGTGGGATGACACCGTGGATCGGCTGCCATTCGGTGATCGACAGGCCGGATTCGGTGAGCCTAGTGGCGCCGCCGACCAGCACCAGCGCGACCAGCACCAGAAGCACGACATAGAGCCAGCCGCGCACCAGCGCCCGGTTGTGCAGGTCACGGTCGCGGGCGGCGTTAGGTGCCGCGGCGGTTATGGCAGCCATGGGCTCGTCCCGGTTGAAGTCGCGGATTGGTGAACCATAGCATGCTCGCTGGCAAGACAGGGCGGCGCGGCACGCCGTCGCGCCATGTCTGCAAGGTTGCGCGCATTCCTCAATCAGCCTAAGCGATACCGATCAAAGAGAGCGCGAAATGCCTATTCGCCTGAAAAAACTGATCGGAACCTTCCTGCTGGTGGCGCTGGTCATCATCTATGCGCTGGTGGCGTCGATCGTGGCGGTCGCCCAATTATCCGAGTCGGGCCCTCTCGTGCATTTCCTGTTCTTCCTGTTCAGCGGCCTGCTCTGGGTGCTGCCGGCGATGGGCATCATCAAATGGCTGATCCTGGAGCCGCGGCCGAAGGGCTGACGCGCGGCGACGCCACCACCATTCGCGTAAACACGAATGTCTTGGGGCTAACGGTCCCGAAGTGCTGACACCTCAGATGGTGACGACCATCTTGCCGGCATTGGCCAGCGGCGTCGTCACGCCCGAGAGCATGGTGCGGATATGGGCGAGGCTCTGGTAGCGGCCGTTGACCGAAATGCGCGGCAGCGCGAGCAGGAAGCCGGAATGCTCGGCACGCAGCACGCCATGGCGCGTCGTCACCGCCGAGACATAGCCGGCATCGCGAGCAAAGCCGACTTCGCGGCAGCCGACGGCGCTGGCATAGCCATAGGGATAAGCGAGATGGCGAGGCTCCTCGCCTAGTCGCGCCTGCAGGATGCGCCTGACGTCGCCGATCTCGCGGCGCGCATCGGCCTCCGAAAGCCGCTTCAGATTGACGTGGTTGACGGTATGGGCGCCGATGGTCACTAGCGGATGAGCGGCCATGGTGCGGATCTCGTCCCAGTTCATCAGCGTGCTCGGTTGCTGGCCGTCCAGCCTGATGCCGTTCATGCGCGCGAATTCGTGCAGCGCCGCGCGCAGGTCCTCCTCGCGGACCTCCAGCGTCAGCCAGCTATGCAGGCGGTTGTTGGCCTGCAGCTTCTTTCCTCGCGTCGAACAGTCGATCGTAACCGGGCCATCCGGCGTCACCAGCGTCAGCCGATCACGCGCATTTACGATATCCTCGACCACGTCCCACCACAGATCGGCGGCGCCGTCGATCAGCCCCGGCGCGACATAGATGGTGATCGGCGCGCCGTGCTTTTCCAGCACCGGCAGCGCCTCGGTCATGTTGTCGCGATAGGCATCGTCGGCGGTGATGGTCGCGAACTGGCCGCCCTTGCCGCCGGCCTTGATGCGCTCGATCGCCTCGTCGAGCGAGACGAAGGCGTAACCGTCGGCCTTCATGTCGGCGATGACGGCGTCGAGGAAGCCGGGGGCGATGTTGAGATGCCGATTGACGCCTTGAGGCTTCTCCGGCGTCGCGGTGACACGGTGCAGCATCAGGATGGCACCGATGCCGCCGACAAACGGCTTCGCCAGCGGTGCCAGGCCGGTGTAGCGGGCGACGTTGAGCGCCAGTTTCCGGATTGCCTCGCCCCCGTCGATCATTCCTTCACCTTTTGCGCCTAGGCTCGTCCAAGCACGGAATGCGCCTACGCGTGCCCCCAATCGGGATGAATACGCCTTAAGGATTGAGGTATGGTTGACGCCACCGCGTCATTTGACGGCAATCGGCTCGCTGCGAGCAAGGCATCGCCGCGCGCACTGCCAGACAATCAGGCCGGCCTGTCGGTCGCGGTGGCCGACGGCAAGGAACTTGCCTCCTATGCGGAATTCTGCGGTTCAGCGCTGTTTGCGCCGGCGCAAAGCGCCACTTGGATCCGCAACTGGGCGAACGAGGTTCGCACCGACATTGTCGTGGCGACGCTGAGCTTCGAAGGCGCGCCGGTGCTTGCGCTGGCCCTCGAAATCGCCCCCCCTGGACCATTTCGTGTTGCCCGCTTCATTGGCGGCCGCCATGCCAACGGCAATTTCGCCGCCGCGGCACCACGCTGGCTGCAAAAGGCCGATGCTTCGGCCATCCGCACGCTGGTGACGGCGATCGCCAAGGCGCGGCCCGACATCGACCTCATTGCGCTCGAGCGGCTGCTGCCAGACCTCGACGGCGTCGCCAACCCGTTCGCGGCGCTGCCCGGTTTTCAGAGTCCGAACCTGTCGCTCGCCGTCGATCTCGACGGTGGCTTCGATGCACTCCTGTCGCGCGCGAGCGGCAAGCGCAAGCGCAAGAAACACCGTTCGCAAACGCGCAAATTCGAGGTCGTCGGCAGCCACCGCCGCATCGAGGCGAAGACGGCAGACGAGGTGAACCGGCTGCTCGACGCCTTCTTCGAAATGAAGGAATTCCGCTTCCGCAAGAGGGGCATCGCCAATGTTTTCGGCGAGCCGGAGGTTCGCGCTTTCTTCCGCGCGTTGTTCAGCGAAGCCCTGGCGGAGGAAAAGCCATCCTTTATGCTGCATGGTCTCGAGGTCGCCGGCAAGCTGCGCGCGGTCACCGGATCGAGCCGGTCGGGCAAGCGGCTGATCTGCGAGTTCGGGGCGATCGCCGAGGACAACCTCGCCCACACCAGCCCCGGCGACTTTCTGTTTTTCGACAACATTCAGGAAGCCTGCGAGACCGGCTTCGGCCTCTATGATTTCTCGGTCGGCGACGAGCCCTACAAAAGGCTGTGGTGCGATATCGAAACCCAGCATTTCGAGGTTCTTCTGCCGCTGACGCTGAACGGCCGCGCGCTGGCGATCGCGATGCGGCAGGGCGCGCGGGCGAAGGCCTTCATCAAGAACAGCCCGCTCATCTGGAAGCTGACCAAAATGGTCCGCCGCAAGGCAGCGGGCCAGGCGGCGCCGGCCGCCAACGGCGACGACGACAGCTGACGAACTGCCCTCACCCAATCTCTGCTTGGCATATTCTGTAGCGGCGAAAATCCTGCACCGTTGCGCGGACTGGTTCCGCCACTCAAGCCGCCGAGCGCCGTCCTGGCAGTGGCGTTCCCGGCGTCTCGTGGCCGATCGGTGTCACCAGTGTCAGTTCGGGATAGCCGTTTTCGATCAGCTTGACCGCCGCCTGTGTCACCTCGTCGTCGGCCTCGAGCATCGAGAGGAAGACCTCGGTGGCCTCGCCAACCAGCCTGCCAATGCCTTGCGCGTCGGCCGGGCCGCATTCGACCACGACGAGGTCGTAGGCGGTGGTCAGCGACTGCATGATGATCGGCAACCGGTCGGCGGCGCGCATGGCGCGGGCCGGATCGGCTGTGCCGACGGGAATGACATGGCAGTCGGAGTAGAGGTCGGCGTGGATGACGTCGCTGAACTGCGCTTCGGAGGCGAGCAGGTCGGTGATGCCCGGGAAAAGCCCGCTGTCCAGCATCGGCCGCGAGGCAGCACCCGAAGCGGTGAGATCGAGCAGCAGCACCCGCAGGCCGGCGTCGGAAACCTCGCGCGCCACCAGCACCGCCGAGGCGGCAGCCTCGTCGCCTTCGGGAGACACGAATATGGCACGCGCCGCACCCGACGCGATCAGTTTCTCCGCGGCCTTGTCGACGTCGACCTCGCCGAGCGTCGAGCGGGCCGGTTCGGCCTCTTGCGCCGGCGCATCCGCTGCCGTCACGACGTCCAATTCCGCCTGCGGTGGTTCGGCCGGAGGCACCTCAGGCGCAATCGCCACGGCAACCACAGGCTCCTGCCGGGCGACCGGCATCGACACCTGTTCGATTCGCCCGAATTGGGCGCCGGTGGCCGGGCGCATGGCGCGGCCCGAAAACAGTTCGCCCAGCAGCGTGGCGATCGCCATCAGCAGCAGCGAGCCGGCGAAGGCAGCGCCGACGATCGGCACGACCTTCGGGAAATAGGGTTCCGACGGCACCACGGCGCGGGAAAAGACACGCGCGTCGACGGGCAGGTAGTTGCGGTCGTTGCGCGAGGAGGCCTCGCGGTAACGAGTCATATAGGATTCAAGCAGTTGGCGCTGGGCGTTCGCGTCGCGCTGCAGCGCGTCCAGTTCGACCTGCTGCTCGCCGGCACGGGCCGATGCGGCCTTCATCGTGTTGACGTCAGCGACGAGCTGGTTTTCGCGCGCCTGCGCCGTCTGCGCCTGCGTCATCAGCCCCTTCATGATCTTTTCCGCTTCGTTGCGGATCTGCCCGTCCATATCCGCAAGCTGTGACTTCAGCGCCCGGATGCGCGGATGGTTGCCGAGCAAGGTGGTGGAGAGGTCGGCGATGTTGGTCCTGAGCTCGACCTGCCGCTCGCGCAGGCGCTGGATCAGATCCGACGACAGCACTTCCGGCACTGCATCGAGCGAGCCGCCATTCTGCAGCGCCTTGCGCACGCCGTCGGCGGTCGCCTCGGCGGCAGCGCGGTTGGCGCGCACTTTCGACAGTTCACTCGACAGTTCGGAAAGCTGCTGGGTGGGCAGGACCGAATTGTTGCCGCCCATCAAAAGGTCGGACTGGGCACGGAAGTCGGCAACCTTGGCCTCAGCATCCTTGACGCGCTTCGACAGGTCGGCGATTTCGGGCGCCAGCCAGTCGGTCGCGGCCGCGTTCGATTCCTGCTTGGCGTTGCCCTGGACGGAGATGTAGGTGTCGGCGATAGCGTTCGGGATATCGGCGGCGAGCCTGGGATCCTCCGACGAGAACTCGATGACGATAACACGTGATTTTTCAACGCTGTAGACGTTGAGCTTCTCGCGCATCTTCTTCAGCACGCGCTCTTCCGGCGGTATCTCGTTGGGATCGCTTTTCAGGCCGACGATGACGAGCAGCCGGCCGAGTGCCGACATGTTGGCCGCTTCGTCGAACTCGGGCAGCCGTGACAGGTTCAGCTTGGAGGCCAGCTGCTTGAGGATGTCGGTCGAGGAAATGACCTCGACCTGGCTGGCGACGCCCTCCTCGTCCAGAATCGGCTTGTCGTTGTCGGCGGTGCCGTCAGGCCTGGTGAAGACCGATTCGCGCGTTTCGATCAGCAGCTTCGTCTGCGCCTTATAGTGCGGCGTGGCGAGCGAGGCGAATGCGAACGCCAAGCCGGTGACGGCAAGGGCTACGACAAGGATGCGCAACCAGTGCTTCGCCAGGCTGGCGAAGAGCTGCCTGAGATCGACATCGACATCTGCGGCCGCGGACTGGACGGACATGCATTTCTGCTCCGGTACTTGAGTCCGCTGCACCGTAAACAACTATGGTAACTCAGCCGTTAAGATCGCAGTAAGCATCCGTTAGGGTTTACTGCGCGGCCGCAAACAGAGGCTGTAAAACCATATAAATGAGTATGGGTTTTGCCATTTGCCGCCGCTTTGGGTTGTAGCCCTTTACCGGCCATTAACCCTAACAGGATGATAACGGGTCCGTTCCCTGAGGTTTGCCGCAGCACCTGGCGGCCAGAGCGATGAAGGTTCGTATCCGGTCATGAAAAGCACTGCTTCCCTCTTTCGTGCTCTGCTTGCCGTATCGATGCTTGCCGGCTGCTCCAGCTACCGGCCAACGCCGGCAGCCTTCCATGAAGTGCTCGACCAGCCCTACCGACTCGGCGCCGGCGACCGCGTCCGCGTCACCGTGTTCGAGCAGGACGGATTGACCAACACCTACAGCGTCGACCAGTCCGGCTACCTCTCCTTCCCGCTGGTCGGCTCGGTACCGGCGCGCGGCCATACAGCCCAGCAGTTGGAGAAGGAAATCGCCGACAAACTGCGGCAAGGTTACCTGCGCGACCCCGACGTATCGGTCGAGATCGACCGCTACCGGCCGATCTTCGTCATGGGCGAAGTGGGCGCCGCCGGCCAATATTCCTATGTGCCGGGCCTCACCGTGCAGAAGGCCATCGCCATTGCCGGCGGCTTCACGCCGCGCGCCAACCAGGAGAGCGTCGACATCACCCGCGACATCAACGGCAAGGTGATGACCGGTCGGGTGGTCACCTCGGACCCGCTGCTGCCCGGCGACACCGTCTACGTCCGCGAACGCCTGTTCTGACAATCAACGTGGCGGACCGACTCAGGATCGTCCACTGCTTTCGCTCACCCGTCGGAGGGATATTCCGGCATGTGCGCGACCTGACCGAGGCACAGCTCGCTGCCGGTCATTCCGTCGGTATTGTTTGCGATTCGACCACCGGCGGCGAATTCGAGGAACGCCTGTTCGGGCAGATGAAGGACTGCCTGGCGCTCGGCATCCATCGCACACCGATGCAGCGCCATGTCGGACCGGGCGATCTCGCCTCGGCCTGGCGCACCTACAGGATCATCAAGGAATTGCGGCCGGACGTGCTGCACGGGCACGGCGCCAAGGGAGGCACCTATGCCCGTCTGTTCGGCTCATTGTTGCGGGTTTCAAGGTCTCGCGTAGCCCGCCTTTATTCGCCGCATGGCGGCTCCCTCCACTATGACGAAACGACGGCCACCGGGAAGCTGTTCTTCGCCCTCGAACGTTTCATGGGCCGCTTCACCGACTGCCTGCTGTTCGTTTCGGACTATGAGAGGAAGACCTACCGCAGGAAAGTCGGCGAACCGCCGATCCCGAACACGCTGGTCTATAACGGCCTGCGCGCCGCCGAGTTCGAGATGGTGCCGACCGTACCGGGAGCGGCCGACCTGCTCTACATCGGCATGATGCGCGACCTCAAGGGTCCCGACATCTTCATCGATGCGCTGGCGCTGGCTGGCGCCAGGCTTGGCCGTCGCTTGAGCGCCGTGATGGTTGGCGACGGCGACGACCTGCCGCGCTACCATGCGCAGGTGAAGCGGCTTGGGCTCGACGGCCATGTCCGCTTCCTGCCGCCCATGCCGGCCAGGGATGCCTTTGCGCTGGCGGACCTGATCGTCGTGCCCTCGCGTGCCGAGGCGATGCCCTACATCGTCCTGGAGACGCTGGCCGCCGGCAAGCCGATGATCGCCACCGCCGTCGGCGGCATACCTGAAATCTTCGGCGAAACCTCGCCTGCCCTGATCCGCCCCGACCCGAACCAGCTCGGCGACAAGGTGAGCGAGGCGCTGGCCGACCCAGGCGCCTACAGAAGCCTGATGCCAGGGACCGCCGATCTGAAGGCGCGCTTCGGCGCCGACGTCATGGCCGCCGAGATCGAGAAGGCCTATTTCGCCGCGCTGCGGCGGTAGAGCCTGTTGCACCAGGTCAAACCGCAGACCGCTTCAAAGCCACCCGTTGTTTCAAGGGTTTCTTAGCTCTCTTTTGCTATTCACCTGAGGGAAGCTGCGGACAATCCCATGAACGAAATTGATCCCGCGCGCCGCTTTTCCCTGGATGCGGTGCGCAATTTCGACGGTCTGGCCGCGAGCGGGGCGGCTGGCGGCATGAATGAGGTCGCGCGCCAGGTCGCCTCGCAGTACCGGCGCGATACGATGTCGCCGATCATGGTCAGTGGCGTGCTGCGCATGGTCGAATTCGCGCTGCTGTTCCTGTCGGGCCTCTGCCTCTATTTCCACCATGTCGGCTTGTTCAACTATCTCCCCTGGCAGTACCCGCTGGCGATCGCCTCTGCCTCGTTCCTCGCGGTGGTGCTGCTCGACGTCTCAGACAGCTACCAGATATCGGCACTGATGCGGCCGATCGCCAATTTCGGCCGCATATTGTTGGTCTGGGCCGGCGCCTTCGCGCTGATGGCGCTGACCGCCTTCGCCATGAAGATGTCGGAGGATTATTCGCGCCTGCTGTTCGGCAACTGGTTCGTCGTCGGCTTCCTGCTGCTGTTCGGCCTGAGGCTGGTGATGTCGAAGCTGATCCGGCGCTGGGCGCGCAACGGACGCATGGAACGCCGCGCCGTCATCGTCGGTGGCGGCAAGGCAGCCGAGGTGCTGATCCGCTCGGTCGAGAAGCAGCCCTACAACGACATCCGCATCTGCGGCATCTTCGACGACCGCGGCGACAAGCGTTCGCCGCCCATCGTTGCCGGCTACCCCAAGCTCGGCACGATTTCCGAGTTGATCGAGTTCGCCCGAATCGCCCGCATCGACATGCTGATCGTGTCGCTGCCGCTGACTGCCGAATCGCGCGTGCTGCAGCTGTTGAAGAAGCTGTGGGTGCTGCCGGTGGACATCCGGCTGTCAGCGCATTCGAACGCGCTGCAGTTTCGCCCACGCGCCTATTCCTACATCGGCTCGGTGCCGATGCTCGACATCTTCGACAAACCGATCAACGACTGGGATTCGGTCGCCAAGCGCGCCTTCGACATCATCTTCTCGTTCATCGGCATCATCGTCTTCTCGCCGGTGATGCTGGTGACGGCGGTCGCCATCAAGCTCGATAGCAAGGGGCCGGTGCTGTTCAAGCAGAAACGGCACGGCTTCAACAACGAGACCATCGAGGTCTACAAGTTCCGTTCGATGTACACCGATCGGTCGGATCCGACGGCCAAGCAGACGGTGACCAAGAACGATCCGCGCGTCACCCGCGTCGGTCGCTTCATCCGCAAGACATCGATCGACGAACTGCCGCAGTTCTTCAACTCGCTGTTTGGCTCGCTGTCGCTGATCGGGCCGCGTCCGCATGCGATTGCCGCCCAGTCGCACAACCTCCTCTACAATGAGGTGGTCGACGGCTATTTCGCCCGCCACAAGGTCAAGCCCGGCGTAACCGGCTGGGCGCAGATCAACGGCTGGCGCGGCGAGATGGACACCAACGAGAAGATCCGCATGCGCACGGAATACGACCTCTATTACATCGAGAACTGGTCGCTGCTGTTCGACTTGCGGATCCTGTTCCTGACGCCGGTGCGCCTGCTCAACACGGAAAACGCCTATTGAGCGCCGTTGCCCATGAGCTGCCGCCGGGCGCGGTCAACGCCAAGCTGATCGCGCTGATTACGTCCAGCGCGGTCTTCTTCGGCATTTTCCTGTCCGGTTTCGTCATCGACGAGCCGGCGCCCTACGATCTCTTCATGGTCGGGCTGATCGCGGTGTGGGCACTGTTCGGCCTGCGCATCTCGCGCGCGGCGACGCCGCTGCTGGTGCTTCTGGTGACGATGAACATCGGCGGCATGATTGCGATGACGCAGATGTCGGACCTGGCAAGCACGCCGCTCTATCTCGCCGTCTCGATGTTCCTCGCCTTCACCGCGGTGTTCTTCGCCTCGGTGACCGCAGTCCAGCCCAGCCTCTACAGGCTGATCTTCATCGCCTATGTCGTGTCGGCGGTGATCACCTCGCTGCTCGGGATCGCCGGCTATTTTCACGCCTTCCCCGGGGCGGAGATCTTCACCAAGTACGACCGCGCCGCCGGCGCCTTCCAGGATCCGAATGTGTTCGGCCCGTTCCTGGTGCTGCCCGGCATCTACCTGCTCTATCTCCTGCTGACGGGATCGATCGCGCGCATGCCGCTGCTGGCCGTTCCGCTGCTGATCATCACCGCCGGCATCTTCTTCTCCTTCTCGCGCGGCGCCTGGGGCATGTTCGCCGTCTCGGCGGTGCTGCTCACCGGCTCACTGTTCCTGCAAAGCGCCAGCGGCATGTTCCGGCTGCGGGTCGTGGTCATGACCATCGCGGCAATCGCGCTGCTGGTCATCGCGATGATCGTCATCCTGCAACTGCCGGGCGTGGCGGAGACGTTCTCCAGCCGCGCTCAGCTGGAACAGAGCTACGATACAGCCCGCCTCGGCCGATTCGCCCGCTATGCAATCGGCTTCCAGATGGCGCTGGAGCATCCGTTCGGCATCGGCCCGCTGGTCTTCGGCACGATCTTCGGCGAGGACACGCACGACATCTGGCTGAAGATGCTGATGGACTATGGCTGGCTGGGCTTCGTCTCGTTCCTGGCGCTGACCTTGTGGACCATCGCCGCCGGCTTCCGTATCCTACTGCGCGACCGTCCCTGGCAGCCCTATCTGCTTTGCGCCTATGTCGCCTTCATCGGCAATATCGGGCTCGGCACCTTCATCGACATCGACCACTGGCGCCACGTCTATCTGCTGCTCGGCCTGATCTGGGGTGCCATCGCGCTGGAATACCGGCATCAGAAGGAGTTGCGGCTGGCGCCGGCACCTGCCGCGGCAGTGCCGTTTTCATCGATACGATAGCCGCCGAATTCGGTTGACCCGCACCGGGTTATCACGATACATCGCGACCCGGTCCGGAGTGTAGCGCAGCCCGGTAGCGCACTTGACTGGGGGTCAAGGGGTCGTCGGTTCGAATCCGGCCACTCCGACCATTTTTCCTTGAAATCCCCGGCTTTTATCGAAGGCGCCCTGCGGCGCCTTTATTGTTTTCGGAACGAAGGCGCTCAATTCGCTGTAATCACAGATGCTGCGAACTGGTGATGTTGGGACGAGACGCGGGCCGATGGAACCAGGCCAACCGCGTTCGCGCCTTGATTTTCCACTTCGGCACAAGGCGCCAGTGGGTCCTGCTCAGGGGCGAATAGGGATCCCGCGAGCCTCCTCTCCTGTCGAAATGCACCGCGAGTGCTTGGTCTAGGGCGCACAAAACGGCGTATCGTTCAATCTGTTCGTCGGATAGCTCGCAGTCGGGAACTTTGTCTCGCACCGACTGAACGGCCGAATAGGTCGAAATGATACGTCCTGGACCAGCGCAGTCGATATATCGCTGCACAGCATCAATGACGTCGTCGGGAACAGGAAAGTTGAATTGGCGCAAACTGGTTGTGGTGGGAGTTACGATCCGCTTTAGCATTTCGCCCTCTGAAAGCCCCGGGCGACGCTGCGCCGGGATGGATGCATCAGCAAGCGCTAATGTTAGGCGCAAGGGCGTAATGCACCGAAATCTGATGCCGGGCGCGCTCTTCGGCGAATCTTGTTCGGGATAAGCGCGTGGGGCGGCCGCTATTCGCAAGCGCCAGCACCCCGCCCCGCCTGCCTGGGATTAAGAAAGCCCGCCAGGGCAAACCATGGCGGGCTCGCTGGGTGGACCCAAGGTCGACTATTGCATGGGCTGATTTTCGGCCGCCGGCATGTCGATCAAAACGCTTTCTGGCACCTGAAGCGCCAAGGCTATTCGTCTGAGCTTCGACGGATCGACATCCTTGCCGTTCTCAATGTCGGCAATCTCATGGACCGAGAGGCCGCATGTCAGGGACAGCTCTTCGACGCTGTATCCCCTGGTTTCGCGGACGGCCTTGAGGGCGCTGTAGCCGGACGTGGCAATCAATTCGGGCGGAACTTCGCGTGTTGCAGTAGCGGGCATTGGCAACTCCGTGGGCTGAAAGGTCTGATCAAATGATGGGTTGCCTGAGACGAGCGGGAGAATGCCCGCTCGCGGGCGATTTGCCAAGCGCGAAAACAAGCGTCACGGCAACGTGAATTGCCGCGAGGGAATGGCTTGCCGGAGCGGAAACCGGGCAAATGCGCCATCTCTCCCGTCATGACTTCCAATCAAGTTCTTTTGAAGAATCGAACGCCGAGTTGATCGACGTTTTCGCGCCCGCGTTCGTTACGCAGATGTCGCCGGCACCGACAGGTCGGGCCGGCCATTTTCCAGAAGGATCGAATCCCATGAACTTAAAGATATTCGCGATCGTGCTCGGCACGATTCCAGGCCTTGCCGCTGCGGCAGAGGCTCAGGCGGCAGACACGATGCGCGTGCGCGGCACGGTCGTCGGCCTTGCCGGATCGACGCTGACAGTGAAGGACCAGGCGGGCAAGACAGATGCGATAGCGTTGGCGCAGGGGTGGAAAATCTCCGGCGTCGCCAAGGCATCGGCCGCCGACATCAAGCAGGGTGATTTCCTCGGCATTGCATCCGTCTCCAAGGCCGATGGTGGCAGCGGCGCGCTGGAAGTCGTGATCTTCCCGGCCGCATTGAAAGGCACGGGAGAAGGCGACCGGCCATGGGACCTGCAACCCAACAGCCGGATGACCAACGGCACAGTCGCCGACGTGACCGATATCGATGGCCGGACGGTGACGCTGACCTATGACAATGGCCAGAAGAAGCAGATCGCGATTCCGCAGTCGACGCCGATCGTGACCTTCGCGACCGCCACGCAGGCGGACCTCACGCCCGGTGCGGCGGTATTCGTCACTGCCGAGCGCAGCAGCGACGGCACACTCACGTCGCGACGGGTCGTCGTCGGCAACCATGGCGTCGTTCCGCCGATGTGAGGCGGCGCCTGCACGGGACGACCAGGGCTTCAGACACAATCCGGAAACAAAATTCTACAGTCGGGAAAAATTGTCGAAAAAATCCAGGACGATAGTCCCGATCGCGGCGCTCGAGTCATCGATATGGTCCGGTGATCTCCAGATTGCGGCCCGCACAAAAGGAAACAATGTCATGAAGAAGTCCCTCCTCTCCGCCCTTGGGCTGGCTTTTGCCCTGGCTGTCTCGATGCCGCTCCTCGGCGCGACCAGCGCTGATGCTGCCCCGGTGCATCACAAGCATCACCGCCATCATCACGGCAAGCATCATCACCACCGTCACCATCACCACCACCACCACAAGAAGGTGGAAGCGAAGAAGGCCTAAGCATACCGGCTTACCCCGACAGGAAGGCCGGTTTTGGTTTTGGCCAAGAGCGGTTTTCCTGACGGGGCCCTGCACCTCGCGGGATGAAGGACGAACCCAAATTCCCGGCCTTCTCGCCCGCCTCGCCACGCGGCTCGGCTATCTGCCCAAAAACGTCGACCACGATCCATTCTTTGCGCCGCCGACCGACAAGCTCGCGGCCAAAGCCTGCCAGTTCCCGAAACGCAGTGGGCCGGGCGCGTCCTGCCGAGATCCCGGCCTGACTGCTCGCTGCCGACGTTGTGGTGCCAACGCGGTGGACGCCAGATAGGTCGTCGACGCTGGCAATCGCTGACCGGCGTCAGCCGTCCCGATACCCTCGAACCGGATCGACGATCGCTGGCGCGGCGCGGCAAAAAAACCGAACCGAGGCATGAACCTTTCCTCTCTGGGCCGCACTAAACCGGCATGGACGCCAAGAAGGCGATCCCCAAACCAGAAGGACGCCATGACGGCGATCCTCAAATCAACGAGAAGGAAATGCTCAAATGACCAACTTCACCAACTTCAAGCGCATCTCGCTCGCCGCTGTCATCGCCGTCTCGGCGTTTGGCTCGGTTTCGGTTCCGAGCTCGGCTTTCGCAGGCACGCACCCCACCGGCGACGGCGGCGCGGTCTGCAAGGGTTCGGGATCCTGTCTGGTGCTGCAGCTCGACTGCAAGGGCACCTACACCGATGCCACCGACAAGAACGGCACCGTTTACGGCAAGTGCAGCCAGGTCATGAAGATCGACCCGAAGACCCGGCTCAAGCTCGCCAACTGATCGCCTGTCGTCGAAGAAAATGGCGGCCGTCCGCGCGACGGCCGCCATTTTCTTGTCTGTTAGCTTTGAGATTCAGCGTCTGCTGAGGACGAGGCTGGCGATGAGCCCAACGACAACCAGCCCCACCGCAGCCGCGGTCGCCGGATGGTCGCGTGCCGTCCTTTCGATCGCCCTGCCCTTGTTCCTGATCGCGGGCAGCGCATCCGTGAGGCGCCCGGCCAGTTCGGAATAGTAGTCGGAAGCAGCGTCGCGACCGTCCTCGTAGTAAGCGCCACCTCGTTTGGCTACGGCTTTCCGCAAGGCCGCGAGCTCCCTGGAAAGGGTCGCGACCTGCTTTTCGAGGTCAAGATCGGAGAGGGTCGAAAGCGATGCCATGATTGTCTGTCCTTCCTTTTTCAGAGAAGGCCAAACGCATGGCCGCAGAAGCGGTTCCGGTTTTGCCGGCGGGATGTCCCGTGGCGGCGGGTCGAGGGTTCAGAACAGCTCAGCAATTGATAGAATTGCTGAGCTGCTCTGTCTCTTTGCCTTTGCGCAATTCCGGACGGAAAACCGTTCACACTTTTCCTGGAATTGCGCTAGCGCACCTGGTCGAGCAGGCGCTTGCATTCCAGAAGGTCGAACAGCGCCTCCTGCAGCAAGGCGCGATTGTCGCGCGACAGTTTCGACGAGCCCGGCTGCACCGGTCCCTCGTCGTCGCTCTTGCCCATGCCGAAAAAGCGGCGGCTCGGCTTCACCTTGGGCTGGCCGACCAGCATCTCGTCATCCGCGCCACGCGGCTGGGCTGCCGGCGTCAGCGGCACCTGATCGGCCTGACGGCGCTGTGCGATCGCCTCGACGGCGGCCATGTCGCCATTGCCGATGGCGACCAGGAAATGATTGCCGTTCTCGCGCAGCAGCTTCTGCACGCCCTTGATCGTATAGCCCTGGTCATAGAGCATGTGGCGGATGCCCTTGATCAGCTCGACATCCTGCGGCCGGTAGTAGCGGCGGCCGCCGCCACGCTTCATCGGCTTGATCTGGTTGAAGCGCGTTTCCCAGAAGCGCAGCACATGCTGCGGCAGATCGAGATCCTCCGCGACCTCGCTGATGGTACGGAATGCATCGGGGCTCTTGTCCATGGGCGAAATCCTCCACGCTGGACGGCGATTGGGCCTGTTGTGCCGAATCGGGTATCATTTCAGCGGTTTATGAAACAACATTCAAGCCCGGCGTCAAAATCGACCGCCGTTTTCAACCGAAGCTTTCTATATATCCTTGTTTTTACGCAATTCTGGAAATCCGAACGGAAAACCGCTTCCCACTTTTCCTGGAATTGCGTCCTTGTTTTTACGCAATTCCGGACGGAAAACCGCGTCACACTTTTCCTGGAATTGCTGTAGCCGGCTATTTGCCGCCCTTGGCCTTGCTGTTCTGATGCGAGCGCAGGATACGGCTCTTCAGCACATTCGACGACTTGAAGGTCATCACCCGGCGCGGCAGGATCGGCACTTCCTCGCCGGTCTTGGGATTGCGGCCGATGCGCTCGTTCTTGGAACGAACATGGAAAGTGGCGAAGGACGACAGCTTCACCGTCTCACCGCGAACGATGGCCTCGCAGATCTCGTCCAGGACCGCTTCGACGAGTTCGGCCGATTCAGTTCTCGACAAGCCAACCTTGCGGTAAACAGCTTCGGCAAGGTCGGCGCGCGTCAGTGTCTTTCCCCCCATGCGACCGTCCCATCAGCTCAAAAACATAAATCGATACAAGCAGCGGCAGAGCCTAAGTAATTGATCCGTCAAGGTCAAGGACCGAACCCATACGTTCGGCACTTACCAGCGAACCAAAACCGCGCCCCAGGTGAAGCCCCCACCCATCGCCTCGAGCAGCACCAGGTCACCCTTCTTGATGCGGCCGTCGGCGACGGCCACCGAGAGCGCCAGCGGCACGGAGGCAGCCGAGGTGTTACCGTGCAAATCGACCGTAACCACCACCTTTTGCTCGGCAATCCCAAGCTTCTTGGCGGAAGCGTCAATAATCCGTTTATTGGCCTGATGCGGCACGAACCAGTCGAGGTCGTCGGCGGTGATGCCGGCCTGCGCGAAGGTCGCCTCGATGACATCGGTGATCATGCCGACGGCGTGCTTGAACACTTCGCGGCCTTCCATCCTGAGATGGCCGACCGTGCCGGTGGTCGAGGGTCCGCCATCGACGAAAAGCTTGTCCTTGTGGACGCCGTCGGAACGCAGGCTGGCCGCAAGCACACCGCGGTCGGCGACGCCGCCAACCCCCTCGCCCACTTCGAGGACCAGCGCGCCGGCGCCGTCACCGAACAGGACGCAGGTCGAGCGGTCGCTCCAGTCGAGGATGCGCGAGAAGGTCTCCGAACCGATCACCAGGACGCGCTTTGCCAGGCCGCCGCGGATGTAGAGGTCGGCGGTCGCCACCGCATAGACGAAGCCGGAGCACACCGCCTGCATGTCGAAGGCAAAGCCGTGATGCATGCCGAGCCGGTTCTGGATCTCGACTGCGGTCGCCGGAAAGGTGTTGTTGGGCGTCGAGGTGGCCAGCACGATGAGGTCGATGTCGGCGGGCGTCAGCCCGGCGCTGTCGAGGGCTGCGCGTGCCGCCGCCTCGCCCAGCGAGGCCGTCGTCTCGTCGTCGGCCGCGACATGGCGCTGCCGGATGCCGGTGCGCTGGACGATCCACTCGTCGGAGGTCTCGACCATGCCTTCGAAATCGGCATTCTTCATGATGCGGCGGGGCAGCGCGGCGCCCGAGCCGCGCACGACTGATCTGATCAAAGCTCTTTCCTATTCCTTTGCGTCGACGGCGACGTCGGATTTCCTGTTTGCCTGGGCATGCGGATTGCGCGCATGGAACAAATCGAGATCGGCCTCGATGCGGTCAAGCAGATTGTTGCGCACCATGTCGTAGCCGAGCTCGATCGCCGCCGCAAAGCCGTCCGAATCGGCGCCGCCATGGCTTTTCACCACGATGCCGTTGAGGCCCAGGAAGACGCCGCCATTGGAGCGGCCGACATCCATCTTCTCACGCAGCCGGTCAAAGGCGCCCTTGGCGAAGACATAGCCGATCCTGGCCATCAGCGTGCGGCTCATGGCGGCACGCAGATAGCCGCCGATCTGCCTTGCGGTGCCTTCCGCCGTCTTCAGGGCGATGTTGCCGGCAAAGCCCTCGGTGACGACCACGTCGACCGTGCCCTTGCCGATGTCGTCGCCCTCGACGAAGCCGCGATAGTTCATCGAGGCCATGTTGGCCTCGCGCAGCATGCGGCCAGCCTCCTTGACCTCTTCCTGGCCCTTGATCTCCTCGACGCCGACATTGAGCAGGCCGACGGTAGGCCGTTCGATGCCGAAAACCGAGCGCGCCATGCCGGTGCCCAGAATGGCGAAATCGATGAGCTGGTGCGCATCGGCGCCGATTGTGGCGCCGACGTCCAGCACCACGCTTTCGCCGCGCGTATTCGGCCAAAGGGCCGCGATCGCCGGGCGATCGATGGTCGCCATGGTGCGCAGGCAGAATTTCGACATCGCCATCAGCGCGCCGGTGTTGCCGGCCGAGATGCAGGCCTGCGCGGTGCCCGATTTGACCGCCTCGACCGCCTTCCACATAGACGACTTCCAGCGGCCGTGGCGCAGCGCCTGGCTCGGCTTGTCGTCCATCCTGACCGCGATCTCGCAATGGACGAAATCGCTGATCTCGGCCAGCTTGGGGAACTTGGCAAGCTCGGGGCGAACCGCTTCCTCACGTCCATAAATGATGAAGCGGATGTCGGGGCGGCGGATGGCGACGGTCATGAGCGCCGGGATGACCACGCTCGGTCCGTGATCGCCGCCCATGGCATCGATGGAAATCCTGATCACGCGGTATTCATCTCACGGTTTGCCTGGCCTGCGACTGAGGGCTTGCCAAGGTACGGGGGGCTCGCGAAGGTTCGGCGAAAATAGCGGTTTTGGGCTGCCGCACAACCAGCTTTTCTAATATCTCGTCCGCTTTCAGGATTTTCCAAGCAGGGACCGCAGCTTTTGCTGGAATTCGCTTTCGGCGGGCTCGGTATCGCCGGCGGCCTCCACCGATGCCCCCGCCTTGCGCGGATAAGGATCGATCGCCAGGCCGAAAAACTGCTCGGCAAGCGCTCCGACGTCGATCGTATCGCCGGAAAAAGTCTCCGGGCTGTCGGGCCCGTCGGCATCCAGCACGATCTCGCCACCGCCTTCGAAACCCTGCCGCCCGAGCTTGGACTGCTCCGGCAGGAACAGCGCCTCGACCAGCTCGTCGATATGTGCCGCCACCGGATCGAGAGTGACGATGCAGGCCTGGGTGATGTCGGCTTCGACACGGCCGCTGACCTTGACGCCGTGCCGCTTCCACGGTGCCACCAGAAGCTCGGCGCGGTAGCGTTCGACCGAAAGCAGTTCGTGCTCGGTGGCGAGTGCGGCGCGCTGCCGGTCGTCGGCATCGATCACTACAGGCAGCCCCTTGTGCGGCAAGCGGGCGACGTTGGCCACAAAGGACACAGGGCTTTGGGCATCGGCATGTTTCATCTTCCCCTCCTTCAAGCTGGCTTGGCCAAGGGAAACACCACCGTGCCGGAAACGATCGATTCGGCCGGCTGCGCCGCGAGCTGTCTGGAAGCGTCGGCGACATAGGCTGCCAGCAGCGGCGCCTGCGGCCAGGCGCCGGCATCGGGCCGGACATTGCGGGCAAGCGCGGCAGCGAGCGCCTCGCGGTCGTCACGCTCCAGCGCATCGTCATAGGCGGCCGTGCGGCCGTAGAACATTTTTGCCAGCTTCTTCATGCGCTTGGGTACACCGACATCGCCTATGCCCAGTTCCCTCAGCGAATGCTCGACATCGAGGAAGAACTCGTCGATCAGCACCTGCGCAAGCTCGGTCGCAGCACCGCTCTCGCCGCGCAGCCGGTGCTGGAACAGGAACATGTGCAGCGACAGCATCTCGAAACGGCCGAGCGGCGTGTCCGGCACATTCCAGTCGGAATAAAATATGGTTTGCCGCGCCGCTGCCACGATTTGTGCGTAGAGCGCCTCGGTGATGGCGCGGTTGGCGTGGCGTTCGCGGCCAAAAAGGCGCTGGAACATTGAGGGTGGTCTCCCGGGGACCGTTTGTTTGAATTGGCCTTGTTGCATCGGCAGGCAAGCTGGTTTACCGGTTTTGCCGCCCAGCGCAAGTTGCGGCCAGCTAATGGAGTTGTTGTTGCGCGCGCTGAAATTCAAGTCGTCTTTTTTGCCCAGGCCCGCCGGCATGGTCTCGCTGCTGGTGGTGGCTGCAGCGCTTTCCGCCTGCAATACGTCCAAGATGGTCGGTGACCTCAATCCCAGCGAGACGCTGACGCAAGGTTATGTGATCGACCAGCAGGCGATCGATTCGGTGCCGGTCGGCTCCAGCCGCGAACAGGTGCTGCTGGCGCTTGGCACACCGTCTACGACGGCCACCTTCGACAACGAGGCCTTCTACTACATCTCGCAGACACGTAAGCGTTACGTCGCCTTCGACAAGCCGCGTCTGGTCGACCAGAAAGTGCTGGCTGTCTATTTCGGCGCCGACGGGCGCGTCACCCAGATCGCCAATTACGGCCTGAAGGACGGCAGGATGTTCGACTTCATCTCGCGCACCACGCCGACAGGCGGCAAGGACCAGAACTTCCTCAGCCAGATCATCAACGGGGCCAGCAAGCTGGCGCCCGGTATTCCCGGCGGCGGCACGCCCTGATCTGTCCTTCATTCCCTTTCTTGCTTCTTCCCTGAAGCAGCAAACATCTCAGGCAGCCAAGAGCCCGCGGGAGCAATCCTGCGGGCTTTTGTTTTGACGAGGCATTGATCGTCGCAAGAAAAACCCGCGGGGTCGCTCCCGCGGGTTTTGTTTTCGAGCGATGGCTCCGTGCTCAGCCGTGCGCGAGCACGGCCAAGAGCAGCAAGGCGACAATGTTGGTGATCTTGATCGCCGGGTTGACCGCCGGGCCGGCGGTGTCCTTGTAGGGATCGCCGACCGTGTCGCCGGTGACCGAGGCCTTGTGCGCCTCGGAGCCCTTCAGGTGCTTGACGCCGTCCTTGTCGACAAAACCGTCCTCGAACGATTTTTTCGCATTGTCCCAGGCGCCACCGCCCGAGGTCATCGAGATGGCAACGAACAGGCCGTTGACGATGACGCCGAGCAGCGAGGCGCCGAGCGCTGCAAAGGCCGACGCCTTCGAACCCGAAATCAGCAGCACGCCGAAATAGACGACGAGCGGCGCCAGCACCGGCAGCAACGAGGGGATGATCATCTCGCGGATCGCCGCCTTGGTCAGCAGGTCGACCGCGCGCGCGTAGTTCGGCTTCGAGGTTCCGGCCATGATGCCCGGATCCTCGCGGAACTGCTTGCGCACCTCCTCGACAATGGCGCCCGCCGCGCGGCCGACGGCCGTCATGGCGATGCCACCGAACAGATACGGGATCAGGCCGCCGAAGATCAGGCCGGCGACGACGTAAGGGTTGGAGAGGTCGAAGGAGATTTCGCCCATACCCTGGAAGTAAGGATATTTGTCGCCATTGGCGGCAAAGAACTTCAGGTCGTTCGAGTAGGCCGCAAACAGCACCAGCGCGCCGAGACCGGCCGAACCGATGGCGTAGCCCTTGGTCACCGCCTTGGTGGTGTTGCCGACCGCGTCGAGCGCATCGGTGGAGTGGCGCACTTCCTTAGGCAGGCCGGCCATTTCGGCGATGCCGCCGGCATTGTCGGTGACCGGGCCGAAGGCGTCGAGCGCGACGATCATGCCGGCAAGGCCGAGCATGGTGGTGACCGCGATCGCCGTGCCGAACAGGCCGGCGAGCTGGTAGGTGGAGATGATGCCGCCGACGATGACGATCGCCGGAAGTGCGGTCGATTCCAGCGATACCGCAAGGCCCTGGATGACGTTGGTGCCGTGGCCGGTCACCGAAGCCTGGGCGATCGAGTTGACCGGGCGCTTGTTGGTGCCGGTGTAGTATTCGGTGATCACCACGATAAGGCCGGTCACCAGAAGGCCGATCAGGCCGCAGATGAACAGGTTCTTGCCGGTAATGGCCATGCCGGCAACCGTGCCGATCTCGCCCCAGCCGAGGGTTGCCGAGGTGGCGACGCCGAGCCCGACGATGGACAGCAGGCCGGTGACGATCAGGCCTTTGTAGAGCGCGCCCATGATCGAGCCGTTGGAACCGAGCTTGACGAAGAAGGTGCCGACGATCGAGGTCAGGATGCAGGCGCCGCAGATGGCCAGCGGATAGAGCATGGCGGCGCCGAGAACGGGAGTGCCGCCGAAGAAGATGGCGGCGAGAACCATGGTGGCAACGACGGTCACCGCATAGGTCTCGAACAGGTCGGCGGCCATGCCGGCGCAGTCGCCGACATTGTCGCCGACATTGTCGGCGATGGTGGCCGGGTTGCGCGGATCGTCTTCGGGAATGCCGGCTTCGACCTTGCCGACGAGATCGCCGCCGACGTCGGCGCCCTTGGTGAAGATACCGCCGCCGAGACGGGCGAAGATCGAGATCAGCGAGGCGCCGAAGCCGAGCGAAACCAGCGAGTCGATGACGATGCGGTCATTGGGCTGAAGGCCCATGAAATGGGTCAGGATGAGGTAGTAGATCGAGACGCCGAGCAGCGCCAGACCCGCCACCAGCATGCCGGTGATGGCGCCCGACTTGAAGGCGATGTCGAGGCCGGCAGCCAAGCTGTTCGACGCCGCCTGCGCGGTGCGCACATTGGCGCGCACCGAGACGTGCATGCCGATGAAGCCGGCGGCGCCCGAAAGCACGGCACCGATCAGGAAGCCGATCGCGGCGGTGATCGACAGCAGCCACCATGCAAGCAGCAGGACGACGACGCCGACGACGGCGATGGTGGTGTACTGGCGCGCCAGATAGGCCTGCGCGCCTTCGCGGATGGCCGCGGAGATTTCCTGCATGCGTGCATTGCCCTGATCGGACGCGAGGACCGATCGGGTCGCCCAGATTGCGTAAAGGACTGAAAGCAGGCCGCAGGCGATGACGGCGGAAATGATGGTCATTGCCGAATTTTCCTCGATTGATGGCCCAAAAGAACCCCTCCCTGGGCCGTTGAGACGGGGAGCGGCATTCCGCCAGGCGGATTCCGTCCCTTCGCAGCGGTGTATGCGAAACAGGGCTCGGAACGTCAAGATATTGTTCGGTTTTTGCCCGGCTTTCGGCCAAAAGGTCTATGTGCCAGCCTAACGGTTGAAGCCCTCGTCGAATTAGATCGATTGAAAAGACGTTACGGAATCAGTCCCGGCTGAGATCGCCGTCGGTCTCATCTCAGGCGGCGCTACGCCGTCTGCTGCCCCATGCGACGCGCGGTGTAACGCTCGATGGCCGAAAGGCCGTCATAGATCAGTACCGCAAGGGCCGCGACGATCAGGCCGCCCTGCAGGACTAAGGCGAGGTTGTTCGACAGCAGGCCGGCAATGATCACCTCGCCCAGCGTCTTTGCCGCCACGGTCGAGCCGATGGTGGCGGTGGCGAGGCTGATGACCACCGACAGCCTTATGCCGCCGAGGATGATCGGGGCGCTCAGCGGCAGCTCGACCTTGGTGAGCCGTTGCCAGCCGGTCATGCCGGCGCCGCGCGCCGCCTCCATGACATTGGCGGGCAGCGTCGTCAGACCAGTCAGCGCGTTCTCGAAGATCGGCAAGAGGCCATAGAGAAACAGCGCAATAAGCGTCGGCTTTTCGCCGAAGCCGACTGCCGGCACGGCCAGCGCCAGCACCGCCACCGGCGGAAAGGTCTGGCCGATATTGACCAGGCTGCGCGACAGCGGCAGGAACTCGGCGCCGGCCGGCCGGGTGACGAGGATGGCGAGCGCCACTGCGACCAGGGTGGCAGCCACCGTGGCAATCAGTACGGTCCTCAGATGCAGCAAGGTCAGCGTCAGCAGGCTGCCCTGATTGTAGATCGCCGGCGCGCCGTTCTCGGTCAGCGGCTTCAAGAGTGGCTCGAACCAGCCGGGATTGGTGACGAAGGCGACGAGCAGCACCACCAGCAAAAGCCTGAGCAGCGAGGGCAGCCAGGCCTTCATGCCGGCCTCGCCGCGCGCTTAACCAGGCCATCAACCGTGACGCGACCGAGCGGCTTGCCGTCTTCGCCCTTGACCGGCAGCGCCGGGCGGCCGGACCAGAGCAGCTCGGCCAGCGCGTCGCGCTGACTGGCGTCGCCAGGGATCGCCTCGCCTTCGGCGGACCCCTTCTCCACGGCGTCGCGCACGCGGCCGAGCGACAGCAGCCTGAACGGTTTTTCGCTGGCGCCGACAAGAGTCTCGACGAAGGCGCTGGCCGGCTTCGCCAGAATCTCGGCCGGCTTGGCATACTGAACAAGCTTGCCGGCATCCATGACGGCGATCTTGTCGCCCATATGCACGGCCTCTTCCATGTCATGGGTGACGAGGATGATGGTGGTGCCGAAGCGTTTTTGGATCGCCAGCAGATCCTCCTGCGCCTTGGTGCGGATGATCGGGTCGAGCGCGCCGAACGGCTCGTCCATCAACAACACGTTGGGCTCGGCGGCGAGCGCGCGGGCGACGCCGACGCGCTGCTGCTGGCCACCGGAGAGTTCGTGCGGATAGCGCGGCCCGTAGGCCTCGGGATCAAGCTGGTAGAGCATCATCAGTTCGTCGACGCGCGCCTTGATACGCGCCTTGTCCCAGCCGAGCAGCACCGGCACGGTGGCAATGTTTTGCGCCACGGTGCGGTGCGGAAACAGGCCGTGGCCCTGAATGGCATAGCCGATGCTACGGCGCAGCTCATAGCCCGGCAACGAGCGGTTGTCGGCGCCATCGAGCCTGATCACGCCCGCGGTCGGCTCAACCAGCCGGTTGATCATGCGCAACAGCGTCGTCTTGCCGGATCCGGAGGTGCCGACGATGACGCAAAGCGTGCGCGGCTCGATCACCATCGAAACGTCGTCGACGACGGTCGTTTCGTCATAGCGCTTGGTAATGCCTTCGATCTCGATCATGCCGTTTCAACCCTGCGCTTGGTGGCGGTCATTTCGATCACTGCGTCGAGGATGATGGCCGCGGCAAAGGCCAGCGCCACGGTCGGCACGGCGCCCAGCAGCACCAGATCCATCGCCGTCTGGCCTACGCCCTGGAAGACGAACACGCCAAAACCGCCGCCGCCGATCAGCGCCGCGATGGTGGCGAGGCCGATATTTTGCACCAGCACGATGCGGATGCCGGTCAGGATGACCGGAAAGGCCAGTGGAAACTCGACACCGAACAGGCGCTGGCGGTCGGTCATGCCCATGCCGCGCGCGGCGTCGTTGGCGGCGCGCGGCACGCCGGCGAGGCCGACCACCGTGTTGGCGACCACCGGCAGCAGCGAATAGAGGAACAGCGCGACGAAGGCGGGGGCTGTGCCGATGCCGCGAATGCCGACCGCGGCAGCACCCGGCACATGGGCGGCGACCCAGCCGAGCGGCGCGATCAAGAGGCCGAACAACGCGATCGAGGGGATGGTCTGGATGATGTTCAGCACGTTGAGCACCCCTGCCCGCAATTTTTCGATGCGGTGGCAGAGAATGCCGAGCGGCAGGCCGACAATCACTGCGGCGGCCAGCGAACCCAGCGCCAGCGTGACGTGCTTGGAGCCTTCGGCCCAGAAACTGTCGGCACGGTTGGCATATTCCTTGAGGATCGACAGGCTGTTCCATTGCCCCGATATCAACAGCAGGCCGATGGCCAGAGCCGCAACGACCAGCACGCCGACGCGCGCCCAGGGTGATAGGTTCAGACGCGTCAGCACGTCGGCCAGCAGAAGTGTGAAGGCGAAGATGAGCAGCCAGAAGCCGGAGGCCGGCGAAATGCGAGCGAAGGTGTTGCCCGCCGGCGTGAGAAAGCTGCCGGCGATGCCGATCAGGATGGCGAGCGCCGCGAGCGCGACTACGCTGGCGGCAAGGCGCAGGACGAGCGGCGTTTTCAGCAAGGCAATGAGCGCGCCGACGATCACGATCGCCAGCAGCAGCGGCCCGACCGCCGTCGGCAACGCCTCGAGGATGGAGCGCGCCTCGCCGGGCACGATGCGGTTGGCGCGGAAGGTGGCGAACGGCGCAACGAGCGCCGCATAGGTTGCGATCGCGGCGATGACCACGCCGAGCTTGTCGAACCGAATGCGCACGCCCTCTCCCATCAGTCGATACGGCGCTCCCCCGATAGGGCGCGCCGCAATCGCCTCACTTGAGGAAGCCGTTCTTCTTCAAAAAGTCCTCCGCCACCCCCTTGACCGGCTCGCCGCCGACCTGGACGCGGCCGTTCAGTTCCTGCAGCGTCACGAGGTCGAGCTTGGTAAAGACCGGCTTCAACAACGTCTCGATCTCGGGATGCTCCTTCAGCACCGCCTCGCGGATGATCGGCGCCGGCTGGTAGACGGGTTGCACGCCCTTGTCGTCGTCGAGCACGACAAGACCGGAGGGCGCGATGCCACCGTCGGTGCCGTAGACCATGGCGGCATTGGCGCCATTGGTCTGGTTGGCCGCCGCCGCAATGGTCGCGGCGGTGTCGCCACCGGAGAGCGTGATCAACTGGTCGGGTTTCAGCGTGAAGCCGTAAGTGGTCTGGAAGGCCGGCAGTGCAGCCGCCGAATTGACGAACTCTGCCGAAGCCGCGAGCACCACCTTGCCGCCGCCGGCGACGTAATTGCCGAAGTCGGAGAGCGACGCCAGCTTGTTCTCGTCGGCGACTTCCTTGCGCAGCGCGATCGCCCAGGTGTTGTTGGCTGGCGACGGCGACAGCCAGACGATCTTGTTGGCGTCATAGTCAAGCTTCTTGGCGGTCTCGTAAGCCTTGGCGGCGTCCTTCCACACCGGATCGTCGGCCTTCTCGAAGAAGAAGGCGGCGTTGCCGGTGTATTCGGGATAGATGTCGATCTCGCCGGCGCTGATCGCCTTGCGCACCACCGGCGTGCCGCCGAGCTGGATGCGGTCGGTGGTCTTGATGTTGTTGGCGTTCAGCACAAGCTGGATGATGTTGCCGAGCACGCCGCCCTCGGTGTCGATCTTCGACGACACGACCACCTGGGCATTTGCCGAGGCCGCGGAAATACCGAGCGCAAGCGCGGCGCCGGCCAGAAGCTTGATTGAAAACATTATGGGAATCCCTTGCTGTGAACCGGATTACGGTCGCCGCATATGAGCATGGCTTCAACGCTCCGTCGGGGCACACGGTTTCATAACAAGAGGGATGCACGCAATAATTTTGTGCGGGCTGGCCCAATCCGACGCCGCCCATCCAGACAAGGTGGTGTCAGGTGGCCGGGCGCAAGCTCGTCATCTTCAGCGCACCCAGCGCCACGAAGCAGAGCGCGGTAACCGGGAAGACGATCCAGTTCAGCATCTCCCAGCCCCAGGCGTTGTAGACCGCGCCCGACATCAGCGAGGCGAAGGCGACGGAGCCGAACAGGACGAAGTCGTGAAAGCCCTGCACCTTGCCCTTTTCCGATGGCCGGTAGCTGTCGGCGACCATGGCTGTGGCGCCGATGAAGCCAAAATTCCAGCCAAGGCCGAGCAGGATCAGCGCCGTCCAGAACTGCCATAGCGCCAGACCCGACAGAGCTACCACGGCGCAAGCAACGAGCAGGATCAGGCCGGCGGCGACGATGCGTTCGGCGCCGAAGCGGTGGATCAGCGAACCGGTGAAGAAGCTCGGCGCGAACATGGCCATGACATGCCAGGAAATGCCGAGCATCGCATCGTCGGTCGACAGGCCGCAGCCGACCATGGCGAGTGGCGCGCCGGTCATGACGAAACTCATCAGCGCGTAGCTGCCGACAGCGCAGAAGAGCGCCGCGACGAAACGCGGCCGGGTGACAATCTCGGAGAGCGGCCGCGCGTCGTTGTCGGCGATCTCCGCCTTGCCGGGAGCCCGGGACGGAATGCGCAGGAACGAGAGGATGATGGCGCCGACAGCCGCCAGCACGAGGATGGACGCGAACGAGCCGGCGAACATCACCGGCGCGAACAATTCGCGGGTGAAGATGACGATCTGCGGCCCGAGTATGGCGGTGACGATGCCGCCGGCCAGCACGAAGGAAATGGCACGCGCCTTGAATTCCGAAGGTGCATTGTCGGCGGCGGCGAAGCGAAACTGCTGGACGAAAGCGCCGCCGATCCCAAGCACCGCCAGGCCGAAGGCGAACAGCCAGAAGTTCGGATGGAAGAGCGCCAGCGTAGCGACCAGCCCGCCGAGCGCGGTGATGATGGTGCCGGTCATGAAACCGCCGCGCTGGCCGAGGCTGCGAATGATTGCGGCAGCCGGCAGTGCGCCGAGCGCCACACCGACATTGAAGCCGGTGATCGGCGCCGTCGCCAGCGACTTGTCGGCGGCGAGCAGGTATTGGCCGGCCAGCCCGCCCACGGAAATGGCGATAGGTGCGGCCGAACCGATGATCGCCTGCGCGGCGGCAAGGATGAATGCCGTGCGGCGTGCTTCCCTGCTTGCCTCGGCGACGACAGCCGCGGCCGTCACGAAGCGTCCTTGCCGCGGCCCTCGCCGCGCACCCGGCGTGACACGCGATCGAGCACGGCGTTGGTAAGCTTCGGCTCATCTTCCTCGTAGAAGGCCTTGGCGATATCGACATATTCCGAAACGATGACGGCGACCGGCACGTCGTCGCGCTTCATCAATTCATAGACGCCGGCGCGCAGGATGGCGCGCAGCGTCGAATCCAGCCTCGACAGCGGCCAGTCGTCGGTCAGCGCCTGGCGGATGACCGGATCGATGGTCTTCTGGTTTTCGACGACGCCGGTGAGGATGGCGCGAAACCACTGCGCGTCGGCCTCGCGATAGAGCGCGCCGTCGACCTCCTTGCCGAGCCTGAAGGCCTCATACTCCGCCGTGATCTCGAAGATGCCGCTGCCGGCCACGTCCATCTGGTAGAGCGCCTGCACGGCGGCGAGACGGGCGGCGCCGCGCTTGTTGGCGTGGCGTATCGCGGGCTGGCCGGGCGCAGCGGGTTCGCTCACGATCGCGCTCCCAACTGCTCTTTGAGAGCGATCATGGTCAGCGCCGCACGCGCGGCAAAGCCGCCCTTGTCGCCTTCCGAACGCTTGGCGCGCGTCCAGGCCTGCGCATCGTTCTCGGTGGTCAGGATGCCGTTGCCGATGCAGACCGAATCCTGGACCGAAATGTCCATCAGCGCACGGCTGGATTCATTGGCGACGATGTCGAAATGATAGGTATCGCCGCGGATGATGGTGCCAAGCGCAACAAAACCGTCATAGCCGGTGCCACCGTCGGCAGCACCATCGAGGGCGAACGTGATCACGGCTGGAATCTCCAGCGAGCCTGGAACGGTGACGACATCATAGGTCGCGCCGGCTTCGTCCAGCGCGCTCGTCGCGCCTTCGAGCAGCGCGTCGGCAAGGTCGTCATGGAACCGCGCCTCGATGACGAGAAGGTGGGCCTTCTTCTTCGGGCGGATAAACGCTTTGCCGTGTTGGGATGTGCCAGCCATAGATGTCTCCGGGGATCGCCGGTGACTTAGGCCGAAGCGGCCGCATTCGCAAGCTTTGTCGGACGTTCAGGCCCGGTCTAATTTCCCATAGTGGCTCAAAGCCCCTCTTTCGCCGCTTCCACCAGGCGCGCCGCGTAGCGGGCCATGGTGTCGATCTCGAGGTTCACGCGGTCGCCTACCTGACGCTCGCCCCAGGTGGTCACGGTCAGCGAATGGTGGATCAGCAGCACATCGAAGCGGGTGCCTTCGACCTTGTTGACAGTGAGCGAGGTCCCGTCGAGGGCGACGGAGCCCTTTGGCGCGATGAACCTGGCCAGCTCGCGCGGCGCTTCGAGCGTAAAGCGTACGGCATCGCCCTCGTCCTTGCGCGCCACGATCTCGGCCGTGCCGTCGACATGGCCGGAGACGATGTGGCCGCCGAGCTCGTCGCCGATCTTCAGCGCCCGTTCGAGATTGATGCGCGTGCCCAATTTCCATCCGGCGGCTGTCGTCAACCGCAATGCTTCTTCCCAGGCCTCGACCTCGAACCAGCGCGCGTTCGAACCACCGTCTGGCAGCGCCGTTACCGTCAGGCAGACACCTCCGCAGGAGATCGACGCACCGATGGCAATGGTCTCGGGATCGTAGGCGGTGTCGATGCGCAGGCCCACCCCTTCCCTGAGCGGCCTGACGGCAGCGACGCTACCGACATCGGTGACAATTCCGGTGAACATCAGATGTCCCTCACCCACTCCAGATAGCTGTCTTCGCCGAACTGCATGTCGCGCAGCTTGCGAAAGCCCGCCGGGATATGGTTGGCGTCGATGGGCGATGCAATGCCGCCCTCGCCGATCGCCTCAGGTCCGTGGAACAGCACGATGCGGTCGACCAGTCCGTCGGCGAGGAACGCCTTGGCCACCTTGGCGCCGCCCTCGACCAGCACGCTGGCCATGCCGAGCGCCGCCAGATCTTCCAGCAGCTCGGGCAAGGCAACGCCACCCTCATGAGTCTCGGTGCCGATGAAGCGGACGCCGGCGCGCTCGAGCGCGGCGCGCCGGTGCGGGTCAGCCTCCAGGCAAGCGGCGACATAGAGCGGGACGCGGTCGACACCGGAGACCAGTTTCGCGGCTTCCGGCAAGCGTATCTGACGGTCGAGCACGATGCGCGCCGGGGAACGGTTCTCCAATCCGGGCAATCGCACGGTGAGCGCCGGATTGTCTTCCAGCGCGGTGCCGATGCCGACCAGGATGCCGTCGGCCTCGGCCCGCATCAGATAGACTTCGCGCCGCGCGATCTCGCCGGTGATCGCAACCTGCCCCTCGCCTTCCACACCGATCTTGCCGTCGCTGGAAAGCGCAAGTTTCAAAATCACTTCCGGGCGTTTCTTGAGCGACCGAATCAGATAGCCGGCCATCTGCTCCGAAGCCTCCGCCGCCAGCACTTTTTCGACCACCTCGATGCCTGCGGCACGCAGGATCGCGTAACCCTGGCCGGAAACGCGCGGATCGGGATCGCTCGCCGCACCAACCACGCGCGCGACGCCTGCGTTAACCAGCGCATTGGCGCAAGGCGGCGTGCGACCGTGATGGGCGCAAGGCTCCAGAGTCACATAGGCGGTGGCGCCGCGAGCCAGTTCACCGGCCTCGGCCAAGGCCTCGGTCTCGGCATGCGGACGCCCGCCGACCGCGGTGACCCCGGTGCCGACGATCATCGGCCCGGTACCGTCATCGAGCACGATCAGCGTGCCGACGGAAGGGTTGGTCGAGGTCCGGCCGGCATTCTTGCGCGATAGCCTGAGTGCTGCCGCCATGAAGCGGCGATCGAGGGCCTGCTGTTCGGCCGGGCTGAGCGTCGGGCTTGCCATGCTCAACCGGCGTCCTCTTCGCTCTTCAGCTCGTCGCCCTTGAGCTCGCCCAGCACCTCATGAAAATCCTTGGCCTCGCGGAAATTGCGGTACACCGAGGCGAAGCGCACATAGGCGACGTCGTCGAGCGACTTCAGCGCCTCCATGACGAGACGGCCGACCTCGCCCGAAGCCACTTCCGTCTCGCCCGAACTTTCGAGCTGGCGCACGATGCCGGTGACGGCGCGGTCGATGCGTTCGGGGTCGACATTGCGCTTGCGCACCGCGATCTCGACCGAGCGCAGCAGCTTGTCGCGGTCGAACGGCACCTTGCGGCCGGATTTCTTGACCACGACGAGATCACGCAGTTGCACGCGCTCGAACGTGGTGAAACGACCGCCGCAATCGGGGCAGACGCGCCGCCTGCGGATCGCCGCGCCATCCTCGGCGGGGCGCGAATCCTTCACCTGCGTATCTTCGGACTGGCAGTAGGGACAGCGCATGGACAGCCTTCGGTTCGCGATTCTCGTGAGACGGAAGGCTTAGAGGGTTTTGCCGCAATGGCAAAGCACGGACGGCCTTCCGTGCCTCAGAGATAGCGAGGCGCGAGGAAGATTGCCAGCGCCGCGACCAGCCACACCGCGATGCCGCCGAGAACGGCGAGCCGGTAGTCGATGCGGTCGATGAACAGCCAGCAGGCGCCGAGGAAGGCGAGATAGGCAGGGATCGTCTTGAAACCGGCAAGGCAGGCTTCGCGAAAACCGGTCGGGTTGCCCTTGGCGCCGACGGCGAGCAGCGCGATCACCGCGAAGGTCGGTGCCAAAGGCAGGATGCCGGGCAAGACATTGCCGCGCTTCGAGGCCCAGACAATCAGCGCGGTGACCAGGCCGCCGACCACACCTTTCCAGAGGATGTCCATGGCGCGGCTCCTTGCCGGCGCGCCGCGTCAGGGCGCGACGTCGGTGGTCGGGAAGCCGCAGGATGCGCCGAGGCTGCGATAGGCCTTGGTGAAGCCGTCCATCGAGATGGTCGCGACCGGCGCGTTGGCGAAAGCGACGTCGAGCGCGCCGGCGCGGCGCATGGCGCGCAGGACTGCCAGCGTCGTCTCGGCCTTGTTGTTCATCATCCATTGGTCGCCAATATCGGCGCTGACCGTCGCCTTGACCTTGCCCTTGTCGTCGCCGAACACCGCGGGAATGTTCTCGCCGGTCGGCAACTCCTTGTTCCTCAAGGCAATGATGAGGCTCGGATAACCGTTGGGCGGCAGCACGTCGCCGTTGGAGATGGCGAGCGTCAGCGTGCCGCTGGTGCCGTTCGCGTCAAGGAAGGCGGTCGAAGCGGCGCAGGTCTTGCGCACATCCTCGCCGGTGTTGACCTCGTCGACGATCGTCGACCATTTGCCGAAGGTTTCCGTCTTGGGTGTGGTGGCTTCCGGTGCCGCGGGCTGGGGTGCCGTGGCCTGGGGCGCAGGCTGGGTGGTCGTCTGCGCCGAGGCGACGCCGGCCAATTGCAGCATGGCCAGTACGCCAAGGCCGGCAAGTCGAAGAAATCGCATCATCAAGGCTCCTGTCCGCAACGCCGCTCCAGCAGGAGCGGCGCTTCTCGTCATCGCCAATAAGGGATGAGGCGGGGCGTCAGGTCAACCGAGATAGGGATAGAGCGGGAAGCGATCGGTCAAAGCCACGACCTTGGCCTTCACCGCCGCCTCGACAGCCGCATTGCCTTCGTCGGAATTCGCCACTTTCAGCCCGTCCAGCACCTCGGCGATCAGCTTGCCGATCTCGCGGAACTCGGCCTGGCCGAAGCCACGCGTGGTGCCGGCTGGCGTGCCGAGGCGCACGCCCGAGGTGACGAAGGGCTTTTCCGGATCGAAGGGGATGCCGTTCTTGTTGCAGGTGATGTTGGCGCGGCCGAGCGCCGCCTCGGCGCGCTTGCCAGTGGCGTTCTTTGGGCGCAGATCGACCAGCATCAGATGGTTGTCGGTGCCGCCGGAGACGATGTCGAGGCCGGTTTCCTTGAGGCTGGAAGCCAGCGCCTTGGCATTGGCCGCGACGCTCTCGGCATAGACCTTGAAGCTCGGCTTCAGCGCCTCGCCGAAGGCCACCGCCTTGGCGGCGATGACATGCATCAGCGGGCCGCCCTGCAGGCCCGGGAAGACGGCCGAGTTCATCTTCTTGGCGATGTCCTCGTCATTGCACAGGATCATGCCGCCGCGCGGGCCGCGCAGCGACTTGTGCGTCGTCGTCGTGACGACATGGGCATGCGGCAGCGGCGACGGATGGACGCCGCCGGCAACGAGGCCGGCGATGTGGGCCATGTCGACCATCAGATAGGCGCCGACCGCATCGGCGATCTCGCGAAAGCGCTTCCAGTCCCAGACGCGCGAATAGGCGGTGCCACCGGCCAGGATCAGCTTCGGCTTGGTCTCATGCGCGGTCTTCTCGATCGCGTCCATGTCGAGCAGATGGTCTTCCTTGCGCACACCGTAGGAGACGACCTTGAACCATTTGCCGCTCATGTTGACCGGCGAGCCGTGGGTCAAATGGCCGCCGGAATTGAGGTCGAGGCCCATGAAGGTGTCGCCGGGCTGCAGCAGTGCCAGGAACACGGCCTGGTTCATCTGGCTGCCGGAGTTCGGCTGGACATTGGCGAAGTTGCAGCCGAACAGTTTTTTGGCGCGCTCGATGGCCAATTCCTCGGCCACGTCGACGAACTGGCAGCCGCCATAGTAGCGCTTGCCCGGGTAGCCCTCGGCATATTTGTTGGTCATGATCGAGCCTTGCGCCTCGAGCACGGCGCGCGAGACGATGTTTTCCGACGCGATCAGCTCGATCTCGTGGCGCTGGCGGCCGAGTTCGTTGCGGATGGCGCCGAAAATCTCCGGATCGGCATCTTCCAGCGTGGTTTCGAAGAAGGATTCGAATTTGTTCGACACTGCCGCTGCTGTAGCCATGGACTGAAATCCTCGGGGTTCGGGGGCAATTTGTTTATGCATATCGTGGCCCCAAAACCGCTGCACACTTTTGGGCGACATGCATTGCCGCGCCATTAACACAGTTGTTTTCGCCTCGCCACGTTTGCGGCGCGAAATTTGCTGGCCGAATTGCGCCAGGAAGGCTGCGCGGCCTCTATTTCCGCTCCTGCCGGCCTTTCAGCAGGGCCTCGGTCAGCGTGATCTCGGCAAACAGCGCCTGCGCCGTATGGTCGTTGATTTTGCTGCTGCGCAACATGGCGCGCACGGCCGTGCGCTCGGCCTCGATGGCGGCGAAGCGGAGTTCCAACTCCAGCCGCCCGGCTTCGCGAGCCTCGGCGCGGGCTTCATCGGCCTCGTCGGAGGCGGCGATGCGGCGACGGTAGCCGGCGACGATGCTGTCGGCGACGGCCAAGCGGGCATCGGCCGCCTCCCCTTCGCTTGCGTCATTGGCGATAATCTCGATGCGGGCGATGGCCGCATTGGCCGCGCCGACGCGTGCCCGGCGCTCCTCGGCGGCACCCGGATCCTCGCCCGGCTCGACCAGCCCGCGCGCGATCTTCGGCAAGGCGAGGCTGGCGATGGAGAGCGAGCAGATGATGACGCCGGCGGCTAGGAAAATGACGATGTCGCGCGCCGGAAAGGGCGAGCCGTCAGGCATGGCCAAAGGCAGCGACAGGATGCCGGCCAAAGTGATCGCGCCGCGTACGCCGGCCACCGAGCCGGCAAGCCGCACGCGCAAACCGAACGGTTCGGCCTTGCGCTTGCCAAACCGCGCGGCAAGGCGCTGCGCAATGTCGCCGACCCAGATCCACAGGAAGCGCAAGCCGATCAGGCACAGGGTGAGGATCAGCACCGTGGCGACCGGCTCGATCAGCCAGTGCCGGCTCGAAAGCTCGGGCGGCACCTTGCGGATGATATCGGGAAGCTGCAGGCCGAGCAGGATGAACAGCGCGCCGTTGAAGACGAAGGACAGCGTCGTCCATAGCGACATGGTCTGCATGCGCGCCGAAACGCCGAGATGGCGGAATATGCCGGAGCCGCTGGTGAGCACACCGGCAGTGACCGCCGCCAGGATGCCGGAAGCGCCGGCATGTTCGGCGCCGAGATAGGCGATGAAGGGGATCAGGATCATCACCAGCACCTGCGCCTCGGCCGGCACGCCACCGATGCGGTTGAGGAGCTGCAGTGTCTTTGCGGCGACGATCAACGCCACCACGCCGGCCAGGATGCCCGCCGCCACGGCGTAGAGGAAGCCGAGCGACGCGGCGCCCAGGGAAAAGCTGCCGGTCAGCGCTGCTGCCACGGCGAAGCGGAACATGACCAGGCCCGATGCGTCGTTGAGCAGCGACTCGCCTTCGAGGATATGCATCAGCCGCGCCGGCACCACATTGCGGTCGACGATCGAGGACACGGCCACCGCGTCGGTCGGCGACAGCACCGCGGCCAGCGCGAAGGCGACGACCAGCGGGATGCTCGGCACCAACCAGTGCAAGGCGTAGCCGAAGCCGACGATGGTGAAGAAGACGAGACCGATGGCAAGGTCGAGAATCGGGCCGCGCAGTGCCAGCAATTCACGCTTCGGCGCGGTGGCGGCGTCGCTGAACAGCAGCGGCGGGATGAACACCAGGAGGAACAGTTCGGGGTCGATCTCGACATGCAGGCCGCTCGCCGGCCAGGCAAGCGCGGCACCGATTGCAATCTGCAGCATGGGCAGCGGCACCCGCACCAGCCGCACCAACGCGCCGGAAAGCGCGACGAAGGCGAGCACGACCAGGATGAAGATGGCGACATGCATGGTGCGATTCCGAGTGTTGGCGGACCATGCGCAATGGAAACCGCGCCGTCCAGCCAGGTCTCTGGCGAAGGCCGTCAGCCTGTGGCGGAAAGCAAAAAGGCCGCCCAGTCGGCGGCCTTTTCGAAAAAGATATCAGCTATTTACAACGAAGACGTGATCTGCAGCTCGTCGTTGCCGTCGAGGCCATAGATGTCGTCGCGGAACTGTACAACGCCAGGCCCCGTCGACCAGGCCGACAGATAGAGGAAGTGGACCGGCACCGGGTTGACGACCTGAACCGGGGTGTTCTCGCCGGTCTTGATCGTGCCCTCGAAATGCTGGCGGTCCCAGCCGGGCGTGTCGCGCAAGATCCAGGTGACGAGGTCGCGCACGTTCTGGACGCGCACGCAGCCCGAGGAATCGAAACGCATCAGCTTGCCGAACAAGCTCTGCTGCGGCGTGTCGTGCATATAGACGCCGTCCGGGCTCGGGAAATTGATCTTCACCGAGGCCATGGCATTGCCGGCGCCCGGATCCTGGCGGAAACGGTATTTTTCCGCATCGTCGGTCGACCAGTCGACTGTCATCGGATCGACCTCGCTGCCATCCGGCGCGAACAGGCGAATATGGCTGTCCTTGAGATAGTTCGGGTCCTTGCGCATCAGCGGAATGATGTCCTTGCGCACGATCGAGACCGGAGCGTTCCAGTAGGGATTGACGATGATCTCGTTGATCTTGGAATTGACGATCGGCGTCTGGCGATCGATCTTGCCGACGACTGCGGTGTGGCGAAGCACGACGCGGTCGTTCTCGACCGCCTCGACCTGGGCAGCCGGGATGTCGACCAGCACGTAACGGTTGCCGAGCGTGCCGGCCTTTTCACGCAGACGCTGCAGGTTGGTCTGCAACTGACCGAGCCGGATCTGTGCCGAGACGTTCATCGCCGTATAGGTGTATTTGCCCATCGCACCGTCGGCGGGTAGGCCGTGGCGCGCCTGGAAACGCTTGACCGCGGCATCGACATAGGAATCGAAGGCGGTCGAGATGCCGGCGCTCTGCGCCAGATCGCCAGACATCATCAGGCGCTTGCGCAGCGGCACCACATCCGGGTCGTCGACGCCGAGCTGCAGCTTCTTGGTCGCGGGAACCTCGCCCCAGCCGCCTTGGGCGACGATGTTCTGATATTGCGCCACCGCCTGCTCGGTGAAGGCGACGGTCTGCAGGCTGAAGATCGGCAGCGTCGAAGCCACCTTGCCGCCCTCGCTGGCACGGGCGTCGAACTGGTCGTCCCAATTGCCGCGGCCCGAGGACTTCAGGATATCCCCGATGACGTCCTGAGCGCTGGCGCTGTTCGCCACAAGAGCGGCGGCGAGCGCGGAGGCTCCGGAAAGGAAGAAACGGCGGCTGGTTCTCATGGACGTTCCAGACATTTTAGCGGTGTTCGATCTCGCTCAGTTCGCTCTAACGGGCGATTACGCCCGCACTCTAGGGCTGGCAATGTTAACAATTAGCCAACCATGACCTGCATCACTTGGGCGTGAAACGCGCTGTCGCGATGCCGGATCGAGTGAGCGCAAGCGCTGGCCCGCAGCATCACCCGCATCCTCGCTTCCACTGGGATTATGGCGGCAACGTGGCCTTGGCCCGCGATTTGCATCGGGCGGCGCCGCGAAAAGAAAGGACCGGTGCTTTTCGGCACCGGTGACAGAAGCGGGTCTTAGACCTGCCCCCCACAGTCGCGCGCCGACGATCGCCGCGCGTAGTTGCAGGCTATCTCATGCCCCCTCAGCGCGAAGTTTCAACCTTTGGGGACCGGACTTGGCTGCGCCTTCAATTCCGAGCATCTTTGCAACACCTCATTTTGAGGATAGCGCAGGACTTTGTTGTCCAGTTTGAGCAGCAGCTCCCGTCTCTTGTCCGTGCTCTCGCCGTCCGTACATCTCATGTCCAGAATGACGACATCCAGGCGGTTGATCTTCTGAACCTTGTCCAGCGTGCAGCGGACCTCCCACATCTCCACTGCCTTGTCGGTAAACGTCACGATCGAGTCATTGTTGTCGCACTGGGTGCTGCCTTCCGTGGCGAAAGAATCCTTCCACCACTCCTCGGCGAAAGCCGTTTGCGAGACCCACAAAAGCATCACGGCAACCGAGCAAATCTTCGAGTGTCTTCCCAGATGCATCATGCGCTTCCCCACCAAGCCGTGACATTAGGCACTGCTGCAGCGAAAGCAAACCTGGCAAAGATCGTGCCGACGGGGCGGTCAGAGTTTTGCAACAGGTTTTCCGCACCACAAAAGGAAGGACCGGTGCTTTTCGGCACCGATCCTCTGCTGTTCCCCGGCCGCGCTTCTGTGGCCCGGCTTCGGTTGTGATGCGGATGACTTACATCCGATAAGCGATCGTATCGTTCCAGAATCGATCCAGCCGCTGCAGCGCGCGGTTCATCTGCTTGAACTCGTCGGTGTTGATGCCGCCGACCTGCTCGATGGAGCCGACATGGCGCTCGTAGAGGCCGGCGACGACGTCAGCCACCTCGTTGCCCTTCGGCGTCAGCGAGACACGGACCGAACGGCGGTCGATGCGCGAGCGCTGGTGGTTGATGAAGCCGAGGTCGACCAGCTTCTTCAGATTGTAGGAGACATTCGAGCCGAGATAATAGCCGCGCGAGCGCAGTTCGCCGGCGGTCAGCTCGGAATTGCCGATGTTGAACAGCAGCAGCGCCTGGATGGCGTTGATGTCGGAACGGCCGTTGCGGTCGAACTCGTCCTTGATCACGTCAAGCAGGCGGCGGTGCAGGCGCTCCACCAGCTGCAGCGATTCCATGTACAGCGAACGGATCGCCTCGCGGCGGTCGTCGGATACGGTGGCGGGCTTCGCCGCCGGACGCGAATTGATCATTGTCTTTGCCTCTCGTTTGTCGCCCGGTGATTTTTTGTTTTTCACCTTGATCGCGACACTATCGAATACTCATAAAATTCGACTTAAACGCCAAGGCTAACAAGAGCTTACCGGTAAGAGGTTTCGAAAGAGGCTTAACGATCGGTCACCCGAGCAAGGATAATTAACCTAAAGATTTAGCCAATGATTTCGGGCGAATCCTGGCAGGTTCAAAATTGGGCGGTCTGCTGGCGGCGGCTACCGACGGGCCCGGCGCTTCTGCAGCCAGATCACCACCCGGAAGACGATGTATAGCAGCGCCACCGCGGCATGCGAGGCAATGATCAGCAACCGGTGGCCGAACAGGTTGGGAAAGCCGGCATACATGACGACCTCAGTCGCCGCGCAGATGAACCAGATCACCGGGCCCCAGGAGGCGAGCATCCAGAGGCCGGCGGCGGCGAAGGGAAAGAAGACGGCGAGCATCACCGCCGCCACCTGCCAGTGCACCGGCATCAGGTCGAAGCGCCACAGCGGGCCAGGATAGAAGCCGATCAGCCGGATCCAGTAGAGGATGCCGAACAGCAGGCAGTAGCCGGCGACGACGCGTTGGAACCAGGCGAAGATGATTTCGGTGGTCGAGGGCTGCAGCACGACGCGCCTGGAGGTGACCTCGCTCACAGGTCGAGCTCCCGGTCGCCGAGCCGCACGAAATAGGCGTCGACGTCCGCTGCCCGTACCGCATCGAGGCTTTCCGGGAGCCATTGCGGTTTCGAGCCCTTGTCGATGATGGCGGCGCGGATGCCCTCGTAAAAATCGTGGCCCGCCAACATCCGATTGAGGATGCGGAATTCCATCTTCATGCACTCGTCCATCGACAGCGTCAGCCCGGCGCCGATCTGTCGCCAGGCGACGTGCAGGCTGGTCGGCGAGCGCGTCCTGATCGTCGCCAGCGTCTTTGCGGCGAACTCGTCGGCAGGCGCCGCCCGCTCCAGGCTGGCGATGATATCCGACAGAGACGGCTGTGCGAAATGGCGGGAGATCGCCTCCAGCACCGGCCGGTCGGTCTCGCGCTTTGCCGGGACGAAAAAGCCGCGCAGCACCGTTTCCGGATCGCCGGTCGCGCAGAGCCGATCGAGAAAACCCGACTGGTCCTCGGCCTTGATGGTGTGGGTGGCCAGGCCCGACCACAGCGCATCGCCATGGCGGATGCGGTTTCCGGTCAGCGCCAGATACATGCCGAAGCTGCCGCCGAGGTCGGGCAAAAGGTGGCTGGCGCCGACATCGGGGAAAAAGCCGATGCCGACTTCCGGCATCGCGAACTGGGCGTTCTCGGTCATCACGCGCTGCGAACCATGGAACGAGATGCCGACGCCGCCGCCCATGACGATGCCGTCGATCAGCGCGACATAGGGCTTTTTGAACCGGTTGATGCGGGCATTCAGCCGGTATTCGTCGGCGAAAAACTCGACCGGGGGCTGTCCGGCCCGGCCCGCTTCGTAGATGTGCAGGATATCGCCGCCGGCGGAGAACGCCCTGCCCTCGGCCTTGACGATGACGACATCGACACCGTCATCGCGCTCCCAGGCGCGCAACGCCTTGTCGAGCGCCTTGACCATGCGATGGGTGACGGCATTGAGCGCCTGCGGCCGCGTCAGCGTGACGACGCCGGCCCTGCCCAACCGTTCGAAGCGAATCTCGTCGCCTCCATCAAAATCCATCGCCAGAGAATCCCTCCCCCGCTTGTGCGGGTCTGAAGTGCTAAGCGGCGACTGGACGAACGTCAATTGTCGGATGCCGCGATAGCTGGCTTCGCATGGTCCGAATCGCGGTGTCGTTTGCGACCAGCGCGCTACCACTCGAACGGGATCAAAGCCTTGGTCCGTCTCGCATAGTCGGGGAATTCTTCGGGAAACTGCCCTGCCAGAAGCCTGTCTTCCGCGCCGACGCGCCAGAGGAAGATCGCGCCCAGCAGGACCAGCAGAAAAACGAAGCCGCCGCCCACCACGATCTCCGAACCAAAGCATGCGACCAGGCCGCCAGTGTACATGGGATGGCGCACGAAGCGGTACGGGCCCGAGGTCACGAGTTCATGTCCTTGCTTGGACGAAACGATCTGGCTCCAATTGCCGCCAAGGCTTTGTCGTGCCCAGACCAGGAAGGCCATCCCGGCAACCGTTACGACGACACCGATGCTGCTCAAGACGGCGTTTACAGGGGCGAAGTTGACGAACCGGAATATCGACAGACGCGGCAGCAGGAAAGCAGCAATCATGGCGACCATCAGGCCCAGGCGCTGCGGCATGTGCTGCTCGGTATCGCGTTTCGCGCCGAACGCCGAGACAGTCAGATAGACGATCAGCAGGATCCAGGCGGCGTATACGAGCCAGATGAAGGCCATAGGGTTCATGGCGTTGCTCCTTCTTCGCCCCCGATTTGACGCCCCAGGGAAGTTGGGGCTGATGCGAAGCCCCAGCGGGCTAGATGTGAGTGCGGCGCTCGGGCGCGTCAATGCCGGCGGCGCAAGCGCGGCGTCTTGGCGGCCGGCCTTGCCCGGTGCTAAAAAGTGGCCGCCTCGAACCGGACGGCAAGCCATGCTTGGGTTTTCGCGCTTTGTGCTTGCGATGATCGGCCTGACGGCCGCGCTGTCGATTGTTCGGCCCGCAGACGCGGCAGGCACGGCAGAGCTCTACCAGACGCAGACCATCGTCACCGGCCAGGGCGAAGTGAACCGCCAGATCGGCTTCAGGGACTGCCTGGACCGGGTGCTGGTCAGGGTTTCCGGCGATCAGCGCCTGCCGCAGAAGCCGGAAATGCTGGCTCTGCGCGACAAGGCCGGCGATTTCGTCGACTCTTTCCGCTACCGCGACCGGCTGGAAGGCATTCCGGTGCATGACGAGCAAGGCACGCATGACCGGCCGCACGACCTCACCTGCCTCTACAAACCGGAGGTGATCGACAAGCTGCTCACTCAGCTGGGTAGCAAGCCTTGGCTTGGCGAGCGGTCGCGGCTCGCCGTATTCCTCGCTACCGAACAAGGTGCCAAGCGTTTCGTGCTGACGGCCGACGATCCGCGTGCGCAGGCGATGCGGGAATCCTTCGTCAATGCCACCGGACCGCTCCTGATGCACATCGTCTTTCCGCCGGCAGTGCTGCTTTCCAGCACAGACGAAAAGGCGCTGCGTGCCGCTGACATCACCATGCTCGACCAACTCGCAAAAAAGGCCGGAGCCGACCGGGCGTTGGCCGGCAGCATCGTGTGGAGCGACAAGGAACTGGGCTGGATCGCCGATTGGCGGCTGGCCATGGAAGGCAAGACCTATGCCTGGCAAGTGCGCGGCGTAAGTTTTGACGAGGCATTCCGCGTTGCCACGCGCGGAGCCGCGCAGGTGCTGTCGGGGAACGGGCAGCCCGATTGAAGCCTGGCACAATCGTGTCGCATTGGTCAGCGGCGGAGGTGCGTGGTAAAAAGCCGGCCAAACGAGAGTTTTGGCGATGAACAGATTCACCCCCGCAAAGCCTGCCGGCGCGCGCAGCGTCGACGAGATCACCGGCAGCCGCCGCTTGCGGCGCATGCGCAAGGCCGACTGGTCGCGCCGGCTGGTGCAGGAGAACCGACTTTCGGTCGACGATCTGATCTGGCCGATCTTCGTCGTCGACGGCAGGAATGTGCGCGAGCCGATCGCCGCCATGCCCGGCGTGTTCCGCCTGTCGCTCGACCATGCGGTCAAGGAGGCCGAACGTGCGGCGAAGCTTGGCATTCCGGCGATCGCCACCTTCCCCAATGTCGAACTTTCCCTGCGCGACCAGACCGGCTCGCACATTCTCGATCCCGAAAACATCGTCAACCGCGCCACTCGCGCCATCAAGCATGCGGTGCCGGAGATCGGCCTCATCACCGACGCCGCGCTCGACCCGTTCACCAGCCACGGCCATGACGGCATCCTGCGCGACGGCATCATCGTCAATGACGAGACGGTGGAACAGGTCACCGCCGCAGCCGTCATCCAGGCTGCCGCCGGCGCCGACATCATCGCGCCTTCCGACATGATGGACGGCCGCATCGGCGCCATCCGCGACGCGCTCGACGCCAACGGTTTCCAGGACGTGGCGATCATGTCCTATGCGACGAAATTCGCCTCCGCCTTCTACGGCCCCTATCGCGAAGCGGTCGGCACCGCCGGACTGCTCAAGGGCGACAAGAAGACCTACTATATCGATCATGCCAATTCCGACGAAGCGGTACGCGAGGCGGTACAGGACCTCGCCGAAGGCGCCGACATGCTGATGGTCAAGCCCGGCCTGCCCTATCTCGACATCATCCGCCGGCTGAAGGACGAGCTTCAGATGCCGACCTTCGCCTATCAGGTGTCTGGCGAATATTCGATGATCAAGGCCGCGGCCGCCAATGGCTGGATCGACGGCGAAAAGGCGATGCTTGAGAGCCTGCTTGCCTTCAAGCGCGCCGGCTGCGACGGCATCCTCACCTATTTCGCGCCGCAAGTGGCGGCGATGCTGAAGGGGTAGTCCCTTCCGGTCGCGCCAACCGGCTGGCCGACCGCGATGTCTCGATCCAAGACCCGATCGTCACTGCACGAGCGACCGCTTCCCGCAGCGGCTGATCGCATCCCATAAAAACCGCTTGCATTTCGCAATCGGTGCGATTAGAAACTAACTGCTTGCAGATCACAACTGGTTATGGAGGAGGCTTTCATGTCCAAGCTTCGTGTCAATGCTTTCACCCTGTCGCTCGACGGCTATGGCGCCGGGCCTGATCAGAACCTGACCAACCCGCTCGGCGTCGGCGGGGAGGCCCTGCACAAATGGATGATCGGCACCCGAACCTTCCGCAAGATGACCGGCAAAGACGGCGGCACCACGGACACGGACGAAGCTTTCACGGTGCGCAGCTTCGAGAATGTCGGCGCCTGGATCCTCGGCCGCAACATGTTCGGGCCGATCCGCGGCGAATGGCCGGATGACAGTTGGAAGGGCTGGTGGGGCGATAACCCACCCTACCATGTGCCGGTTTTCGTGCTGACCCACCACAGGCGCGAACCAATCGTCATGGAGGGTGGCACGACGTTCTATTTCGTCACTGACGGCATCCACGCGGCGCTCGAACAGGCGAAAGCGGCGGCTGACGGCAAGGATGTGCGGGTAGGCGGCGGCGTCTCCACCATCCGGCAATATCTCCAGGAGAAACTCATCGACGAGATGCACCTGGCGGTCTCACCGATGCTGCTCGGTTCCGGCGAGAACCTCTTCGCCGGCCTCGATATGCTCAAGCTGGGCTATGGGTGCACTGAGCAGGTGGCGACGACGCTTGCCACACATGTCATCGTCAAGCGCGCTTAGGTCTTGTAAGGCTCCCCCTTCTCCCCCTGTGGGAGAAGGTGGCCGAGCGAAGCTCGGTCGGATGAGGATGCTCCAGCTTGGCATCACCCATCGTCCAGAGGGGAGGCACAATGACAGGATTGTCAGCGCCGCGTTTCTTCCAACACCCCTCATCCGTCTCGGCGCTGCGCGCCGATCCACCTTCTCCCACAAGGGGAGAAGGGAGCGCGCGCCTCAATACTTCTCCGGCACGTAAAGTTCGCGCGGCAGCGTCTGGCGCTCATATTCGGGATTGAAGACGCGTTCTGGCAGCGTGATCTCCTCGTGCGGCACCTCCTCGTAAGGCACCTGCTGCAAGAGATGGTCGATGCAGTTCAGCCGCGCCCGCTTCTTGTCGTTGCCCTCGACGATGAACCAGGGCGCTTCCGGGATGTTGGTGCGGGCAAAGGTCTCTTCCTTGGCTTTTGTGTACTGTTCCCAGCGCACGCGCGACTGCAGATCCATGGGCGACAGCTTCCACTGCTTCATCGGATCGTGGATGCGCATCAGGAAGCGCATCTGCTGTTCCTCGTCGGTGATGGAGAACCAGTATTTCACGGCCAAGGAGCGCTTCGGCGCGGCCGATCTGGTTCTCGACCGCAGCGGCCTCTGACAAGGCCACGTGGTGAGCCTCGTCTAGCTCGAGATAAAACGCCAAACGTCGGGATCGGGCTCGACCTGGCCGCTGAGCACGAAATATTTGTAGAGCACGAGCAGGGAAATCGCCTGCTCGTCCCGCTCGTTGCAGAACTTGCGGCAATACGCGTTGGCTGCGCCAATGATGCGCTCGGCCTCGGCCGGGTGCCGCTCGAAATGGCGCACCTTGTCGGCAAGGTCGGCAAAGTCCGACTCGAGCGGCACATAGTGGACGTTGGCCTCGATCTGCCCTTCAGTGAACCAGGTCTCGTATGTCGGCGGCGGCATCAGGCACAGCGAGTTCGAACTCATGATCCATTTGAGGTTGGTCGCCACGTCGTTGCCTTCGAGCGAAACGATGTAGCGGTAGTGCCGCTGCTGCTCGATGGTGAGGTAGGGCTTGCGATATTGTTCCGCCGCTGTCCGTTTGGGTGTGCCGACGTCGCAGAAAGACAGGTTGCGCGTGGCCTCGAGAAACACGGTCCGTATCGGATTGTTGAGCTCGCCGCGCCAGACCAGGGCCGGACGCTTGTCCGCGAAATGCATCCTGTCGGCCGGCATGTGGAAGTGACGGAACTTGTCGAGCTTCATCAGGACGGCATTGCTGTTGTCGTGGTTGATCGGTCGATCCTTCACGACCGCCGGCATCCTGGGCACGTTGATGACGTCGCCGAATTCCACATCGATGAGCAATCCGGGATCGAAGTAGCGCGCAAACTCCTTCAGGTCGTAGTAGTACATGCTCGGCGAAAACGGCAGTCGGCTGACAGGCACCGCAGCCGGGCTCGGCACGAAGGCGTGCTGCAGCCTGTTGTAGTACTTCAGCCGCTCGCGGACCGTGGCGTCCGAGAGCCTGACCTGGTCAAGCCAGCCGGTGAGCCTGCGACGGAACAGTGCCTGCGGCACGATATCGCGCGCGGCATTGCGTGCGTAATAGAACACCTTTACCGCGTTGCGCAGAGCTGTGGCCATCGGTCACTTTGATCAAAACAAAAAGGGCGGCTCCCACAAATCTCGGCCCCCCGGTTCTCTCCTACACCATTGTGCCACGCATCTTGCAAGCCCGGAACCGTGCAGGAGCAAACTGCCGGCACCATCGCTTCAGCTGTTGTGTTTGCCGACCAATGCTCCTAGGCAGGGTCAGGAGCCTCCGGGCATACGAAAGGGAACCGATATGGCGCGAGCACCGAATTACGGACAGGAACGCAAGGAGCGTGACCGCCAGAAGGCCGCCAAGAAGGCTGAAAAGCTGGCGGCCAAGGTCGCGGCAAAGGAACGCGATAAGCCTGAGGACCGGACCAGCGTTGAAGCCGAGGCGGAAACCGCAGAGTAGCAAAGCATCCGAGTGGGGATGCCGCTCAAGATTCAGCTGTGTTCAGGCCGGCGCCTTGTCGCTGACGAAGACGTTCACTTCGCGCGCAGCGGCAATGAAGGCGCGCCTTGCGTTCATGGCCGGCTTGTCGCCGGCCAGCGCATCATGACAGGCCTGCAGCGCTTCGCGATGCTTGGGACTGCGCTTGCCCGGCCAGTTGTTGAGCAGATAATCGGAAGCCTCACGCGCCGAACGCAAGAGCTGATTGGGTCCGGCCGCGGCCGACTTGACGGTCACGGGTGTTTCAAATCGGTTGTTTTCCATCGCCGCTCTTACGCCATCGGCGGCGGCGAAGCGAGACCGAAAGTGCGTTTGATCGTCGGGTGCCGGCTTTTCACGCGGCGACGACGGCGAAGCCCCTGGCGCGCAGGCCACGCCGGTCGTTGTGAAGCGATGTCACCAGCCGGTCGCGGCTGCCGATGATGTGAGCCGAGAGCAGCCGCGCCGCCTCATCCGCGTCGCCGGCGCGCACCGCCGCCAGGATAACATGGTGCTCCGTCCAGGCACGGCCGAGGGCGGCCTCGTCGCGAACCTCCAGCCAGCGCGCGCGCGACAGCCGCGTCATGGCATCGCGTACCGCCCGGAATAGGAAGTCGTTGCCCGACAGGCGCGAGAGCTCGATATGGAAATCCATGCCGACACGGTGCCATTCCTCGCGCGGGGTGCCGGCATCGCAGGAGTCCAGCATCGCCTCGATGTCGTCGATGACGCTTTTGTCGCTTAGCGTGCAGGTCAGCCGCACCGCGGCGACCTCGACCGCTTCGCGGTAGACCGCGATCTGCTCCAGCTCGGCCAGATTGATCGGTGAGACCGTCCAGCCGCGCCCATCACGGCAGATCAGGCCCTCGGTCTCGAGCCGCAGCAATGCCGCCCTGACCGGCGTGCGCGAGGCGCCGAAGCGGCTTTCGATCCAGCGCTCGGTCAGGCGCTCGCCGGGACCGATCTCGAGGCCGAGGATCATCTCGCGAAGCTGTTTTTCCACGCTCTGCATCTGCGACATGGTGGTTCCGTTCGTATCGGCCGCATTGACAGCGACAGGGCTGAGGTAGAAGACGAATACCAGCTTGGTATCCCAAAACGGTATCCGCAACAATCCCCGGTATGGGTAGGCAGGGCATGGAACAGGACGGCACCGAACAAAGCACCTACAACGTCCACTGGCGGCGCAATCTCGCCGTCTGCTTTGCAGGTTCGTTCAGCACGCTCATCGCCATGACCCTGCTCTTGCCTTTCCTGCCGCTCTACGTCGAGCAGCTGGGCGCCGAAGGCCATGCAGCGATCGTGCAATGGTCGGGGATCGCCTATGGCGCGACCTTCCTTGCCGCCGCGCTCGTTGCGCCGCTGTGGGGACGGCTCGGCGACCGCTACGGCCGCAAACTGATGCTGGTGCGGGCCAGCTTCGGCATGGCCATCTGCATGTCGCTGACCGGCATGGTCGAGACGGTCTGGCAACTGGTGCTGCTGCGCCTGCTGATCGGCTTTGCCGGCGGCTATTCCTCGGGCTCGACCATCCTGGTTGCCATGCAGACGCCGAAGGATCGCTCCGGCTGGGCGCTCGGCGTGATGTCGTCCGGCATCACCGCAGGCGGCCTGGTCGGCCCGCTGCTCGGTGGCGCGCTGCCGCCGCTGATCGGCATCCGCGCCACCTTCCTGTTGTCGGGCGGCGTCATTTTCCTCGCCTTCCTGGCGACGACCTTTCTCATCAAGGAGAACCCTCGCCCGCCGGCCGCCAAGACGGCAGCGAAACCGCAGAGCGGCTGGTCGCAGATCCCCGACAAGCGTCCCGTCGTCGCCATGCTGGCGACCGGCATGCTGCTCGCCTTCGCCACCATGTCGATCGAGCCGATCATCACCGTCTATGTGCAGCAGCTGATCGAGGATCAGAGCCGGGTGACGATGGTCGCCGGCGTCGTCATGTCTGCAGCAGCACTCGGCGCCATCCTGTCGGCCTCGTGGATGGGCAAGCTTGCCGACCGCATCGGCCATTGGAATGTCGTCGTTGCAGCACTTTCTGTCTCGGCCCTGCTGCTCATTCCGCAGGCCTTCGTCACCGAGGGCTGGCAACTCATCGGCCTGCGCTTCCTGATGGGGCTGGCGCTGGGCGGCCTGCTGCCCTGCATCACCAGCGTCATCCGCCACAATGTTCCCGATGGCGTCGGCGGCAACGTGCTGGGTTTGTCGATCTCGGCGCAATATGTCGGCCAGGTCGCCGGACCGCTGCTCGGCGGCTTCGCCGGCGGCCATTTCGGCATGCGCTCGGTGTTTCTCGGTACGTCGGTGCTGATGGCAGGCGGCGCGGCCTACAACTGGATTGTCCAGTCGCGCCGCACGCGCAACATGCTGGCGCAAGCCGGCAAATCCTGACGCTGTTTCGGTGTCCCGGTTTGACTGGCAGCCGTCACCTATTGCGGATAAACCCGCCCCATGAACGGAAGGCTGAAAGACTGGGCACGCACGATCAAGCGAGACGTGCACGCGATCTACCTCGCAGCCGGCGATCCCCGCACCCCGTGGTATGCGAAGGCGCTGGCGCTGTGTGTCGCCGGATATGCGTTGTCACCAATAGACCTGATTCCCGACTTCATACCGGTGCTGGGATATCTCGATGACGCGATCATTGTGCCGCTCGGCATTCTGGCCGTGCTGAAAATGATCCCGCCAGAAGTCATGGCAGAACATCGAGCCGCCGCCGCGCTTGCAGCACAGCGCCCGGTTAATCGAACCGCCGGCGTCGTGATTGCCTGCATCTGGGGAGCATTCGCCGCATTGGCAGCGTGGCTCGGCTATCGCTACTTCACCGACTGAGTTCAGCGACACTATCAACATCCACGCTTCGCAACACCGCATTCGTCGTTTGACAATTCACGGAGGCATCATGGACACACCTGAACAACCGGCAGGCTACAGCCGCCTCCTTGTGCTGGCCGGTGGCCTTTGCGGCGCGGCGGGGGTGGCGTTGTCAGCCGCTGCCGCGCATTTGGGCGGCGCCTTCGTGAGCACCGCCGCGTCCTTCCTTTTGATGCATGCGCCGGTCTTTCTCGCCGTCGGCCTTGTCGGCGCAGGCCGGGTGCTGCGGATCGCAAGCCTTATCCTGCTTGTCGGGCTGGTGCTTTTCTGCGGTGATCTTCTCGCCCGCGATTTCATGGGTTCGCGGCTGTTTCCGATGTCGGCGCCGATCGGCGGCACCTTGCTCATCGCCGGCTGGCTGGCGATCGCCGGCTCGGCGCTGCTGCGCCCTCGCTCCTGAAATTGCCTGGGGCGCGAAAAGCTCAATCCTGCCGGCGTTCGCGCCTGGCCAGCAATTCGCGGTCACGCGCGGCCGGTCCTGTCAGTCGCCGCCGCTCAGGCCGGTCGGAAGCCGGCGAGATGCCCCAATAATTGCGATAGATGTCCTCGAACAGATGGCTGATCGGGTGCATGGCTTGGTCTCCTTTCTTGACTTGAATCGATCCAATCAACGGTCGCGAAAACGGCAGCCTGTTTAGCCGCGCTTGCGTTCCACGAGGATTCGCAGGTCGCGCTTCCAGGCGCTGGTAGTGCCACGGCGCTTTTCGGTCCTGGCGATCAAGGCGAGGCCCCAATCGTTGCGGTAGATGTCTTCGAACAGGTAATTGACGGGATGCATGGCACCCTCCTCTCGGTTGGCCCAATCAATGCGATTGGATCGATTCAAAAATAGGCCTCGGCACGCCAATGTCAAGCAAAAATTTGAATCGATCCAACGAAAGTGCTAAGTGGGGTCCGGAGGCAGCAAAAATGGCATCACTCGTCACAGGCAACCCAAGACCGGTCCGGCTGGCCGACATAGCCAAGGCCGCGGGCGTATCGCACGGCACGGCGTCCAATGTCTTCAGTCGTCCCGAGATCGTGCGCGAGGAAGTGCGCGAGCGGGTCAAGGCCGTGGCGGAATCGATGGGCTATGCCGGCCCCGATCCCAAGGGCCGGTTGCTGCGCGCCGGCAAGGTCAATGCGATCGGCGTCGCCTCGACCGAGCCCCTCTCCTACTTCTTTGACGACCCGTTCGCGCGCGTCATGATGGCCGGCATCTCCGAGGCCTGCGATGCCACCGGTGCTGGAATTGCACTTGTGTCGGCAGGCAACCAGGAGAAGCTTGCCTGGAATATCCAAAGCGCGCTGGTCGACGGTTTTGTTCTGTTTTGCATCGACGGCGGCACCCGCCTGGTCGAGCTGACGCGCGAGCGCAAGCTGCCTTTCGTCGCGCTCGAGCTCGGCTTCGAGGACGACACGGTTTCGGCGATCGGCGTCGACAATGTCGCCGGCGCCCGCCTTGCGGCGCGCCATCTCTGCGAGCTTGGCCACCACCGTTTCGCCGTGCTGTCGCTGCAGTTCGCCGATGACAGAACCGGTCTTGTTTCGGCCGAGCAAGTCGAGGCCGCGGTCTATACCGGAACCCGCGACCGCCTCACCGGCTATTTCGAGGAACTCTCACGCTTCGGCGTCGATACCGCCAAGGTACCGGTCTACGAGACCGAAAACGAAGAAGCCAGCACCAGGGCTGGCCTCGAAACGATTTTCGCCGGCGCCGAGCCACCCACCGCCATACTGGCGATGTCGGACCGGATCGCCATGGTCGCGATCGAATGGCTGACCGAGCGCGGCATGAAGGTTCCCGGCGATGTCTCCATCGTCGGCTTCGACGGCGTGCCGGATGGCGCGCTGTGCGATCCTCCGCTGACCACCATCGCCCAACCCATCACCGAGATCGGCCGCCGGGCAGCGCGCATGATCCTCGATTTCGACGGCGCGGTGCGGCGCGAGACGCTCGATGTCGAGCTGGTCGTCAGGGCGTCGTCCGGACCTCCGCCCTCAGGCAGCTGAACCTGCTCCCTGCTTTCAACGATTGACCACCGTTGCCGGCTGGGCGCCGAAGGCGGTGCGTGCGGGTGCTGTCTCGCTGCGAACAGGCTTCTTGCCTGACGAGCCGATGCCCGAAAGCCATTCGAGATAGAAGGCAAGCGCGAATTGCATGGCTATGCCGGCCGCGATCAGCAGGGTGTCATAGGCAAGGCCGCCAGGATTGATCAGCTTCATCACCTGCGCCACCATGGCGATCACCGTGCCGGCGATAAAGACCGGCAGCGACCGTTTGCCGAGTATGGCCAGCGGATGGTCGGGCGCGGTGCGGAACAGATTCGAGACGGCCGGAATGGCCACGATCAGGTAGCTAACCGCAAGGATGTGCAGCAGCCGCGGCAGCGACAGGAACGTCTTGTCGAAACCGCTCAGCACCACCGGCAGGTCCAGCCACGACACGTGCCCCCAAAGCGGGCTGTGCACCCAGATGAGCGCCCCGGCGACATAGGTTGCGGCAACGCCGACCAGCCAGCGATTGACCGGAATTGTGCCGCCGCGCCTGACATGCAGCATGACCGCCAGGCCGATATTGAACAGGAACTGCCAGGACAGCGGATTGAGGAACCAGAAGCCGGGCTCGGGATAGTTGGGCGGGGCGATCTGGTAGATGCCTGCAAGCAGCCACAGCGCTCCGGACACGGCGAGCGCCGCCAGCGGCCGGTAGCTGACGAAGAGCAGGAACAGCGGCGCCAGCAACAGCAGCACCGCATAAACCGGCAGGATGTTGTTGTAGCCGAGCTGATGGCCGAGCGTGACGATGCCGACCAGCACTTCCGGCGTGTTCTTCATCAGCGGCTCGATGTTGATCAGCTTCAGCAGATCCGGGCGCTTGGCAAACACCGCCGCCGCGCAGAACATGGCCATCACCACCATCGTCGTAACGATATGGGCGGTATAGAGGACACCTGCACGGCGCCACATCTTGAGCGTCGCGAGCAGCCGGCCTCCCGGCTGGAATTTGCCGCCATAGGCAAGAGCGACGGACATGCCGGAAATCAGCACGAAGGCTTCCGCCGCGTCCGAAAAGCCGAGATTCTTGTAGGTCAGGGTTTCAAAGACGGTGCCCGGCACATGGTCGATGAAAATGGTGAGCAGCGCGAGAGCGCGAAACACATCGATGCGCGTGTCGCGCTCCGGGATACGCACACTGCGATCCGGCGAAATCTGGGTGGTCATCGACAAAAGGCCTCAAAGGGAGAGCAGAGGATGCTCTCGTTGTTCACACCAGCAATGCGACCGCCCGGCGCATCGCTTCGATTCCTCCCGCAGGAGCATATCCGCGAAGAAACGGACTGAAATGCGCCCGGTTCAATCAACTTTCGCGGAGCAAGAAAATATTCCGTTTTGAAGCCGGCAAACCAACAAAACGGCCATGGAATCAATAGGATATAAGCATGCCTGAATATACCGACGAGAACGGCTTCCTGCACCGCGATCTGGCCTTCCCCTACCGCATCTTCAGGCCAGCACACGCAAGCGGCGAATGCCTGTTCCTGCTGCATGGTTCCGGCGTCGACGAGACGACATTGATGCCCTTGGCGAGGCAGATCGCACCCAAGGCTACGCTTGTCGCAGCGCGTGGCCGCATCGCCCAGGAGGACGGTTTCCGCTGGTTCGCTCGGATCACGCCGACCCGCTTCGAACAGGAAAGCATACTGACCGAAACGGCCGCCTTCGCCGCGTTCGTGGCAGAGGCGGCGAAGCGCCATACGTTCGATCTCGCGCGGGCGACTTTCTTCGGCTATTCAAATGGCGCCAATCTGGTTTCGAGCCTGATGCTGCTGCATCCCGGGCTTGTCGAGCGGGCAGCATTGCTCAGGCCGATGCCGGTCCTGGACGAGGTGCCTGCGACCGACCTGACCGGCACGAAGGCACTGATCATCGCCGGCGCCGTAGACCTCACCTACGCGCCTTTCGCGCCGGCGCTGGTCACGCTGCTCAGCCAACACGGCGCTGAGGTCGATGCGCGGATCGTTTCATCAGGTCATGAATTCGGCGATGCGGACGCCGCAATCGTCAGGCAATGGATGGGCGGCAGGACAATCGCGGTCTCGCCGGCAAGCTAGCGGTCCGGGATCTATCCCTGCCCCATCCTGTTCCAGGCATCGAGCCCGGCGATCTTGTAGGCTTCGGCCAGCGTCGGATAGTTAAAGGTGTTGTTGACGAAGAAGTCGACGGTGCCGCCGAGATTGATCACCGCCTGGCCGATATGGATCAGTTCGGTCGCGCCCTCGCCGACGATATGGGCGCCGAGCAGCCGACGCGTTTCGACCGAGAACAGAAGTTTCAGGAAGCCGGTGTTGACGCCCATGATGTGGCCGCGCGAGGTCTCGCGAAAACGCGCCACGCCGACCTCGTAGGCGGCGCCGCTCTCGCGCACCTGCTCCTCGGACTGGCCGACGGTGGAGATCTCCGGCACGGCGTAGATGCCATAGGGAAAGGTTTCGGGCGGCGGCGGCAGCGCCACACCGAAGGCATGGCAGGCGGCCACCCTGCCCTGCTCCATCGAGGTCGAGGCAAGGCTCGGGAAGCCGATGACGTCGCCGGTGGCATAGATGTTCGGCGCACTGGTCTGGAAGGTTTCCGGATCGACCTTGATGCGGCCTCTGGAGTCGGCCTCGATGCCGACCACATCCAGCCCGAGGCTGCCGAGATTGCCGCTGCGGCCGGCGGCATAAAGTACGATCTCTGAGCGGATGGTGCGGCCGTCGGCAAGCGTTACTTCGGCATAGTCGGGCTTCGAGGCGAGTTCCTTGACCGTGCTGCCCAACCGGATGGTCATGCCGCGGTCGCGCATCTGATGGATGAAATCGTCGACGATTTCGCGGTCGACGAAATCGAGGATGGTGTTGCGCGGCTCGACCAGCGTTACCGGAACGTCGAGCGCCGAAAAGATCGTCGCATATTCGACACCGATGACGCCGGCCCCGATCACCGTCAGCGTGCGCGGCAATCGGCCGAGTTCCAGCATTTCGTCACTGTCGAAGATGCGGGTCTGGTCGAAGGGCACGTCGCGCGGCCGGTGCGGCCTCGTGCCGACCGCGATCAGCGCATTGGCGAAGCCGACCTCGCTGTAGTCGCCATTGTCGCTCGTCGGGCTGACCTTGTTGGGGCCGAGGAATTTCGCCGTGGCGCGCACGCTCTTGACCGCGTTGCGCATGAACTGGTGCTGCAGCACCTCGACCTCGTGGTCGAGCGTCTTGTGCAGGCGCTCGACCAGATCGCCGATGGAAATGTCCTGCTTGACCCGGTAGCCGCGGCCGTAGAAGCCGCGTTCGCGCCAGCCGGACAGGTTGAGCACGGTCTCGCGCAGCGTCTTCGACGGGATGGTGCCGGTGTGCACGGAGACGCCGCCGAGGCGCCGGCCCCTGTCGACCACTAGGACCGATTTGCCGAGCTTGGCCGACTGCACGGCAGCACGGCGCCCGGAAGGGCCGCTGCCGATGACCAGCATGTCGTAATCCATATTGCCCCGTCCCTCGTCTCCCCTGCGCTTTGTTGCGCCGCAGCAAGCTAATGCCATCCGCGCGGCAAATTCAACCGATTCGAAGGGCGTTGGCGTAGCCGCCGGGCTAAAGGCGCCGATCTTGATTCCGCAGCAGGCCTTCACCATTTCATCAGCAGTGCGCCCACACCCTATTGTGGGCCAGGTTACGAGGATATGACATGAACGCGCGCGTTCTCGACGGCGAAATCATCACCAGCAGGCTCGACGATGTCAGGGCCTATGACGGCGTGCGCACGCGGCGCATCCTGGCCTTCATCATCGACTATTGCATTGTCGCGCTGCTCACCATCCCCTTCGCGATCCTGGTGCTCCTGCTTGGGCTGCTGACGCTCGGCCTTGGCTGGATGCTGTTTTCCGTCCTCGTGCCGGCGGTCGCCATCCTCTACATCTGGAACACGCTGGGCAGCCGCGATCAGGCCACGACCGGCATGAAGATGATGGGCATCCGGCTCGATCGCCTCGACGGCACCCGCATCGACGGGCTGACCGCCGTCGTGCATTCGGTGCTGTTCTGGGCCGCCAACGTCATCCTGACACCGCTGGTTCTTCTGGTGACGCTGTTTTCCGACCGCAAGCGCACGCTGCACGACCTGCTGCTCGGCACCGTGGTCAGCCGCAGGGATCGTTGAAACAGCATTTCGAGAGGCTGCGCGGGCGCTTATGAGCAAATATGACGGCCTTCGGTCGGCCGCTGCTTCACAATCCTGTTGAATTTTTCGCCGACCGGGCCAAAGGTAAGGCGATTCGCAGGAGTGTTTTCTAGACTCGATGACGCAGCACCCGACCCAGTCGCCGCAGTTCTTCCTGACCGCGCCGTCGCCGTGCCCGTATCTCGAGGGCCAGTTCGAGCGCAAGGTGTTCACGCACCTGGTCGGCGACAAGGCGCCGGAGATGAACGATCTGCTGACGCAAGGCGGGTTCCGGCGCTCGCAGAACATCGCCTACAGGCCGGCCTGCGAAACCTGCCGTGCCTGTGTTTCGGTGCGCATCCTGGCGCAAGAATTCACCGCCAGCCGCAACATGAAGCGGGTGATCCAGCACAATTCCGACCTTATCGGCGCCATGCACGACGCGCAGCCCTCCACCGAGCAGTATTCGCTGTTCCGCGGCTATCTCGATGCCCGGCACCGCCGAGGCGGCATGTCCGACATGACGGTGCTCGATTACGCCATGATGGTCGAGGACACGCATGTCGACACCAAGATCATCGAATACCGGCGGCGCGGCCCCGACACCTTCATCACCGGCAAGGGCCAGGGCGAGCTGATCGCTGTGGCGCTCACCGACAAGATGGCCGACGGCCTGTCGATGGTCTATTCCTACTTCAATCCTGATTTCGAGGACCGCTCGCTCGGCACCTTCATGATCCTCGATCATATCGCCCGTGCCAGGGCAATGGGTCTGCCCCACGTCTATCTCGGCTACTGGGTCAACGGCTCGCGCAAGATGAATTATAAGATGCGCTTCATGCCGCAGGAGCATCTCGGCCCGAAGGGCTGGGAACGCTACGACCACGAAGCGGTTTCGCGCTGACTTTTCCTTCCGCCATTCATCTCTAAACTGTTTCAAGGAGGAGGATGCTGGTCTTCCGGCCGCGTGGCTGGAAGACAGGCGACGGGCCGATATTGCGGCCTGCCTCCCCATTCATTGCGAGATCGGCATGTCATCCCACCACGATCATCAGAAGGGTCTCCTCATCACCGCCATCGGCGGACTGACGCTTACCATCGACATCCCGCTGATCCGGCTCGCCGACGGCAGCCCATGGACCATCATGATGTTGCGCAACGCCACGACCTTGATCGCCGCACTCGTGGTCTGGGCTGTCTGGCGCAGGCTGAGCAGGAACGCGCCACAGCTCATCCCAGGCCGGTCAGGCTTGGCGGTGGCCATATGCTATGGCCTGACCGGCATCACCTTCATCACCGCCGTCTTCCACACCTCGACCGCCAATCTGGTCTTCATCCTCGCCTTCAGCACCGTGTTCGCGGCGCTCTTGTCCTGGCTGTTCCTCCGGGAGCGGCCGCGACTGGTGACGCTCGTGACGATGCTGGTCATGATCCTTGGCGTGCTGATCATCGTCGGCGGTTCGGTCGGCACCGGGCACCTGTTCGGCGATTTCATGGCGCTCTGCTCGGCCTTCTTCGTCGCTCTAGCCATCACCATCTCGAGCGCCAGCGGCAAGGACATGGGCTTCACCTCGCTGGTCGGCGTCGTCCTGCCGCTGGCGGTTGCCGCGTTCATGGTCTCGGGCGAAGGCTTTCACGTCAACGCGCCATGGTGGATCATCTTCAACGGCGCCGTGACCATGCCGATATCGTTCTTCTGCCTTGCCAACGGACCGAAATACATTTCCGGACCGGAGGTGGCGATGTTCTATCTGCTGGAAACCGTGCTGGCGCCGGTCTGGGTGTGGATGATCTTTGCGGAAACACCGTCGCGCAACAGCCTGATCGGCGGCGTCATCCTGATCGCCGCGCTGGTCGCCCACTCACTGTGGCAGCTGCATGAAGGACGCAAGCGCCGTGCCGCGCTCGCCGTCAGTCACCCGGCTTGACTCTTTTTCGGCACGCCGTGATCGGCGGCGATCTCGATCTGCGGCGGATGATCGTCCCGTTCCTCAGGTGCTGCAGGAGCGGCCTCGTCCATCAGCTCGACCTCGCGCAGCCATTCGCGCCAGATCGCGACCAGCAGCGCCATCAGCACCGGACCGATGAACAGGCCGAGGAAGCCCATCGTCTTAACGCCGCCGATCAAGCCGAAAAAGGTCGGCAGGAAGGGTAACTTGATCGGCCCGCCGACCAGCTTCGGGCGCAGCGTCTTGTCGACGATGAAGAGTTCGACCGCGCCCCAGATGAACAGCGCGAACCCCGCCACCGGCGAGCCGCTGGCGGCGAGATAGATCGAGACAAGCGTGAAGGACAGCGGTGCGCCGCCTGGGATCAGTGCCATGACGCCGGTCAAGGCGCCGAGCGTCACCGGCGAAGGCACGCCGGCCAGCCAGTAGGCGATGCCCAGCACCAGCCCCTCGCCGATGGCGATGATGGTCATGCCGGTCACGGTCGAGGAGATGGTCGCCGGTACAACCCGCGAAATCCGCTCCCATCTCATCGGCAGGATGCGCTCGCCGAGGCGGTCGACCTGGCCGGCGAAATGCTCGCCATCGCGATAGGCGAAGAACAGCGCGATCATCATGAACAGCAGCGTCAGCAACAGGCCGAAGGCACTGCCGCCGGCCGCCAGCACGCCGCGATAGATGCTGCCGATGTTGGCGCCGCTGACCAGCTGGATCAGTTCGCCGATGCCGCCGGGATGGCCAAAATTGGTCGTCCATTGCTCGTTCAGCCACTCGCCGATGATGGGCATTGTGGCGATCCAGTGCGGCGTCACCGCGCCGTGCCGGTTGGTCTCGATCGCCCAGGCGACCCATTCGCGGACTTCGTTGATGGCATAGGTGCCGGCGAGCGCGATCGGCACCACCAGGAAGGTCAGGATAAACAGGATCGCGAAAGTCGCGGCGATGGTGCGGTTGCCGCCGACGGCGGCAAGCAGCCGGCGGTAGAGCGGCCAGCTGGCGAAGGCGATGACCAGTGCTGCCAGCACCGGAAACAGGAAGCCGTGAAAGAAGTAGACGCCGGCGGCAACGATCAGCACCAAAAGCCAGCGCGCCGCCGACAGCGGCGGGATGACGGCGGATCTCAGCGGCGCCGACAGGCCGAACAGGCGCTGCTGCCGCTCCGGTTTCTGGATCTCAGTCCGCTTCAAACCCTGTGCCTCTCCTGCCCGCAGCAATCATGCAGCATGATAGTGCAGCAATCGTGACGATAGTCCAAATGTTTGGGTGGCGGCTCTTCCCTTCTCCCCTTGTGGGAGAAGGTGGATCGGCGCGAAGCGCCGAGACGGATGAGGGGTGCTGGAAGAAACGAGGCGTTGGTTTCGTGTCCCCTGGCGCACCAAGCTGGAACACCCCTCATCCGACCGAGCTTCGGTCCGGCCACCTTCTCCCACAAGGGGAGAAGGAAGAGGCGCCTTGCTACCCGAACTTGCCCGTCCTCGGAAAACCCTTCGGCACCATCCGTCCGGCCGACGCCCGGGGGCCGATCCACTCCACCAGTTCATCGCGCGACTTGATGAAGGTGCGGTCGGCCGAATCCTGCCAGGACAGGCCGCTTTCGAGTGTGAACGTCTTGAGATCGAGTACGCCGCCGTCCTTGTATTTCTGCAGGCGAACGCCCTTGCCGCGGCCCATTTCCGGGATCTCGGCCAGCGGGAAGATCAGCATCTTGCGGTTCTCGCCGACGATGGCGAGATGGTCGCCGGTGACCGGCAGGCACCGCTTGGCTTCGTCCGGTGCCTTGACGTTCATCACCTGCTTGCCCTTGCGGGTGTTGGCGACGACCTCCTCCTCCGGCACGACAAAGCCGTTGGCGTCGTAGGACACCAGAAGCAGCTTGCGCTTGGGATCGTGGATGAAGGCGGTGACGATGTCCTGGTCGTTGTCCATGTCGACAATGATGCGGATCGGTTCGCCATGGCCGCGCCCGCCCGGCAGCCGGTCGGCGCCGATGGTGTAGAACTTGCCGCCGGTGGTGAAGACCAGGATCTTGTCGGTGGTCTGGGCATGGAAGGCGAGCTTGAGGCTGTCGCCCTCCTTGAAGGTGAGCGTCGAGTGGTCGCTCAGATGACCCTTCATCGCCCGCAGCCAGCCCTTTTCCGAGACGACCACGGTGACCGGCTCGCGCTCGATCATGGCGTGCGCGATGTCGGTCAGGTCATGCTCGGGCGCATCGGCGAACTGGGTCCGGCGTTTGCCGAGTTCGGTCTCCGGTCCGAACTTGTCGCGGATGCTGGTGACTTCCCACTTGATCGTCGCCCATTGCTTGGCGTTGGACGCAAGCAGCGCCTCGATCTGCTTCTTCTCGGCGGTGAGGCCGTCGAACTCCTTGCGGATCTCAATCTCTTCGAGCTTGCGCAAGGCGCGCAGGCGCATGTTGAGGATGGCTTCAGCCTGGGTGTCGGTGAGCGACCAGCGGGCCATCATCACCTGCTTGGGCTCATCCTCCTCGCGGATGATCCTGATCACCTCGTCGATATTGAGATAGGCGATCAAATAGCCGGCGAGGATTTCCAGCCGCCTTTCGATCTCGCCAAGCCGATGCTTCGAGCGGCGAATGAGCACGTCGCGGCGATGCTCCAGCCACTCCTTGAGCACGCCCTTCAGCGACAGCACGTTCGGCACCTTGCCGCGCGACAGCACGTTCATGTTGAGCGGGAAGCGGCTTTCAAGCTCGGTCAGCTTGAACAGGGATTCCATCAAGATGCCCGGATCGACCGAACGGCTCTTCGGCACCAGCACGACGCGGATGTCCTCGGCGCTCTCGTCGCGGATGTCTTCCAGAAGCGGCAATTTGCGCGCCATCAGAAGCTCGGCGATCTTTTCGATCAGCCGGGCCTTCTGGACGCCATAGGGAATCTCGGTGACGACGATGCTCCAGGTGCCCCTGCCCTGGTCCTCCTGGCTCCATTTCGCCCGGACGCGAAAACCGCCGCGGCCGGTTTCATAGGCTTCGAGGATCGAGGCGCGGCTGTCGACGATGATGCCGCCGGTCGGGAAATCCGGCCCCTGGACAAAATCCATCAGCGCCGTCACCGGCGCGTCCGGATGCTCGATCAGGTGCAGTGCCGCATCGCAAAGCTCGGCGGCGTTGTGCGGCGGGATCGAGGTAGCCATGCCGACGGCAATGCCCGACGAACCGTTGGCCAGCAGGTTCGGGAAGGCGCCGGGCAGCACGACCGGCTCCTCGTCCTCCTCATTGTAGGTCGGCCGGTAGTCGACCGCGTCCTCGGTGATGCCGGCAAGCAGCTCCGTCGCCACATCGGTCATGCGCGCTTCGGTGTAGCGCATGGCGGCGGCGTTATCGCCGTCGATATTGCCGAAATTGCCCTGCCCGTCGACCAGCGGGTAGCGCATCGAGAAATCCTGCGCCAGGCGCACCAGCGCGTCGTAGATCGACTGGTCGCCATGCGGGTGGAACTTGCCCATCACCTCGCCGACGATACGGGCGCATTTGGCGAAACCCTGGTCGGGATTGAGCCTGAGCAGCCGCATGGCATGCATGATGCGGCGGTGCACGGGTTTCAGCCCGTCGCGCACGTCCGGCAGCGCCCGGTGCATGATGGTCGAGAGCGCATAGGCGAGGTAGCGCTCTTCCAGCGCCTTCTTCAGATCGACCGGTTCGACGTGGTCACCGCCGCCATCTTGAGGCGGCAAAAGCCTTTTTCCCATGGCGCTGCACTAGCCGAGCGGGTGATTCGCAGCAAGACGCGGGTGTGGGAATCCGCACGTCGTAAGGCCTTGGGGCGGTAATTAAGGGCGAAGCCCGGGCGGCGACGGCACCTCAAATCCACCATAGGGGTGTGATGGACTTCACGGAATTGCCGGCACGGCCACGTCTATGTGCAACAGCATCGGAAGCGGTGCCGGCGCCGGCCAACATCAATCTGTTACAAGCCCTGTCTAAGGCATGACGCGATGACGCATGGAAATCCGATCTTCATGACAAATTCACCGCACCACGCAAAGACCGAGGATCGGGTTTGCCTTTCGCCGTGATTTTCGACCATTCTGTCCGACAACGCCTTTATCCCGTCCAGTTCGTCTCAGAATGGTGATGGCGTAACCGATGAAGACAATTTTTCAGGACATCTCAGGGGACTTGCAATGACAATCCAACACTCATTCCGCAAACTCGCTTTTTCGACCTTTTTGCTGACGCTGCCGCTGAATGCCGCTTTCGCGCAGGACACTGCCGTCGCTGACCGGCTCAAGGCGACGCTTGCCGCTCAGGGCGTCGACATTTCCTGGACCGGAGTGACCGGCGACGCCACCAGCATGGTTCTGCAGGGCGTGTCGGTGAAACCGGCGGCCGAGAAGGAGGCGCTGCCGATCGGCGACGTCAAGCTCGAGGGCGTGACCGAGGCCAATGGCGGTTTTGACATCGCGACCGTGTCGACCGCGGCGTTCCAGCGTACCCAGGACGGCATCACGCTCGATCTCAGCCCCTTCGTCATCCATGACATGACCATTCCAGCTGACGGCGCCACCGGACCGACGGGATCGATGCTGATGTACAAATCGGCCGAACTCGCCAACATGACGGTCAAGGTCGCCGACAAGTCCGCCTTCTCGATGGACGGCCTCGCCATCGAAATCACACCGCCCGCCGACGGCAAGGCGATGGAATTCACCGGCACGACGGAAAAGTTCAATGCCGACCTGACCCTCGTCGAGGATCCGAAGTCGAAGGAGGTCATCGACGCGCTCGGCTACCAGAACATCACCGGCAATATCGACGTGGCCGGCACCTGGCAGCCTTCGGACGGCAAGGTGGAACTGTCGAAATACGACATAGCGGTCGACAATGCCGGCAAGTTCGGCATGACCTTCGACCTCGGCGGCTACACACTCGATTTCGTCAAGTCGGTGCAGGAGATGCAGAAGAAGATGGCGGCGCAGCCCGAAGGCGCCGACAATTCGGCGCAAGGCATGGCCATGCTCGGCCTCATGCAGCAGCTCTCCTTCAACGGCGCCTCGATCCGCTTCGACGACGATTCGCTGACCGGCAAGGTGCTGGAGTATGTCGGCAAGCAGCAGGGCATGTCGGCCAAGGACATCGCCAACCAGGCCAAGGCGATCGTGCCGTTCGGCATGGCGCAGCTCAACAATCCGGAACTGACGGCCGAAGTGACGGCCGCGGTAAGCAAGTATCTGGACGAGCCGAAGAGCCTCGAGATTTCGGCCGAGCCGCCGGCCTCGGTGCCGTTCGCGCTGATCATGGCGGGCGCGATGTCCAACCCGCTCGACCTGCCGAAGACGCTGGGCGTCAAGGTCAAGGCGAACGAAGACTGATCGAGACCGTCTCACGAGATGAAAAAGCCCGGCAGTGATGCCGGGCTTTTTTGTTGGATTGTCGAATCGAAAGAATCGGTTCCGGCCGTTTTTTAAAGTGCCGGCCGAAAACGGGATCAGGCGTCCTTCTTGGTGGGCGCAACGCGCAGCGCCAGTTCGCGAAGCTGCTGCGGGCTGGCTTCGGAGGGCGCGTTCATCAACAGGTCGTAGGCCTGCTGGTTCATCGGGAACATGGTGACTTCGCGCAGGTTCTTGGCCCCGACCAAAAGCATGACGACGCGGTCGATGCCGGCCGCCATGCCGCCATGCGGCGGCGCGCCGTACTGGAAGGCGCGGTAGAGGCCGCCGAAGCGTTCCTCGACCGTCGCGCGGTCGAGCCCGACCGTCTCGAAGGCCTTGACCATGGTTTCCGGCAGATGGTTGCGGATGCCGCCGGAGGCGATCTCGAAGCCGTTGCAGACCATGTCGTACTGGAACGCCTTGATGCCGAGCAGATCCTCGCCGCCCAACGCCTCGATACCGCCCTGCGGCATCGAGAACGGATTGTGGGCGAAGTCGATCTTCTTTTCCTCCTCGTTCCATTCGAAGAACGGGAAGTCGACGATCCAGCACAGTTCGAAGCGCTCGCGGTCGACGAGGTTCAGCTCTTCGCCAGCACGGGTGCGTGCGGCACCGGCGAAGGAGACGAATTTCTTCGGGTCGCCGGCGACGAAGAAGGCGGCGTCGCCATCGGCAAGGCCGAGCTGCAGGCGGATCGCCTCTGTGCGCTCCTCGCCGATGTTCTTGGCCAGCGGTCCGGCGCCTTCGAGTTTCTCGCCCTCCTTGCGCCAGAAGATGTAGCCCAGGCCCGGCTGGCCCTCGCCTTGCGCCCAGGAATTCATGCGGTCGCAGAAAGCGCGTGAGCCGCCGGTCTTGGCTGGAATGGCCCAGATCTCCGCCTTCGCATCGTTGGCGAGGATGTTGGCGAACACCTTGAAGCCGGACTCGCGAAAATGGTCGGAGACGGCCTGCATCTCGATCGGGTTGCGCAGGTCCGGCTTGTCGGTGCCGTATTTGCGCATGGAGACATCATAGGGAATGCGCTGGAATTTCTGCGTCACCGGCTTGCCGTTGGCAAAGGTCTCGAAGACGGCGCGCAGGACGGGCTCCATGGTCGACAACACGTCATCCTGCTCGACGAAGCTCATCTCCAGGTCGAGCTGGTAGAATTCGCCCGGCAGCCGGTCGGCGCGCGGATCCTCGTCGCGAAAGCACGGCGCGATCTGGAAGTAGCGGTCGAAGCCCGACACCATGATCAGCTGCTTGTACTGCTGCGGCGCCTGCGGCAGCGCGTAGAAAGTGCCGGGATGAATGCGTGACGGCACCAGGAAGTCGCGCGCGCCCTCGGGCGAGGACGCGGTCAGGATCGGCGTCGAGAATTCGGTGAAGCCAACCTCGCCCATGCGCTTACGCATCTCGGCGATGATCTTTGTCCGCGCCACGATGTTCTTGTGCAGCGTCTCGCGACGCAGGTCGAGGAAACGGTATTTGAGGCGGATGTCCTCGGGATAGTCGGGCTCGCCGAACACCGGCAGCGGCAGCTCCTTGGCCGCCGACAGCACTTCGATCTCGCGCGCGAAAATCTCGATCTCGCCGGTCGGCAGATTGGCGTTGGTTGTCTCGGGCAGGCGCGCCTTGACCTCGCCGTCGACGCGGATCACCCACTCGCCGCGCACGGTCTCGGCGATCTTGAAAGCCGGCGAATCCGGATCGGCGACGATCTGGGTCAGGCCGTAATGGTCGCGCAGGTCGATGAACAGCAGGCCGCCATGGTCGCGCACACGGTGCACCCAGCCGGACAGGCGAACGGGCGTGCCGACGTCGCTCTTTCTCAACTGGGCACAGGTGTGGCTGCGGTAACGATGCATTGTCATGGGTGAAGTCCGGATGCTGGGTTGCGGGCCGTGCGCCCTGCTCGAAATTTGCGCGAAAAGCGCATGAGAGGCCGGCTTTGTCAAGGCAAGCGGGCGGTTCCGGTGCGGCGCGCCAACTGTTCAGGCGAAGTGGATTTCAGCGCCCTGGTGTTCGAAATCCGCGAGGATCGCGGCCGGCGCCGTCTTTTCGACCACCAGATGGCGGATCGCTTCGGGTCCGGCGACGCGGTAGGGCGCCGCCGTGGCCAGCTTGTCGTTGGTGACGGCGATGACGATGCCGGCGCTGTTCCTGGCCATGGCCCGCTTCACCTCGGCCTCCGCCGAATCGAAGGCCGTCACGCCGCGCGAGGCATCGAGACCGCAGGAGCCCAGAAAAAACAGGTCGGCGCCGAGCTGCGCGACGGCAGCCAGCGTATCGGCGCCGACGCAGGTTCCGAGGTCGCGGTCGAACCTGCCGCCCAGCACAATCAGCTCGACCAAGGCGTGATCGGAGAGAGCCGAAGCGACGCCGAGGGAATTGGTGGCTATGGTCAGTTCGAGGTCGCGCGGAATGGCGCTGGCGATCGCGGCATTGGTGGTGCCGCCGTCGATGAACAGGCTCTGACCGCTGGAGAGCAGGGTTACCGCCGCGCGCGCCAGCCGCATCTTCTCCTCGACCGCATGGCCACCGCGCAGGCTGACCGGCGCGGCGGCGAAAGGTGCGGCCGCGACCGCGCCGCCATAGACGCGACGGCATTGCCCGGCCTTGGCCATTTCCCTCAGGTCGCGTCGGACCGTATCTTCCGAAACGCCGAAGCGGCTCGCCAGTTCGCCGGCCAGCACCCTCCCCTCCGCCGCAAGCCGGTCGCGGATGAGTTGGTGCCGTTCATCGGTGAGCATCGCATGATCCTATTTCTTACTGCACGTTCTTGCATGTTTTGCACGTTTGTGCAAGAAGCGGCGTGTACCGAGCCGTTTGACAAACCAACCGCCGGTTTCTCTTTCGTTGAAAGCACCGCGATGACCTTTGGCCTCAGCCTTGCCCCTCAACACCGGGTCTATGCCGGGTTTGCGATCTATTCGTTCGCCATGGGCAACATCTTTCCGCGGCTGCCAGACATCAAGCACGCCATGGGCATAGAGGACGGCACGCTCGGGCTCAGCCTGATCGGAACGCCGATCGGCACCTTGACCGCGCTGACGCTGGCGACGCCGATACTGGAGCGGGTCGGCTTCCGTCGCGCGCTGCTCGGGCTGGTGCCATTGGTGGCCGCAGCCTATGCCATCGCGGTGCATGCGCCGGGGCCTGTAGCGCTGTTCCTGATGCTTTTTCCGGTGGGCCTGATGATCGGCAGCATCGAGATCATGCTCAATGTCGAGGCCGACAGAACGGAATTCCTGCTGAAACGCCGGATCATGAACCGGGCGCATTCGTTCTGGAGCATGGGCTTCTTCGGCGCCGGCCTGTTCGGCGCGGCGCTCGGCCATCTCGGCATATCGCCGCAACTGCATCTGGCTCTTGTCGTGCCGATGGTGGCGATATCGATGGCGCTGTTTCTCGGCGGCTACGAACCGGCGCCGAGCCGCTTCGCCGGCAATGGCGACAAAGCGCCCAGACTGGCAAGGCCGACACTGCCGATCCTCGTGCTCGTCGCGGTGACGCTGTCGGCGATGCTCCTGGAAGGCGCCAGCATCGACTGGTCGGCGATCTACATGCGCACCGTGTTCGACTCGGGCCCCTTTGTCGCCGGATTCACTGTGGCGCTGTTCGCCTTCTCGCAGGCGACTACGCGCTTCTTTGCCGACAGCTTCGTCGACCGCCACTCGCCAAGCGGCGTGGCTCGTGTGCTGTTGGCCAGCATGGCAGCGGGCGTGCTGCTCGTCTTCCTCTCGCCTGCCCCGTTCGTGTCCATGCTGGGCTTCGCCCTTCTGGGCATCGGTAGCAGCGCGCTGTTTCCACTGGCGATCTCCGCGGCCGCCCAGCGGACGGATCGCCCCGCGGCCATCAATGTCGCAGCGCTGTCGCAGATTTCCTTCGTCGCCTTCCTGCTCGGCCCGCCGCTGCTCGGCTTCGTCTCGGACCATTGGGGGATCCGCTCGGCCTTTGCCATCGGCATCCCGTTCATAGCGCTCAGCCTGCTGACCGCAGGGTCGCTTGGGCGAAGGGCGCCCTCGGAGAAGGCCGTAATGCCAGCGGGCGAAGCGCCTGACCCGAGGCAGAAGAAGATACTGGCAGAGGCCGGTGAGGCGTGAACGGCTCGCCCATCATCAAGTCGATCGCCATCACGGCCCGCTTTCCCATATGTGGCGCATCGTGGCGGCCACCCCTACAGCGAAGCGACGCCCCCGATTCCCCGGCGAATCGCCTCGCGGTAGGCGAGGTCGGCCGTCACCATGTCCTCCATGGCAACGCCCATTGCCTTGTAGACGGTGATCTGGTCGGCGCTGACCCGTCCCGGCCGTAGCCCGAGCAGTAGCTCGCCGAGTTCGGTTCCGGTTTCCGGGTCGATCCCGGCCAATTCGCAGGAGCCGACCGGCGTCGGGGCGAATGCGTCGCTTGTCTCGACGAAGAGGCCGGCCTTGCCGACAAGCTCGACCGGCAATTCGCCGCCGGGTGGCGCGACGCCGACCGACGAGACGTGGGTGCCGGGTCTCACCCATTCGGCTGAAATCACCGGCTCATAGGAATGCGTTGCCAAGCAGACGACATCCGACGAGCGCACCGCGGCCTCGACATCGCTGACGGCAACAACACCCGGATGTAGTGCGGCAAGCGCCTGCGCATCCACGAACTCCTTCGCGACAACGCGGATCTCGGCGAAGTCGCGGACCAGTGGCAGAAGGCGCAGGTGCTGGCCGGCCTGGACGCCTGCGCCCACCACTGTCGCGACCTTGGCGTCGCGCCGGGCCAGTTCGCGCACCGAGAGCACGGCCGAGCCGGAGGTGCGTACGGCGGTGATGTAGGTGCCGTCCATGACGCAGACCGGTAATCCCGTCTGCGGGTCGAACAGATGGATGGTGGCGAGATGGCTGGGGATACCTTTGGCGATATTGCCCTCGAACACGTTGACGATCTTCACCGTCAGATGCATGCCCGCCATCCAGGCCGGCATCGCCAGCGAATAGCCTGCCTGGGGAATGTCGAGCTGCGGCCGCGCCGGATTGACGACCTTGCCGCCAGACAGCGCCTCGAAGCCGTCCGCCAGCACGTCGAGAAGCTGACGGAGGTCGATGCAGGTTTTCACCTCGGCCTCGCTCAAGATGAGCACTGGCGTGTCGCCCTTGGCCTGAGCGTTGCGGGAGTTCGATATGGCTGATGTCATGGGTCTTGCCTTGGCTGGTTGAGTTGCCCGCCAACGGTATTGCCACCTGACAGCGTGATGAAATATGTTGTTTTGACTATTTTAGCGTGACTATCACGCTATTCCTGGCCAAAAAGTGTGAATCCTGAAATGGACAATCTCGACCGTATCGACCGCTCGCTGTTGCGTTTGTTGCAGGAGGATGGCCGCCGCACGACGCTCGACCTGGCCCGCCGGGTCGGGCTGTCGCCGACGGGCGCCTCGCAGCGCATCAAGCGGCTGTTCAGTGAAGGCTTCATCCGGGCCGTGCGGGCCGTCCTCGACCCGGCCAGGATCGGGCAGGCACAACTCGTCTTCATCGAGGTTCGGCTCGACCATACGGCGCCGCATGTCTTCGACCGCTTCGCCGAGGCGGTCTTGCAGGCGCCCGAGATCATCGAGTGCCACATGGTGGTTGGCGGCTTCGACTACCTAGTCAAGGCGCGCATCGCCGACATGGCAATGTTCCAGGACTTCCTGCAACGGGTAATCCTGCCGCTGCCCGGGGTCCGGGAAACGCACACCTACGCCTCGATCGCCAATGTGAAGCCCGACGCCTTGTTGCCGATCTAGATCAAATGTGTGGTGTAGAGGCAACGTCCGCCTTCCCCAAAGCCGAAATTCAAGCCAAGGCGCCAATCGTCTCGTGACCGCCGCGGGGAATTGCCGCTGGCATTGGAGGGGGCGATGGTTCAATAAGAGGCAAAGACAAGTGAACCACCTCCCTGCATGTCCTCCATCCGCCCGCTGATCCCGCTCCTCATCGCCGCCGGCATTCTGCTCGGCGGCAATGGGCTGCAGGGCACGCTGATCGCGCTGCGTGGTGCCCAGGAAGGGTTTTCCGCCACGATCATCGGCCTGCTGGGCACGTTCTACTTCGCCGGCTTCCTGCTCGGCTGCCTGGCCGTCACCCGCATCCTCAAGGCGGTCGGCCATGTCAGGACCTTCGCCGCGCTGGCGGCGACCGCATCGGCCGGCACGCTGCTGCTGGTTTTGGTCATCGACCCGGTGATGTGGTGCGCGGTACGCTTTGCCGGCGGCTTCTGCTTCGCCGGCCTGTTCACCGTCATGGAAGCCTGGCTCAACTCCGGCGTCACCAACAAGGACCGTGCGCGCGTGCTTGCCATCTACCGCATGGTCGATATCGGCTCGGTGACATCAGCGCAGTTCCTGATCCCGGTCTTCGGCGCCGGCGGATTCACCATCTTCGCCATCATGTCGATGATGATCACGCTGTCGCTGGTGCCGGTGTCGCTCGGCGACCGCTCCAACCCGACGCCGCCAGAAGACGTCAAGCTCGACCTTGCGCGCGTCTGGCGGATTTCGCCGCTCGGTTGCTTCGGCTGCATCTGCGTCGGCGTCACCAACAGCGCCTTCCGTACGCTGTCGCCGGTCTATGCCGAACAGCTCGGCATGTCGGTGGCCGACGTCGTCACCTTCGTCAGCGTCGGCATCTTCGGCGGGGCCCTCATCCAGTATCCGCTGGGCTACCTCTCCGACCGCCGAGACCGGCGCACGGTGCTCCTGGCGACGACTTGCTGCGCCATGCTCGCGGCGCTGGTGCTGGCGTTCATTCCCGGCAACGACCCGTTCCTCAACTTCGTCATCGTCTTCATCTTCGGCAGCTTCGCCATGCCGCTCTATTCGCTGTCGGCGGCGCATTCCAACGATCGCGCCGACAAGGGCGAATTCGTGCTGATCAACGCGGCGCTGATGCTGTTCTATTCCTTCGGTGCCATCGGCGGCCCGTTCGCGGCCTCGACGGCGATGCAGTATTTCGGACCGGGCGCCCTGTTTGTTTTCACCGCTGTCGTGTACGCCATTCTCATCATCGTGATCCTTTACCGGATGCAGGTGCGCTCCGGCGTGCCGGCGGGCCACCGCAGCCGGTTTACCGCGCTGTTGCGCACATCGACGGTGTTTGCGCGGCTGGCGCGGCGGAACGGTGATTCCGATGGATCGACGGACACATGACCGTGCGGCGGCTTGACGAAAGCCCGCGCGGCTGAAATTGAAAGAGACCTAATATGTTGCCAAAAGCGATTTGATGCACGTCATCACCACCCAAAGTGAACTCGAGACCGTTGTCGCCGCGTTCGAAAAGTCGGATTTCGTCACCGTCGACACCGAATTCATCCGCGAAACGACCTTCTGGCCGATTCTCTGCCTGATCCAGATGGCGGCGCCCGGTGTGACGGCGCTGATCGATCCGCTGTCGCCGGACATCGACCTGAAACCATTCTTCCGGCTGATGGCCAACGAAGCGGTGGTCAAGGTCTTCCACGCGGCGCGGCAGGACATCGAAATCATCGTCCATCTCGGCGATCTCGTGCCGCATCCGGTGTTCGACACACAGGTGGCGGCGATGGTCTGCGGCTTCGGCGACAGCGTCTCCTACGACCAGCTGGTGCAGCGCATCACCGGCGCCCGGCTCGACAAGTCCTCTCGCTTCACCGACTGGCGCCATCGTCCCTTGTCCGACAAGCAGCTCGACTACGCGCTGGCCGACGTCACCCATCTGATCGAGGTCTACCAGCACCTCAGCGCCGAACTGGTGCGGGAAAACCGCGCCCATTGGCTGAACGAGGAAATGGAGGTGCTGACCTCGCGCGAGACCTACGATCCGCATCCTGAGGACGCCTGGAAGCGGCTGAAGATGCGGCTGCGCAAGCCGCAGGAGCTGGCGATCGTGCAGGCGGTGGCGGCATGGCGCGAGCGCGAGGCGCGCGAACGCGACGTGCCGCGCGGGCGGGTGCTGAAGGACGACGCGATCTACGAGGTCGCGCAGCAGGCGCCGCGCGATGCGGCGGGACTTGGCCGCCTGCGCACCACGCCGAAAGGCTGGGAACGCTCGGCGACGGCAACCGCCCTGCTCGGCGCGGTCAACACCGCGCTGGCGCTGCCGAAGGAAGCGATGCCGAAGCTGCCGAAGAGTTTCCAGCCGCCGGAAGGCTCGAATGCCGCGTCGGAGCTGCTGAAAGTGCTTTTGCGCATCGTCGCCGAAAAGGAAGGCGTGGCGTCGAAGGTGCTGGCTTCCAGCGACGACATCGACCGCATCGCTGCCGAGGGCGAGGCCGCCGACGTGCCGGCCCTGCAGGGCTGGCGGCGCGCGGTGTTCGGCGAAGCGGCGCTCAAGCTGGTGCGCGGCGAGATCGGCATCAAGTTCGACAAGCGCAAGATCGCGCTGTTCGATCTGTAGCGACTGCGCTGGCGCGGCTCAGACCGCCCCGAGTAAATGAAACGCGAACCAGATCCAGGCCAGCAGCAGGACAACCGCGCCGAAGAAAAAGGCGCGGCTGCGCAGCATCACCCGATTGCTGGTCAGATGCACCCAGGCATGGACATAGCGCGACAGGATGAAGATCCAGGTCAGCGCCAGCGTCAGGAAGTTGACGCCGTTGGTGACGAAAAGCGCCAGGCAGAGCGCGTGGAACAGCACCGGAAGTTCGAACTGGTTGATCAGATTGTTGGCGACGGTGACGCTGGAGGCCGGCTCGGTCGAACGCACCTTGTACTGACCGACCTTGGCCTCGCCGGACTTGACGGCGAAATACCGGCGACGGGCCATCACGAGATAGACGATATAGACAAGCAGCACATGCGCCAGGACAGGCCAGAAGATCGCGGTCTGGTTCACGATTGCTCCCCGCCCTCAGCGGATCGCCGCTGCCCCGCCAGGTAAAAGACCGCGATGACGGCGAAGGGTATCGCCAGCAGCGCGAATTTGGTGACGGTCAGCGCCGAGGCGAAAGCGAGCGAATCGGGATTGGCCGACTGGAAGTCGGACAACAGCCGCGCCACAGCGAAGTTCTGCGCGTAATCGGCGAGCGTGTAGGGCAGCACGAGCACCAGCGCGAACAGTGCCTGAACCGGCGCGATCATTGCCCGGAAATTCCTCAGCTGCCGTCCGGTTGCCAGAATCAGGCTGACCAGGGTCAGCGACAGCAACGCCGGGAACAGCAGATCGAAGGTCAGGTAGTGCCAGACCAGAATGATCTCGCCGCCGCGCCGGCCAAGCGCCGTCAGCCAGGCCATGCCCTCGTCGGGGGTGAAGCCGGTAAGGCGCATGTCGAGCGACGGCAGCCCGCCGCTCAGGCTACGGAAATAGAGGAATTCCAGTGCCGTCATGGCGACGAAGACCGCCGCCGTCGCGATACAAAGCGCGGCGGCGTGGCGCGACAGCCTGAGCACAGTCGCCGTCAGATTACGCCAGAATGCATAGCGATCCCGTTGATCGGCCTGATCAAAGTCCACCCGGATAATTCGGGCTTTCGCGGGTGATCGTGACGTCATGGGCGTGGCTTTCACGAAGTCCGGCGTTGGATATGCGCACAAAAGTGGCGCGGTCGCGGAAATCGGCAAGATCGCGACCGCCGACATAACCCATAGCGGCTTTCAGGCCGCCCGCAAGCTGGTGCAGTACGCCGGACACAGGTCCTTTGTAGGGAACCTGCCCTTCAATGCCCTCCGGAACCAGTTTCAGCGTGTCGCGGACCTCGGCCTGGAAGTAGCGATCGGCGGAGCCGCGGGCCATGGCGCCGACCGAGCCCATGCCGCGATAGGCCTTGAAGGAACGTCCCTGGTGCAGATAGACCTCGCCCGGGCTCTCGTCGGTGCCGGCGAGCAGCGAGCCGATCATGGCCGCACTGGCGCCGGCGGCGAGCGCCTTGGCGAGATCGCCCGAATATTTGATGCCGCCGTCGGCAATCACCGAGACGCCTGATTTGTGCGCCGTCTCGACCGCCGACATGATGGCCGAAAGCTGTGGCACGCCGACGCCGGCGACGATGCGGGTGGTGCAGATCGAGCCCGGGCCGATGCCGACCTTGACGGCGTCGGCGCCGGCATCGATCAGCGCCTGCGTGCCTTCTGCAGTGGCGACGTTGCCGGCCAGGATGCGCACCGAGTTGGACAGCTTCTTGGCGCGGGTGACGGCATCGAGCACCCGCTGCGAATGACCGTGCGCGGTGTCGATGACCAAGAGGTCGACGCCGGCATCGATCAGCCGCTCGGCGCGCTCGAAGCCGTCATCGCCAACGCTGGTGGCGGCGGCGGCGCGCAGGCGGCCCTGCGCATCCTTGGTGGCGTGCGGGTTGAGCTGCGACTTCTCGATGTCCTTGACGGTGATCAGGCCGACGCAATTGCCATTTTTGTCGACGACGACCAGCTTTTCGATGCGGTGCTGATGGAGCAGACGCTTGGCCTCGTCCTGGTCGACATTCTCTTTGACCGTGATCAGGTTCTCACGGGTCATCAGTTCGTAGACTTTTTGCGCAGGGTCGGAGGCGAAACGCACGTCGCGGTTGGTCAGGATGCCGATCAGGCGGCCGACCGTGTGGCCGCCCGCGCCGCCGTTCTCGACCACCGGAATGCCCGAGATCGAGTAGGTCCGCATCAGCGCCAGCGCGTCGGCGAGCGTGGCGTCGGGACCGATGGTAACGGGGTTCACCACCATGCCGGATTCGAATTTCTTCACCTGCCGCACCTGCTCGGCCTGCTCGGCCGGCGAGAAATTACGATGGATGACGCCAATACCGCCGGCCTGCGCCATTGCGATGGCGAGCCTCGCCTCGGTGACAGTATCCATGGCGGCAGAGAGAATCGGGACGTTGAGGTCGATGTCGCCGGCGATGCGGGTGCGGATGTCGGTCTCGCCGGGCATAACCTCGGAATGGCCGGGCTGCAGCAGCACGTCGTCAAAGGTCAGCGCCAGCGCGCCGGTGGACGTTTCGATGATTTTTGCCATGGCCAGCCCTCGGAATACAAAAAAGCGCTGGACCGTAATGGACAGCGCCGACTCGTTTCTTCCCTTTCAGGATTGGCGCTGGCTGGTAACACGTCGCGGCGCCGATGAAAAGCCGATCATTGCATTGTGATGCGGTCGGATCGCCCGGCGCATTCTGGCCTATTCGACGGGCTTTCCCAGGAATGCATCCAGCAACGCATGACGCCGCGATGCAAAAGGATCGACAACCGTTACACCGCCCCAGGTGAAGCCGTCCTGCAGGTCTTCCGAAAGCAGCAGCCGGCAACCCGTTTGTGAGGCGACGGAGAGAATGGTGGCATCCCAGATGCCGAAATGGTGATCGGTCGCGAGATCCGCTGCCATCATCATCACCTCGGGCGTAGTCCCGACAACCGGGAACGCATCGCGCCACCCGAGAAGAGCGTCACGGGCCTCGGCACGCGTTCTTCCGGCCTTGCGCACGAGAACGTTGAACAGTTCACCGAGCACCTGAACAGGGATGAAGGCAGCCTCTTGTTGAACGTCGCGGAGCAATTCGAGAACGATGTCGCGCTTCCCGGCGCCGTTGACGCCCTCCGCATAGGCAAGGATATTCGTGTCGAGCGCGACCTTCACCCCTCATCCTCGTAGAGCTCGTCGCGTGTCCAGCGTCCGGCATCGACGACGGGCTGGCGTTCCAGGCGCGACAGCAGCGTTGTGCGCGATCTGGAAGCCACGCCCTCGTGCCTGTCCGCAGGCACGATCCGCGCGACAGGCCGCCCGTGGCTGGTCACAACATAGCTTTGTCCTTCGCGGACACCGCGCAGGATGAGGGAGAATTTGCGGTTGGCATCGGCTGCAGAAACGGCTTCTTCCATGGTACGCTCATATAGTAGTTATATTCACTACAGTAGTGACGAGCGGCACCGTTCGCAAGCGATTCTTGGTTGCGTGGCCGCAGAGGTCCCCCGCGATGACGGTCTCATCTCCGGGTGTGATGGTATGCCGTTTCGAGAAGTGCCGTTTGGCACGGTCGCACAAAAGTGACAGCAAATTAATGCGACATCCGGACCGAGGCATGATAACCGCCCCTGGTGTCGGCTTGCCCCCGGTCGACGACACAGAAAATCAAGTCCGGACGCGTTTTGTGAACCGCACCATTCCGCTCATCCTGGCGGTCGCTCTTTTCATGGAAAACATGGATTCGACCGTCATCGCGACGTCGCTGCCGGCGATCGCCATCGACATCCACACCAGCCCGATCGCGCTCAAGCTGGCGCTGACGGCCTATCTGGTGTCGCTGGCGATCTTCATTCCGATCAGCGGCTGGATGGCGGATCGCTTCGGCGCCAAGAATGTCTTTCGCGCCGCGATCGCGGTGTTCATCGTCGGTTCGGTCGCTTGCGCGGTTTCCAATTCGCTGCCGGCCTTCGTCGTGTCGCGCTTCCTGCAAGGCATAGGTGGCGCCATGATGACGCCGGTCGGGCGGCTGGTGCTGGTGCGCGCGACGCCGAAGAGCGAGCTGGTCGCCGCCATGTCCTGGCTGACCGTTCCGGCGCTGGTCGGACCGCTTGTCGGGCCGCCGATCGGCGGCTTCATCACCACCTATTTCACCTGGCACTGGATCTTCCTGATCAACGTGCCGATCGGGCTCATCGGCATCTGGCTTGCCACGCGCTTCCTGCCGGAAACCGAAGCAACCGAGACGCCGCCGCTCGATTTCATCGGCTTCGTGCTGAGCGGACTGGCAGCGTCAGGCGTCGTCTTCGGCCTGTCGGTGGTCAGCTTGCCGGCGCTGCCGCCGCTTGCCGGCTTGATCACCGTGGCCGTCGGGCTGATCTCGGGCGCCCTCTATCTCCTGCACGCGCGCCGCGCCCAAAACCCACTGCTGGCGCTCGAGCTGTTCCGCAACCAGGTGTTCCGCTCCTCCGTGCTCGGCGGCTCGCTGTTCCGCATCGGCATCGGCGCGGTGCCGTTCCTGCTGCCGCTGATGTTCCAGATCGGCTTTGGGCTGACGCCGTTCCAGTCGGGCATGATCACCTTCGTCTCGGCGATCGGCGCCATCGGCATGAAATTCGTCACCGCGCTGATCTTCCGGGTGGCGGGGTTCCGCCGCGTGCTGATCGTCGGCTCGCTGGTGGCGGCGGCATCGATTGCCGTCTACGGCCTGTTCACGCCCGACACGCCCTATGTGCTGATGCTCGCCATGCTTTTGGTCGGCGGCTTCATCCGCTCGATGTTCTTCACCGGCGTCAATGCACTGGCCTATGCCGAGGTTGCGGCTGCCGACACCAGCAAGGCGACGCCCATCACCGCGGTTTTCCAGCAGTTGTCGATCGCGCTCGGCGTGGCCGTCGCGGGCGGCGTCCTGGAAGTGTCGACATCGATCCACGGCGGACCGCTGACGCTGGGTGATTTCCACATCGCCTTGTTCATCGTGGCGGCGATATCGGCGGCCGCATCGCTGTCGTTCATGCGGCTGGCGCCCGATGCCGGCAACGCCGTGTCGGGGCATGGCAGGCTGACGACGCCCAAGGTGCTGGAGCCGGTCAGCCCGCCGGGGAACTGATCCACGACTTCGTCATCCCAGGGTCTCCGCGACGTCGCTACGCTCCTGCTTCGCCCTGGGATGACGAAGGTGGGAGTTCTCGCCCTTTGAAATCCTTCGCCAGCAAATACAGCTCCACCGATTCATCCCGCGACGCCGGCGGCTTGACGTGGTGGACCGAGCGGAAATTCCGCTTGAGCATGGCGAGCAATTCGTTCTCGGCGCCGCCCTGAAAAGTCTTGGCGAGGAAATGGCCGCCGGGCTTCAGAACCGAAAGCGCGAAGTCCGCCGCCACCTCGCACAAATGCATGGTGCGGATATGGTCGGTCCGCTTGTGGCCGGTGGTGGGGGCGGCCATGTCGGAGAGCACGATATCAGGATCGCCGCCGAGCGCCTCGGCGAGTTTCTGCGGCGCCTCGGGGTCGAGGAAATCCATCAAAAGCACCGGCGCGCCGGGCACGGCATCCATTTCCAGATAGTCGATGCCGACGACATGCGGATTGTCAGCCGTGGACTTCGTCCGCGCCGCCGCAACCTGGCACCAGCCGCCGGGGGCGGCACCGAGGTCGATGACCTTCATGCCGGGTTTCAACAGATGGTGCTTGTCGTCGATCTCGATCAGCTTGTAGGCCGCGCGCGAGCGATAGCCATCAGCCTTGGAGCGCTGCACATAGGGGTCGTTGATATGGCGCTGCAGCCAGCGGCGCGACGATTCCTTGAGGCCGCTTTTCTTCTTGATCCGCGTCTTCAGGACGCGGATGCCGGATGAACCTGGCTTTTCCGGTTTCTTGCTCATTGCCGGCCGCGCCCATCGTTCCGCCAGACGCCGTCATCGGCCATCAGCTCGCTCAAGATGCCTTCGCGCAGGCCGCGGTCGGCGACGCGCAGCCGCTCGGACGGCCACACGGCCCGGATCGCTTCCAGTATGGCGCAGCCGGCGAGCACCAGGTCGGCGCGATCGGCGCCGATGCAGGGATTGGCGACGCGTTGCTGGAAATCCCAGCCGACCAGTTTTTCGACCATGCGGTCGACACTGTCGCGATCCATCCACAGCCCATCGACGCGGCGGCGGTCGTAGCGTTCGAGGTCGAGATGGACGCCGGCCAGCGTCGTCACCGTGCCGGAGGTGCCGAGCAGGTGGAAATTCGGACTGGCGAGCACATGTGCCAGCCGGTCGCGCCCGTCGAAGGCCTTCAGCCGGACCGCGACATCCTCGACCATAGCGGTGAAGATCTCGCGCGTCACGGTACGACCGCCAAAGCGCTCGGCCAGCGACACGACGCCGACGGGCAGCGAGGTCCAGGAGACGATGTGGTTGGCGAGCCGTGGCGAACGATGCCCGGTGAGGTCGATCAGCGCGATTTCGGAAGAGCCGCCGCCGATGTCGAACAGGACGACGCCTTGCGTGTCTCGCTCGACCAGCGAGCCGCAGCCCGATACCGCAAGCCGCGCCTCGGTCTGGCGGTCGATGATCTCGAGCTTCAGCCCCGCCTCGCGCTCGACGCGCTCGAGGAATTCGACGCCATTGTCAGCCGAGCGACAGGCTTCGGTGGCGATCAGCCTCGCCTTCCTGATCTTGCGGTTGCGCAGCTTGTCGCCGCAGACCTTCAGCGCCTCGACGGCGCGGTCCATGGCGGCCTGACCGAGGCGGCCATTGGCGGTGAGCCCCTCGCCCAGCCTGACGATGCGCGAAAAGGCATCGATAACCCGGAACTGGCCATGGCGCGTCGGCACCGCGACCAGCAGGCGGCAATTGTTGGTGCCGAGATCAAGCGCGGCGAACACCGGCAGTTCCTGCATCGGCGGCCGGCCGTGCTGCGGCCGGGCCGCTACCGGCGAAGGCGCGGCTTCGGGCTGACGGGTGACCGGCGCGACACTGGCGGCTGGCGCCGGTGCCTTCGCGGCAGGATTGTCGTCGCGGGCGAAAACCTTGCGGCCGCGCCGGCGCTTGCGCCGTTTTCTTGATTTGCCTTTCTGGTGCTGGGCCCCGCCCGCCTCATCAGCATGTCTGCTGCCTGGCCCCGCATGGCGATCGTGATGCCGCCCGGCGGATGGGCTTGCCTGACCTAGCGGCGTCGGCGATGCCCTGGACACGCCCACTGCCGGCGCACCAGCGCCGGTGTCGTGGTCTTCCACTTCAGTTCCTTCCGGCGCCGCGCGAACCGGAGACCGGACGCAGCAGGCGCTTAAATGTTTCAAGTTGCGGCCAGACTAACAGCGCCGGGCCGGATCACCAAGAGCGCACGCGGGTGAATTTTCGCGGCGCAATGCGCCGGCAGCGCTTGCCTGTTGAATAGCCGGCTTCAATCAGGCATGTCTGAAATCGAGGGCGGACTGGGAAAGAGATGCGGGGCCAAAGCCTGACGATGAGCTACGACGCATGAACTGGAGGCGCTATCTCTGGCCGGTCATCGGCATTGCGGCGGTCATCTTCTCGCTCCTGCTTTTGTGGCACGAGTTGCGCGGCATCTCGATCGACGATGTCTGGGACGGCATCGTCGCGATCCCGACGCGCGGCTGGCTGCTGGCAGGCTTGAGTTCCGTCATCGCCTATGCCTCGCTCGCCGGCTACGACCACATTGCGCTTTTGCATATCGGCAAGAAGGTTTCGTGGCTGTTCGTCACCTTCTGCTCCTTCACCACCTATGCGCTGTCGCACAATATCGGCGGTTCGGTGATCTCGGGCGCCGTGATCCGCTACCGCGCCTACGGCACAAGGGGGATCAGCGGCCAGGATGTCGGCGTACTCGTCGCCATCTGCTGGATCACGTTCGTGCTGTCCAGCCTGCTCGTGGGCGGCCTCGTGCTGGTGTTCGAACCCGAGATCATCGACCGTTTCTCCGGCGCCCCGCACCACGGTCTGGCGATCGCCGCCGGCCTCGCCATGCTGATCCTCGTCGGCGCCTATATCTTCGGCAGCTGGCTGCATCTGAAGCCGCTCAAGATCGGCAGCTTCCAGCTGCATTATCCGGCGCTGCCGATCGTGGCGCGGCAATTGCTGATCGGTCCGATCGAGCTTTTGGCGGCGGCAGCGATCATCTTCTTTGCCCTGCCCGCCGGCAACCCGGGCTATTTCGTCGTGCTCGGCGTCTTCCTGGTGTCGTTCTCGGTGGCGCAGATCTCGCATGCGCCGGGCGGGCTCGGCGTGTTCGAGGTGGTGTTCCTCGCCGGTCTGTCGCATATGGACCCGGTCGGCGTGCTGGCGGCGCTTCTGGTGTTCCGCCTGTTCTATCTGATCATCCCGCTGCTGATCGCGCTCTGTGTCGTGCTGTTCTTCGAACACTCGCAATACAGCCGGAGCGAGAGTTGAGGCGCGCTCGCGTCAATAGCTGAGCCGGAAGCGCCAAAAGGCAGCGATTGAAACGCAGCGCGGGGTTGACTATTTTCCGGCGGCGGCTACAAGGCAGCGCTCGCGGCACACAGCCGCCCGCTTCGCACGGTTCGTTACCGACCGCGCCTGCTGGGGAATAGGTTAACGGTAGACCCACGGACTCTGACTCCGTTAGTCCTGGTTCGAATCCAGGTTCCCCAGCCAAACAAAATCAAGCACTTAGCTATCAAATCCTGGCAAAAACCATGTTGCTAGCCCTGAAACGCGTAGCAACATAAGCCATTGATTTGTAAGGCGTGGTAATGAGCGGAGGCTGCGAATAGCTACATGCTTGGCAACATGGCGACATGAGAAAGCCCGCCGAAGCGGGCCTTGTCGTTGCGGTGTGGCGGTGCGTTAGGCAAAGCCCGTACCGAGCTAGCCCTCGGCCTTGAAGTTCTTGGCCGCCTCCTTGCCCTTAACTTTGCCGTGCTCCGCAACCAGGTCCTTCGCCTGCTTTGGGGACACGTCGGTTGTCTCCGCGATCTGCATTGCTTCCTTGTCTGATATGCGATTGTCCTTCTTGCCTTGCTTGGTGGCCATTTCGGAATCTCCTGATCATCGCCGGAGTAACGGACTCAGGCGCTTGTCCGTTCCAGGCCGTCTCGCAAGTTCTACCTATCCAAAATCTCCGTTCCGAGCTGGATCGTTCCAGCTTTCTCTGCGTTGGTTGACATCCCAACAAGGAGAAGCGCCATGGGCGACACACGGCACGAAAAAATTCAGCAACGGGCTTACGAAATCTGGGAGCGCGAAGGCGGCGTACATGGCGTCGACCAGCGGCAATGGCTGCAAGCAGAATCCGAAATCGATAGAGAGGAAGGTCTGCCCAAACCCCGCGAGATATCCAGCACAGACGTTTTGACGGTCGAAGCTCTGGCGATGCGCACCGGCATAACCGCCGAACAGGCCCAAGACCTTCTCGACCGGCTGGGTAACGACCGCGCCGCGATCGAAGAGGCCGCGCGGAGTTTGGCGTAGGGCAACGGAATTTCAGTAAATAGGAAGCAGAGCCTTGTTTCTAACACCTTTCACAGCCATATACCCGCTAGCAGCCAGTGACGGTCGGAACGTCCCTTCAGATAGTTGGAGAGGTTCCCCAGAGATCCAGGCAGCATTTGAGCCGATTGACGGCGCGGTGACCATGAATGTACCGGCACCACGCATAAGTCTCGGTAACGAAGGGAAGCGGGCGAGAGCCCGCTTTTTGTTGTGAAAAACCCCGCCGAAGCGGGGGTTCTGTCGTTCGCGGTGTGAGGGCCGGTTAGGCTGCGACTAACGCTTCACCTAGGATCATCAGTTCCGGCACCCCGCACTCCTCAAGGCGCCTCACCCCGTAAATTTCGTGTCCCTTGCCTGTGCGCGCCCGCGTCAGAACCTCGGACAGCATGGGCTGATCACGATGGGTTATCTTTGCTCCGATTTCGAACTTCCAAGATTCAGTATCAACTGTCTGCACCCCGTCCATCAAATTTCACCCCTTCTTTCCCCAAGCGGGCCCCCATTTCGGCCACGCTCAGAAACGATGCGCCACTGCTCAGTGGAAGTCAAAAGGATTTTGACCTAAGTATCTGATATAAAAGCAAAATATGCGTCTACACATTTTTCAAGCGGGAAACACATCGCCCGCTGTTTGGCCTATGGCGTTTACACAACTGCGCGTCGACATGACGCAGCGTAAAGACTCTGCTATCGCTTGGAGGTGCGGGCGGACCTGATTCTGCCTGGCCGGCGCCTTATCGGGCAACCTCCACCACGGCGCCGGCCATCTTCCTCTTGTTGAAATCGTCAAGCGCTCCCTTGCGAGTGCGGAGCTTGCGTTTAGAGGATGCCGGCGATTGCTGAATGCGTCGGGTCCGCTGCCGGGGAGACAGCGGACTCAAACTAGGGCCGAGAGGGGGCAAGGCCCTTTATGATCCCTATGCGGGGATCAGGGTGATAACACCGGGCGGGCACAAAACGTTCCGTCGGCTGAAAGATACATCCGGCCCGCTTGTGACAGCGCGCTAGCGATTGCCATCAGCACGAGGCCATATCTGCCTGTCGCCCAGCATTAAGCGGTAGCGCCGGTCCAGATGACGGATGACCTCGTTCGCTTCGGCCGTCGTGTAAAAGATGGCTATGCCTTCCACCGATTTGCCGTCGACGCGCTCAAGGCGATAAGCATCCTGCCGCGGAGTGTCTTTGTAGGCCAATGATAAACGCTCCCCAAGCGGGGCATTTTAGGCGCGTTTGATGAACATCAAAAGCCCTGCGGCATTAACCACTTGCACCGACAAGGCGGAGCCAAACCAATGTGCAAGGGTTACCCGCACATGGAACACTCCATTCAAGTCCGTCTCGCTTGAACCCAGGTTCCCAGCTCAATCCAGCGATGAAAGCTCAAGGCAAATGATCAGGCCGAGAGGTTTAGCCTGGACCTGGCCTTGGCTTTGAGGCTGCCTCGCCGTGCGATCAGCTGATTTGTCAGCACTTTCACGTCGATGGGTTCCGACATGAAAAACCCTTGGGCGCCGTGGCATCGTTCGGCGATCAGGAAAGCCAGCTGCCCTTCTGTTTCGACGCCTTCGGCCATGACGACCAGGCCAAGGGAATTGGCCAATGCAATGATCCCCCTGACCACGTCCTGCTTCTTCCCGGACGACTCCAGATCGTTCAGGAACGATCGATCTATCTTCAGGCGATTGAGGTCGAGGTCGGCAAGGTAGCCGAAACTCGAATATCCGGATCCGAAATCGTCGAGCGCCAGACTAACGCCGAGGTCTCGAATTTTCGACAAAGTGTCCAAGGCGTCCCTGCTGTGGATGAACACCCCTTCCGTTATTTCCAGCTGCAGGCGCGACGGCGGCAATCCGGTCCGCCGCAGCACGTCGACGAGGTGCGTGAAGAAAGCATCCTCCTGCAGACTCTTGCCCGAAGCATTCACCGCGCAGACGAAATCGTCGGCGGAAATCGACATCCAATGCGATGCCTGCGCGCAGGCCTTGCTCAGCATGATCTTGTCGATTTCCAGTATCAAATCACTCCGTTCCGCTGTCGGAATGAATGAGTCAGGCAAGCGCACCGCTCCCGAAACGCGGTCGCGCCAGCGGACCAGGGCTTCGGCGCCGATCATGCGCCCGGTCGCCAATTCGAATTGCGGTTGCCAGACCAGGAAGTACTCGTCGCCATTGAGCGCTCGCTTGATCGCCGCTTCCTCGCCAAGCTGCACGTCGATCTTGCTGAGCATCGCAGGCGAGTAGGTCACGAACCCCGAACGTCCCTCCGCTTTCGCGACATAAAGCGCGCTGTCTGCGTTGCGCAGCAAGGTGGAGATATCCGCACCATGGTCCGGGAAGGACGCCATGCCGATGCTGGCGCCGATGCGCACCTGGTGGCCGTCCAGATCGGCAAAGCGGTTCAACTGCTCGCGAAGACGATGTCCCAGATCCGCCGAGTGGCTATCCCCGATCGCCATGACGGCGAACTCGTCTCCGCCCAGACGGACGGCGGCCACTTCACCGGGACGTTCGACCGACTGCAGGGTTTCGGCAACGGCTCTCAGCAGCAGATCGCCGATGTGATGGCCGAACGTGTCGTTGACACTCTTGAAATGGTCGAGGTCTATCAGGAACAGCCGAAGTTCCTTGCCGGCCAGCCTCGCCCGCTCCAGCAGCCCGTCCCGGTTGGCAGACATCCAGGCGCGGTTCTTCAACTCCGTGGTCGCGTCTTGCCAGGCGAGGAATTCGAGTTTCCTGATCGTCTCACGACGACCGATCAGCAACACGGCGGTTCCTATCGCGAGCGCCGACAAGACGGTCAAGGCAAAGGCGATCTGGTAGTTGAACCTGTTCAGGTTCTTCTCCGCCGAATAGAGATCGACGTTAACTTCCTCCCCATATTTGTAGTATTCATCGTTCATGCGAGCGACAATCTGGTCGAGCTCGTTTCCCACCTCCTTCAGGCTCTTTTCGTCCAGAGGCACGCCGGCCGCAATGACGACGTCAAGCTGCTTCACCGCGTCGTTGACCCGCGGCACGATACCGGCATAGGCGGGGATTTCGCTGATGGTGTCGCCGCCGTCGATGCGCTCGAAGCGGATGTAGATCAGGTCGTTCGCGGTCGACAGGTGCTCGAGGCTTTCCGGTGATTTGGGAGCCGCCTGGGCAAGCGAAATCATGTCCCGTAGATGCGTCACGTCGCGTATTGCAATGTGAAACTCACGAATGGCGAAGAAGCCGAAACGCGGCATCGCGGACTCTATCCTGCTGATGCTCGTGAAGAGCACCGCGATCAGCGCGGCTGAGCAGATCGCTGCCGATGCCGCCGCGGTCGCGTAGGTTGCAGGAACCCGCCAGGCTGTGCCTCTAAACCACATGGCTGGACGTCGCGCTTGGGTTCAATTGGCTGGCGCAATCGTCTTTATCAACCAGATCCATCTCGGCTTGCGAACCGGCGTATCAAAGGCCGGATGGTCGTCGAGAGGGTAGATCAGCCGCGTGGGACCTTGCGTGCGCCTTGTCAGCAACTGGCCGTCCTGGCGCGTTGCAAGAAGAAGCGGACCTTCCGTCCAGTCTTCCTTCGGGATTGTCTGCACATAGTCGTCCTGCGCCCGCAGCACGACGGATCCCTCGCCGTCCAATCCGATCAGCTTGAGCACATCCCGGAACAGAACACCCTGAAACTTCAGTTGCCCCTTTTCAAAGGGACTTGGGGTGGAAACGCTGTAAAGGCCGAGCTTTTCAAGCTGCCGCAATGTGACCGGGATCGATTCCCCGTTCTTCTCAACCTTGAAGGCGACGGTGTCGGGCGGCTCCGGATATTTGGCTGGCTCCAGGGCGAATGCCGGCAACACGCCGATTGCGAAAACAACCAGCAGGATCAGGCTGCGACGAAAGGCGAATAATCTCCCTTTGAGCATCGACACAACGCAGTCCTTTCCATTTTATGGTCAGTACCAACCGTTGCCGGCTCGCCGATACTGTCGGCGGAACAGCCATCTTTCCATCGAATGATTGTTTTTCAGTTAGCTTTTGGTTTCACGCTGTCTTGCTGACTTGCGGCTGCAAGGCAGCGCTTGCAGCGTAAGCAGCCGCTTCGCAGGGTTCGTTGCCGCCCGGCTTTCGGCCCGGCACCGGCCGCCCCCAACAAGCAAACCGTCAAGCCGGCGAATATATTAGCGATCAACGATATATTAACGGCTGTGATGCAGCCTTTCGGCATTGGGGGCAGGAACCAACCTCCGATCGACGTTCCAGCACCCCTCTGGGCCGGGACGTTCGACCGATGCGGAGCAAAACGCATGAGTGTCGAAACAGCACTGGCACAGTTGCTGCGGATGATCCACTGCCGCGCCCTGACTTTGGCGGCGTTGCCGGACGATGAAAGAGATCTGCACTACGATCTCATCCGCCTGTCATGTTGCGGAGCCGCCGAACAGATTGGGCAAAGTCCCGACAAGGCCGCCGTCACTGCAAACAGTGTGGTTGAATTTACGCGCGCAATGGTCGGGGTCATTGAGGCAGGCCGCGGGCCAGACGCAGGGCGAAGCGCCAATTGGCCGCTGGGCGACAGTTCGACAGTTTGGCAGCCTGGGCGATCGCAGTAGGCGTAATCGCCGGTCGCCTCGCCCATGCCTGCCAGCCTCCAAAAAGGGCGACGCGTCACCAAGGCCCAGAGGCCTGCGCTGCGCCCCTTCACTCCGCCGCCTGCACCCGCCTCGCCTCGATAATCGCGCGGATTTCGGCGCGGCAGGAGCCGCAATTGGTGCCGGCCTTCAGCGTCTCACCGATGGAAGCGACGGTCGTGCAGCCGGCCGCCACCGCCGCCGCGATCTGATTGGCGCCAACGCTGAAGCAGGAGCAGACCGTGGCGCCGGCATCCGGCCGCTCGGCGCCGGCGCGGCCGGCGACGATGCGGAAGCGCTCGCGCTGGCCGGCATGGGTTTCTTCGAGCTGTTCGGCGGCCCAGCCACGCGACACCGCGACCGGGCCGGGGGCGACGAACAGCGCGCCTGCGAGGCGCTCGCCGTCGAAGGCGGCGATGCGATGCTGGCCGGCGTCGCGGTCGTGATAGGCAAGCATGTCGGGTGACGCGCCGAACAGCGCAGCGGCAAAGCCCGCCCAGTCGATGTCGTCGTCGGCGAAAGCCAGTTCGACCCGCCAGCCGCCCCGGCATTTGGCCACGGCCCAATAGGTCGCGGCAACCGGCGCCGGGCGTTGTCGCATAACCGCAAAGCCGAAGGCTTTGGCCGCGAACTTCTCGATGCGCACCGCGACATGTTTCAAAGCCGGCTGGCCGGAAACGGGATCGGTGAGCGACGCCGTCAGCGCGTCGAGCCGGCCCTTGGCGGCAAACTGGTCGGTCCAATGCATCGGCGCAAACAGGCTGCCCTGGCGTTGGCGCGATGTCACCAAGGCTCGCACGAGCACCTCGCCACGCGGGCTGGAGATACGCACGATGTCGGCATCGCCGATGCCGAAGTGCTGCGCATCCGCCGGGTGGATTTCGACGAAGGGTTCGGCGATGTGCTGGGATAGGCGCGGGCTTTTGCCGGTGCGCGTCATGGTGTGCCAGTGGTCGCGGACACGGCCGGTGTTGAGGATCAGCGGGAATTTTTCGTCCGTGCGGGTTTCTGCGACGGGGCGAATGGGGATGAAGCGCGCCCTGCCGTCGGGCGTGTAGAAGTTGCCGTTGGCGAAGAAGCGGGTGGAAGGACTACGCGCTGCCTGACCATCCTTCTCTGGCCATTGGAAAGGCGCCAGCGCGTCGTATTCCTCCGCATCGATCCCGGCATAAGCACCAATATCAAAGTCCCGCGCACCGTCATTCTCATACGCCGAGAGCGCTGCGTGCTCCGCAAAAATCTCCGCCGGCGTTGCATGGGCAAACCACTCGCCAAACCCCATCAGCCTCGCTACCTCGGCGACGATCCACCAGTCCGGCCGCGCCTCACCGGGCGCGGGCAAAAAGGCCCGCTGGCGCGAGATGCGGCGCTCGGAATTGGTGACGGTGCCGTCCTTCTCGCCCCAGGCGGTTGCGGGCAGCCGGACATGGGCGTGGCGGACCGTGTCGGTGCTAGCCAGAACGTCCGAGACCACGACAAAGGGACAAGCCTTGATCGCCGCTTCGACGGCATCGGCATCCGGCATGGAATCGACCGGATTGGTGGCCATGATCCACAGCGCCTTGATGCGCCCATCGCCCACCGCCTTGAACATGTCGACCGCTTTCAGACCGGGTTGTTCGGCCATAGAAGGCGCGTTCCAGAAGCGGCGCACGCGCGCTCGATGCGCGGGGTTTTCGATCTCCATATGGGCAGCGAGCATGTTGGCCATGCCGCCGACCTCGCGGCCGCCCATGGCGTTGGGCTGGCCGGTGACCGAAAACGGCCCTGCCCCGGGCTTGCCGATGCGCCCGGTGGCGAGATGGCAGTTGATGATGGCGTTCACCTTGTCGGTGCCCGAGGACGACTGGTTCACCCCCTGGCTATAGACGGTGACGGTTTTTTCCGTCCGGGCAAATAGGCTGTAGAAGCGGCCAAGCTCGTCCTCGCTGAGGCCCGTGGCTTCCGCGACGCCGGCAAGGTCGAGGTTCGAGGCGGCGAAAAGGGCCCGGTCGAAGCCGGTCGTGTGCTCGGTGATATAGGCGCGGTCCAGCGCATTGTGCTGGCCAAGATAGGCGAGCAGCCCGGTGAACAAGGCCACGTCGCCGTCCGGCGCGATCGCCAGATGCATGTCGGCGATGTCGGCGGTCATGGTGCGGCGCGGGTCGACCAGCACGATCTTCATCTCCGGCCGCTTTTCGCGCGCCGCCGCGATGCGCTGGTAGAGTACCGGATGGCACCAGGCGAGGTTGGAGCCGACCAGCACGATGAGATCGGCAAGCTCGAGATCCTCGTAGGTTCCCGGCACCGTGTCGGAACCGAAGGCGCGGCGGTGGCCGGCGACCGAAGAGGCCATGCAGAGCCGCGAATTGGTGTCGATGTTGGCCGAGCCGACAAACCCCTTCATCAGCTTGTTGGCAACGTAATAGTCCTCGGTCAGCAACTGCCCGGAGACATAGAAGGCGACCGAATCCGGGCCATGCTCGGCGATGGTCTGCGAAAAAGTCGAAGCGACGCGGTCGAGCGCCTCGTCCCAGCGGACGCGGCGGCCGTCGATCTCCGGATGGAGCAGCCTGCCGTCGAGGTCGATGGTCTCGGCAAGGGCGGAGCCCTTCGAGCAGAGCCGGCCGAAATTCGCCGGATGGTCAGGATCGCCGCGGACCGACACTTGCCCGTCCGCGGCGACCTTCGCCAGCACGCCGCAACCCACCCCGCAATAGGGGCAGGTGGTCCTCACCTCGCGCGCTGCGTCGATCTCCATGATTTCAGGCCGCGCGGCTGGCCAGCGCTTCCAGCGCGATGAACAGACGCTCGCCATCGATGCGCACCGGGATGGTGCGCACAACGCCCTCATCGGCGCCGAGCGCCTTGCCCGTTTCCAGCGAGATCACCCAATTGTGCAGCGGACAGGTCACCGCCGCGCCGTGGACGATGCCCTGGCTGAGCGGCCCGCCCTTGTGCGGGCAATGGTCGTCGATGGCGTAGACCTGATCGTCCGCGGTGCGGAAAACGGCAATTTTGCCCTCGGGCGTAGCAACGCAGCGCGCACCGCGCCGGGGGATGTCGGAGAGCGTGCCGATAGCGATCCAGTTCATCATGCTCACTCCGCTGCCTCGGCGAACCCGACCGATGCCATCGGCCGGAATTCGTGCTTGTCCTTGCCGGAGACGCGCTCCGACCACGGGTCGACCTGGGCGAATTTCTGCGAGAAGACGAAGCGCTCGTAATAGGCCTTGCGCTTCTCGCCATCGTCCATGATCTGGCGCTTGATCTCGGGGATGCCGATGCGCTTGGCCCATTTGTAGATGCGCTCGAGATAGCGGCCCTGCTCGCGGTACATCTGCGTCAGCGCCACGATATGCTCCAGCGCCTCGTCCTCTGTCCTGACCAGGCCGAGCACTTCGGTGCCCTTGATGTCGAGGCCGGCGGCTCCGGCGAAATGGATCTCGTAGCCGCTGTCGACGCAGATGACGCCGACATCCTTGCAGGTCGCCTCGGCGCAGTTTCGCGGGCAACCCGACACCGCCATCTTGACCTTGGCCGGTGTCCACGAGCCCCACATGAACTTCTCGATGCGGATGCCGAGACCCGTCGAATCCTGCGTGCCGAAGCGGCACCAGTCGGAACCGACGCAGGTCTTCACCGTGCGCAGGCCCTTGGCGTAGGCATGGCCGGAGACGAAGCCGGCCTGGCCGAGATCGGCCCACACCGCAGGCAGGTCTTCCTTGCGGATGCCCAGCATGTCGATGCGCTGGCCGCCGGTGACCTTGACCATCGGGATCTCGAACTTGTCGACCACGTCGGCGATGGCGCGCAGCTCGGAGGCGCTGGTCACGCCGCCCCACATGCGCGGCACCACCGAATAGGTGCCGTCCTTCTGGATGTTGGCGTGGACGCGCTCGTTGATGAAGCGCGACTGATAGTCGTCGGCGTAGTCGTTCGGCCAGTCGCAGACGAGGTAGTAGTTGAGCGCCGGCCGGCATTTGGCGCAGCCGCAGGAGGTTCTCCATTCCAGCTCCTGCATGACGGCCGGAATGGTCTTCAGGCCCTTGGCCTTGATCAGCCGGCGGACCTCGTCATGGCCGAGCGTGGTGCAGCCGCACATCGGCTGCACGGCGGCCGGGTTGTAGTTGTCGCCGATGGTCAGCACCATCAGCTTCTCGACCAAGCCGGTGCAGGAGCCGCAGGAGGCAGACGCCTTGGTGTGCGCGCGCACATCGTCGAGTGAGGTCAGGCCCTTGGCCGTGATCGCGCCGGTGATCTTTCCCTTGCAAACGCCGTTGCAGCCGCAGATTTCCGCATCATCCGGCAAGGCTGCAACGGCCGCCATAGGGTCCAGCGGGGCACCCCCCTGGTAGGACTGGCCGAAAATGAGCGTGTCGCGCATCTCCGATATGTCGGTCTGCTTCTTCTTCAAATCATTGAACCAGGCGCCGTCGGCCGTCTCGCCATAGAGCACGGTGCCGATGATGCGGTCGTCCTTCAGCACTAGGCGCTTGTAGACACCGGCCGCAGCGTCGCGCAGCACGATCTCCTGGCGGTCCTCGCCCTCGGCGAAGTCTCCCAGCGAGAACAGTTCGATGCCGGTGACCTTGAGCTTCGTCGGCGTGTCCGAATGGACGAAGGCCGCAGCCTCGTCGCCGGCAAGCTGGCTGGCCGCGACACGCGCCATCTCGTAGAGCGGTGCCACCAGCCCGTAGACCATGCCGTTGACCTCGGCGCATTCGCCGAGCGCGAAGATGTCGGGGTCGTTGCTGCGCATGCCGGCATCGACGACGATGCCGCGGTTGACGGCGATGCCAGCCTCCTTGGCCAGCGCCGCGTTCGGCCGGATGCCGACCGCCATCACCACCAGCGTCGCCGGGATTACGGTGCCATCGGCAAGTTCCACCTGTTCGACCTTGCCGTTGCCAGTGATCGCCTGGGTATTGGCCTTGGTGATGACCTTGATGCCGCGCTCTTCCACGGCGCGCTGCAGGAGGTAGCCAGCGGCCGGATCGAGCTGCCGCTCCATCAGCGTCGGCATGACATGCAGCACGGTGACGTCCATCCCTTGCGCGTTGAGACCGGCCGCGGCTTCGAGCCCGAGCAGGCCGCCGCCAATGACCACGGCCTTGGCCCGCGACTGGGCGGCAAGCATCATCGCGCGGACGTCGTCTAGGTCGCGATAGGTCAGCACGCCCGGCAGATTGTGGCCCGGCACCGGGATGATGAACGGCACCGAGCCGGTGGCGATGACCAGCTTGTCGTAGGGCTCGGTCACGCCGTGATCAGAGGTGACGGTCTTGGCCTGCCGGTCGATGGCGACGATCTTGTGGCCCTTGTAGAGGGTGATGCCGTGCTTGATGTACCAGCCATCGCCATGGATGATGATCTCCTCATAATCCTTTTCGCCCGACAGAACCGGCGACAGCATGATGCGGTCGTAGTTCACGCGCGGCTCGGCGTTGAAGATGGTGACCTGGTAGCGGTCTGGCGCCTTTTCCAGCAGATGCTCCAGCATGCGCCCGGGGGCCATGCCGTTACCGATGATGACGAGTTTTTCGGTCATATTCCTGATCCGCTCCAGTCTCACTCAGCCGCGTAGGAAAGGGCTGAAGTTTCGGCAGATGCCGCGCGCTCCATCCGCCGGATGGAGACGTGCATCCAGGCAAAGCAGGTGGCGACGATGACGAAGAGCAGCATGAAGCAGCTCGACCATACGCCCGTGAGGTCGTTGAGGGCGCCGAAGGCGATCGGCAGGACAAAGCCGCCGAGCCCGCCGATCATGCCGACAACGCCGCCGACCGCGCCGACGCTGCCTGGATAATAGGCCGGAATGTGCTTGTAGACGGCGGCCTTGCCCAGGCTCATGAAGAAGCCGAGTATCGAGGCGACGGCGATGAAGGCGACCGGCCCGATGGCGAAGTGGAAGGGGATCGGCCCGCTGATGCCGTGAACGACATAGTCGGCCGACGGCAGCGACAGGATCAGCGTGGCGACGGACGACACAGCGAAGGTCCAGTAGAGCACGGTGCGAGCGCCGATCCGGTCGGAGAGCACGCCGCCATAGGCGCGGAAGATGCTTGCCGGGATCGAATAGGCAGCGCCGATCATGCCGGCTGTCGCCAGCCCGAAGCCGTAGACCCCGATCAGGTAGCGCGGCAACCACAGCGACAGCGCGACGAACGCACCGAAGGCGAAGAAATAGTAGAAGGCGAAGCGCCAGACCTGCAGGTTCTTCAGCGGCGCGAATTCCTGCCAGAAGCTTCTCGCGGGCGCCGCCTTGCCGGCGCGGCGCTCACGGATGACCGGATCGTCGCTGGTAGTGAACCAGAAGACGACGGCCATGACGACGAGTGCCGCCGCCCAGATCAGCGCGACCGACTGCCAGCCCCAGGAGAGAAGCACGAACGGAGCCAGGAACTTGGTGACCGCGGCCCCGACATTGCCGACACCGAAGATGCCGAGGGCCGTGCCCTGCTTGCCGGCGGGGAAGAAGCGCGAGACATAAGCGACGCCGACAGCGAAGGAGCCACCGGCGAGCCCGACGCCGAGCGCGGCGACTAGCATCTGCCCGTAGGTGTGCGCAAAGGCGAGCAGGAAGGTCGCGACCGCCGCCGCAAGCATGGTCGCGGTGTAGACCAGCCGTCCGCCAAAACGGTCGGTCCAGACGCCGAGCACCATGCGCACGAGCGAACCGGTGAGGATCGGCGTGCCGACGAGCAGGCCGAACTCCGTCTCGTTCAGCCCCAGTTCCTGCTTTATGCGGACGCCGATGATTGAAAAGATCGTCCACACCGCGAAGCAAATAGTAAAGGCGATGGTGGACATCATGAGCGCCTGCCTGGGGGCACTATCCTGGCTGGGCGCGGCTGGGAGATTTGCGGTCATTTCAGGCTCCGGTTTGCGGCGTGGGAGGCACCGCCCTTGTCTGTTCGTTCGCGATTGTCAGCGGCGCGGCATCGGCGAGCTGGATGAAACCGAGCTCTGCGAGGTCACCGCGGGACCCTTGCCGTCTGTCTTGGCGCCTGCGGGAAAGAGGAGGAGCGCGGCGGTGAACAGTGCTGCCGTCAGCGCGCTGCTGGCCAGAAAATCGCGGCGCGTGAAGTCCGCGAGGGACGCGCCATTTCCGATCCGTTTCGTCATCGTCGTCTCCGTTGGGCGCCGCTTGGGACCAGCGCCGTCGATTGCGTGTTCGGTCAAAACAAAAAAGCTGCCGGCCAGGCCTCGCGCGTCCGCCCATCGGGATCGCGTGTTGACCTGAGCGGCAGCTTTGCCTGTGGCGCCCGTCATTGGACGCCGTGTCTCTTGGCCCATGCGGGCCTGCATTCTGAAAAGCAGGAAGCGTGCCAATTCGACAGCGCGCTGGATTATCGAATGAACTCAATGCGAAGCCGCAGCAACGCGACTTTTCAAGCCCGGCTGCGGATCAAAGATTAGTCAGAATGCCTTGCACGGCAGCATAATATTTGTGCAATGCGGTATATCGCCTATTGCCGATGCAGATTCCCCATTGCCGATGATCGGTCATGGCCCTACTCCGCGGCTTCGACGAAGCGGTGGCGTTCGTAGAGGAACTTCAGCACCGCCTCGCGGCAGCGCAGGAAGGTGCGATCGGAAGAGAGCTCGACGCGGCGGCGCGGCCGGACCAGCGGCACGGCAAGCACCTCGCCGATGGTCGCCGCCGGACCGTTGGTCATCATGACGATGCGGTCGGAGAGCAGCACCGCCTCGTCGACATCATGGGTAATCATGATCGTCGTCGAGCCAAGCCTGGAATGGATGTCCATCACCGCATCCTGCAGATGGGCGCGGGTCAGCGCGTCGAGCGCGCCGAAGGGCTCGTCGAGCAGCAGGATCTTCGGCTCCATGGCCAGCGCCCGCGCAATGCCGACGCGCTGCTTCATGCCGCCAGAAATCTCGGCCGGTCGCTTGTCCCTGGCATGCGCCATCTGCACGAGGTCGAGATTGCGCATGATCCAGTCATGGCGCTCGGCTCTGGTCCTGGTCGAGCCGAAGACCTTCGACACCGCCAGGTTGATGTTCTCGTAGACGGTGAGCCACGGCAGCAGCGAGTGGTTCTGGAACACCACGGCGCGCTCCGGTCCGGGGCTGTCGACTTCCTTGTCCTCGAGCAGCACAGCGCCGGCGGAGACCTTGGTCAGCCCGGCGATCAGGTTGAGCAAGGTCGACTTGCCGCAGCCGGAATGGCCGATGATGGAGACGAATTCACCCTTGTCGATGGTCAGCCGAATGTCTTTCAGCACCTCGCTGACCTGGCCACCGCGGGCAAAGGATTTGTCGATATGGTCGAGCTTCAGATAGGCCGTCATCGCCCCTCTCCTCACTTTGCCGTTGTGCCGCGGGTGACGAAGGCGCCGACCGCCGCGACCAGCCGGTCGAGGCAGAAGCCGGTGACGCCGATGTAAGCGAGCGCGACGATGATGTCGGGCAGGCGCGACGAGTTCCACGCGTCCCAGATGAAGAAGCCGATGCCGACGCCGCCGGTCAGCATTTCGGCGGCGACGATGGCGAGCCAGGACAAGCCGATGCCGATCCGCAGACCCGTGAAGATGTAGGGGGCCGCCGCCGGCACCATGATCTTGATGAAGAACTCGATCTGGTTGAGCCGCAGGATACGGGCGACGTTGCGGTAGTCCTCGGGGATGTTGCGGACGCCGACGGCGGTGTTGATGATGATCGGCCAGATCGAGGTGATGAAGATGACGAAGATCGCCGACGGGCTGGAATCGCGGAACGCCGCCAGCGACAGCGGCAGCCAGGCGAGCGGCGGCACGGTGCGCAGGATCTGGAACACCGGGTCGAGGCCGCGCATCGCCCAGATGGACTGGCCGACCAGGGCACCCAGCGCGACGCCGACGACAGCCGCGAGGCCGAAGCCGATGGCGACCCGCTGCAGTGAGATCAGCACCCGCCAGGCGAGCCCGATATCCTGCGGGCCGTTGTCGAAGAACGGATGTGCGATCAGGTCGTAGGCCTCGTTCCACACCTGGCTCGGCGGCGGCAGGCTGGCGGTCGGCGACGAGCAGGCGACCTGCCAGACGACGAGCATGAGGACGATGACGACGGCAGGCGGCACCAGCGTGCTGGCCAATTTGCTCACGATCGCAAGCGGATCGACACGGCGCCGCGCCTTGGAGGCGAAAGCGATCACCTTCGACGGCTCGGCCGGCGCTGGAAACGCCTTCACCTTGGTGTCCTCGATGGCTTGAATTGACATGTCTTCGCAAAACTCCGTGGTCGGATCTGGCGACAAGCGGCGGTGACGCCGCTTGCGTTTGCGACAACGGCGCGCAGGGCGCCGTTGCGCGTTGCTCTCGCTGGGAGCGACAAACGGCGCATCTGGCGCCGTTTGCGCTTATGCCGATGCCTTGATCTTCAGGCTGTCGAGATAGGCCGACGGATTGGCCGGATCGAAGGTCTTGCCGTCGAAGAAGGTCTCGACGCCGCGCGACGACGATGCCGGAATATCAGCAGCGGCGACGCCGAGGTCCTTTGCCGCCTCGCGCCACAGATCCTCGCGGTTGACCTGGTCGACCAGCGCCTTGATGTCGGTGGTCGGCGCGAACTTGCCCCAGCGGATGTTTTCGGCGAGGAACCAGCTGTCATGGCTCTTGAACGGATAGGACACGCCGTCCTTCCAGAACTTCATGTAGAGGTCGGTGCCGCTGGCGACGCGGCCGTTGCCATAGTTGATGTCGCCCTTGAGGCGGCCGATGATGTCGGCGGTCGGCACGTTCATCCACTGCCGCTTGCCGATGATGGCGGCCATCTCGTCCTTGTTCTCCTTGGCCTCGCACCACTGCTGGGCTTCCATGACGGCCATCAGGATCGCCTTGGTGGCGTTCGGGTATTTCTCGATGAAGGCGGCGCGCAGGCCGAGTGCCTTTTCCGGATGACCCTTCCACAATTCGCCCGTGGTGGCGGCGGTGAAGCCGACGCCCTGATGGACGAGCTGCTCGTTCCACGGCTCGCCGACGCAGAACACGTCCATGTTGCCGACCTTCATGTTGGCCACCATCTGCGGCGGCGGCACGACGATGGTCGAGACGTCCTTGTCGGGATCGATGCCGCCTGCGGCCAGCCAGTAGCGCAGCCACAGGTCATGCGTGCCGCCCGGGAAGGTCATGGCGGCTTTCACTTCCTTGCCCTCGGCCTTCTTGGCGGCGAAGGCCTCCTTCAGCTTGGAGGCGTCGAGGCCGACGCCGGTCGCGGCATATTCCTGCGCGACCGAGATGCCCTGGCAGTCGTAGTTGAGCCGCGCCACGATCGCCATCGGCAGCGGCTGGTTGTTCTGCGTCACCTTGCCGGTGTGCATCAGGTAAGGCATCGGCGTCAGTATGTGGGCGCCGTCGATGCCGTTGGCCTCGCCGCCGAGCATCAGATTGTCACGCGTCGCGCCCCAGGAGGCCTGCTTCAGCACCTCGACATCGGGCATGCCGAACTTGGCGAACAGACCCTTTTCCTTGGCGATCATAAGCGGGGCGGCATCGGTCAGCGCGATGAAGCCGAGCTTGGCGCCGTTCACTTCCGGAGCGGACGGCGCCGCATAGGCGCCGGAGGGCAGCAGCGCACGCGCCGCCGCCAGGGTTGCCGCGGTGGCAGCACTTGCCATCAGGAAATTGCGGCGGGTCATGCCCTCGAGAGGGGCTTCGGTCTTGATGCGTTTCGTCATCGTCATCTCCGGTTGGGCGCCGCTTGGGATCGGCGCCGTCGATTGCGTGTTCGGTCAAAACAAAAAAGCCGCCGGCCAGGTTCTTCGCGCCCGAGAGACCGGGATCGAATTTCACCTGAGCGGCAGCTTTGCCTGTGGCGCCCGCCATTGGACGCCTGTTCCGTGACCCTAGAAGAGCCTGCCTATGACCAAGCAGGAACCGTGCCAGTTTCGATCTGGACCGAAAATATCAATAAAATCAGTGCTGCATGCCGATTGCGAACACGCCGGGCCGCAAATCAAACAGGCCAAAGATTGTTCATTAGCACCATTGCACGCACAATTTTTGTGCAATGCACAAGAATGGCGCGAAAATGATCAGGCCTCGGCACGGACCGATTTCTGGCCGGCAATGTAGGCATCGATCTGGTCGGGATCGAAGATCTGGCCGTCGAAGAAACCGTCCGGGCCAAGCACCAGGCTTGCCCCTGCCGAACCGACCGGCGTCGAGGCCTTCAGCGCGCCCTCAACCTTGGCATTGGCGCCGGGCAACGCCACGCCGAGCGGCTTCAGCGCCGAGCGGTAGAGGTCCGGCCGATAACAATCCCTGGCGATGGCGAGGTTCCCCGGCGTGTGCGCGACATGCTCCCAGCGTACCATTTGCGTGTAGAACCACAGCGCGTGGCTCTTCCAGGGAAAATTCGCCGCCTTGTCGAAAGGCACGAAGAAATCGTCGATCGCCTGCTCCGCACCGCCGCCCAGATTGAGATGCCCAGTCAGGATCGGCATTTGCACTGCCGGCGGCAGGCCGAGGAAGCCGGGCTGCGCCATCAGCGCGGCCAGTTGCTGGTGGTTGGCCGGGTCCTGGCACCAGCGGGCCGAATGATGCAGCGCGCGCAGCAAAGCCGCCAGCGCCTCCGGGTGCTCCTGCGCCCACGCCTTGCGCACGCCGATCACTTTTTCCGGGCTGTTGCGCCACAGCAGCGCCTTGACGGTGACGATATGGCCGGTGCCGGCGGCGACCGAGGCGCTGTTCCAGGGTTCGCCGACGCAGTAGCCGTCAATGCGGCCGGCGGCCAGCGCATCGGCCATGAAGGGCGGCGGCACGATGACGATCTCGATCTCGTGCGTGGGATCGATGCCGCAGGCGGCGAGCCAATAGCGCAGCTCGTAATTGTGCCCGGAATGCGGATGCACAACGGCAAAGCGCAGCGGATCGCGGCCGGCCCCTGCCCGCTCCCGGATCAGCGCGCGGAGCGCTGCACCCGCGCGCGCCGGTTCGAGATCTGGCTCGGCGCCATGCGCCGCCATGCCTTGCCAGACGGCGTTAGAGACGGTGACGCAATTGCCCCCCAAGCCCAGCGAGAACGGCACGATGGTCTCGGAGGCAAGCGGCGTCAGGCCGAGATTGCAGGCCAGCGGCATCGGCCCCAGCATGTGCGCCAGATGGAAATGGCCGATGGCGATGCGGTCGCGGATGTTGGCCCAGGAGGTCTCGCGGTGCAGCGTCAGCTCGATGCCTTCGCGCGCGGCAAAGCCCATCTCGCCGGCCGCGACCAGCACGGCGCTGTCGAAGAGCGGCATGAAGCCGGCGGTGATCTGGTGCGCAGCAGTCATGCCTATTCGTCCTCCGAGAGCAACCCGGCGGCCGTCACCAGGCTCTGGGCGATGTCGCTGATCTTGCGGTTCTGGTTCATCGCCGTCTTGCGCAGCAGCGTGTAGGCCGCCTCCTCGCTCAAACCGCGCGACTTCATCAAAATGCCCTTGGCGCGATCGATGACCTTGCGGCTCTCCAATTCGCTGCGCGCCTCCTCCAGCTCGCGCGCCATGCGCGAGAAGGCATTGAAGCGGCTGACCGCCATGTCGAGGATCGGCTTGACGCGCTCCTGTCTCAGACCATCGACGACATAGGCCGACACGCCGGCATCGACCGCCGCCTCGATCGAGGCCTGGTCGGAGCGGTCGACAAACATGGCGATCGGCCGCTTAACCGCGCGCGACAGCTGGAACATGTTTTCCAGCATGTCGCGGTTCGGGTTTTCGAGATCGATGACGATGACATCAGGCTCGATCTCGCCAATGCGCCGCGCGATGCCGGCGACGTCATGGATGACAGTGACCCGCTCATGGCCGGCCTCACGCAAGCCGGCCTCGATGATCGAGGCACGGATGCGGTTTTCGTCGATCACCAGAACGGCGAGTGAGGAGCGGACCATGGCTCCAATATCGCCAAGCGGGGGAATTGTGCAATGCGGCATGGAGATGGCGGCGCAGCCGCTTTGCTGCGAATGCGCGCTGCACTGACGATGTCCTGCTTAACGACAATCCGTTTTGGTCGACAACGAGGGCCGTGGCGGAGATGTTGACCCCCTCCTAAATATGTGTCCACTTCGTAACGAAGCGGACGCTAGCGGGTTATCTTGGCGCTGGTCAGAAACGGGCAAGCGGCAAAGGGTGAGGAATGCCAAACGTCAATCCTGACGTCTTACGATGGGCTCGCGAAACCGCTGGGCTCGATCTAGACGAGGCGGCCAAAAAGCTCGGAATAAATGACACACGAGCCATCGCCGGCCCTGATCGTCTTGCTGCGTTAGAAAAAGGGGATGGCGAACCCTCCCGCCCCTTGCTCTTGAAGATGGCGCAGCACTACCGCCGTCCTCTTCTTGCATTTTACCTTCCCGCACCGCCGCGGCGGGCTGAGCGAGGCGAAGATTTCCGAACGCTACCCGAAGAGTACGGGCAAAGAGACGCCGCGCTTGTAGATGCTCTGTTGCGTGACTTGAGGGCAAGGCAGGAGATGGTCCGATCCCTGCTTGAGGTCGAGGATGAGGCGAGAGAACTGCCATTTGTGGGCAGCTTCGATATGAGCGGCGGTTCGAAGGCGTTGAGTGAAGTAATCACCCAGGCCCTTGGCTTTGACATCACCCAATTTAGGCGCGGGGGTCGCAACGAAGCTTTTGCTTATCTTAGAGAACTCGCCGAGAAGATCGGCGTGTTTGTATTGCTAATTGGCAATCTCGGAAGCCACCACAGCACTCTGGACGTTGAGCTTTTCCGAGGGGTTGCGCTGGCCGATCCTGTAACACCCTTTGTTGTCATAAATGATCAGGACAGTGAGGCGGCTTGGTCCTTCACGCTGCTCCACGAGCTTGCACACGTCTGGATTGGTCGCACTGGCATTAGTGGCGCTAACCCATCCACGGCGATCGAAGTTTTCTGCAACGACGTGGCAGGCCAAGTTCTCATGCCTGACGGCGAGGCATTGCGTGAAGATGCTCTGCGAGGGGCCTCTTCCGACCAGGTAATCGTGAGAATAAGGCAGCTTGCAGACGTTTGGCAGGTGAGCCATTCCGCCGTCGCCTACAAGCTGTTTCGAGAGGGAATCATATCCCGCGATATATGGGCCGAAGTCAGCGGCATATTTCGGAGACAATGGCTTCAGAATCGGGCGGCGGCACGAGAGCGCAATAAGGATATTGAAGGCGGCCCGGACTATTATGTCGTCCGAAGGCACCGGCTCGGCAACCGCCTGGTAGGTTTGTCTCGGCGGATGCTAGCAGAAGGTGCCCTCTCACCATCGATGGCCGGCCGAATTCTAGGAGTAAAACCGACCAATGTTTACGCATTGACGGGCGCACCATCCGTTGGTGCCTCCGGACGTGCAGCTTGAGGGGGCGACAATTTGCCAATGTCTTGATTACCGCTAAAAATTCATACTACGCATTCGACCGCGTTCCCGAGTTTTGGGAGTGGCTCTTGCACTGGGCGGAGCGAGGCGCAATCAAAATGCCAGTGGAAATCGTCGAAGAAATTGTCGGCGGGTCCGATGATTTGGCCCAGTGGCTTGGTGACAAAGACAATCGAAAGGCGTTGTGCCTCGAAGAGGACGTTAACGTTGCGCGGGTCCAGGAAGTTCTCGCCAACGCCTATGCCGCTGACCTCACAGACGCCGAGATCATTAAGATCGGACGTGACCCATTCCTGATTGCACACGCTTTATTCGCCCCGGACGTTCGAACAGTCGTTACCACCGAAGTCTCGAAACCAACGACCCAGCGGGCAAATCGCAGAATTCCCGACGTGTGCGATCAAATGCGCGTCAGATGGTGCGACAGCTTCACCCTAGTGCGAGATCTAAACTTCTCGACCAAATGGCGTGACCGCCTCTAGAAGCGGGCTCTGGCGCGTGGTCGAGATTGAGGCGTGCCCTACTCCGCCGCCTCGTACCCGGCGATGCCCTTGATCTCGAGGAAATCCTCCAGCCCGTATTCGGCGTATTCGCGGCCGTTGCCGGATTGCTTGTAGCCGCCGAAGGGCAGGCCGGCGTCCCAGGTCGGGTATTTGATGTAGACGTTGCCGGTGCGCATGCGGGCTGCGACTTCGCGGGCTTTCTGGATGTCCTTGGCCTGGATGTAGGAGGCCAGGCCGTAGACGGTGTCGTTGGCGGTGTGAAGCACCGGCCGCCTGCATCAGCCTGTCAACCGCTTGCTCATATAGACGGTTATCCCGTTCATGAATTCCTCTTCCCGGTCGATCGTGTAGCCTTGCTTGCGATAGAGCAGCACGTTGGCTTCGAACGCGCCATTGGTCAGCAGGCGAAGCTCGGCGCAACCGGCTTCGACGGCCCTGCGCTCGGCGCAGTCGAGCAGCAGCCGGCCAATGCCCCTGCCCTGCGCGTCAGGCGCGACGGCAACATTCTCGATCCAGAGGTGGTCGTCATGCCGCATGGTTTCGATCAAGCCGACGATCTCGCCCTTCTCGATGGCAAGGTCGAACTGATGCTCGCGGACGGCCCTGTCGTAGTCGGCGCGCATCGGCAAGGGCTCGCGGCCTATCACCGGCACCCATCTGGCATAGGCGGCGCGCACGATGTCCCGGATGGCGGCGGCTTCCGCCGGCTCGGCCAGCCGAAATTGGATGGTAGGGTCAAATGTCATTCAAGTGCTCCAAATGCAAAAAACCCGCCGATCCGTTTTGGATGGGCGGGGCTGGGGACGAACAGACCGGATTGTCGACTAGCCGGCCTCTATCTTCGCGCAATCAGCTTGCCGCTCGTGAGAACGGCGGCGTCGCTTCGAGTTTGCGGGAAAGGCGAACATGGCGGCAAGCTGGAGCAGAAACGGCGAAGCGTCAAGCCGTCTGCCGAGGCGGATAGAGGCAGTTGCGAAGCCCTATCATCCGCAGTCAATTCGACGGCCTCGCAATCGTTCGTAAAAATCGATCATTGTGATGCGAATAATTCGTTGGAAAGATCGGTAATGGAATGGCATTCCACTGGCGAATTCGTCTGGAGAATTTCCTTGTCTTTCCTGTCGACCACCGCGAACGATCTTCCAATCGTACATGAAGCCGCCGTTGAAACGCGCACAGGCGCGACGGCGGTCAATTGGGCCGGCGTGGTGCCCGGCATCGTGCTGGTGGCGATGATCACCAGCGTCGCCTACTCGGCCCGCAGCGTTTCAGGCTTCGCACTGTTCAGCCCGATGATCCTGGCCGTGGTCGCCGGCATGATCTATTCCAACGTGCTGGGCACGCCGGCGCATGCCAAGGCCGGCATCGCCTTTTCGCAGCGCCGTCTGTTGCGCTTCGCCATCGTGCTGCTCGGCTTCCAGTTGACGCTCGGCCAAGTGGCGGCGATCGGTGCCGGCGGCGTCGGCATCGTAGCAGTCACGCTTGGCGCCACCTTCGTCTTCACCGTCACGCTCGGCCGGCTGCTCGGCGTCGACCGCAAGCTGGCGCAGCTGATCGCCGCCGGCACCTCGATCTGCGGCGCCTCGGCCATTGTCGCCACCAACATCGTAACGGACGCGCGCGACGAAGACGTCACCTACGCCGTTGCCGCCATCACGCTGTTCGGCACCGTTGCCATGCTCGGCTTTCCGCTGCTGGCGCCGGTCTTCGGCCTCGACCAGCACGCGTTCGGCCTGTGGGCGGGCGCCTCGATCCACGAGGTGGCGCAGGTGATCGGCGCCGGCTTCCAGAATGGCACGCAGGCCGGCGAGACCGCAACCGTCGCCAAGCTGACCCGCGTCGCCATGCTGGCGCCGATGGTGCTCGCGCTCGGCCTGATGGCGCGCCGCGGCAGCGCCGATCCGTCGGCGGCGAAGGCGCCCATGCCGTGGTTCGTCGTGGCGTTCATCGCGGTGGTGGCGCTGAACAGCATGGTCGCAATGCCTGCCGAAATCCATTCGGCGATCGCTTTGGCCACCCAGATCATGCTGACCATGGGGCTCGCCGCCGTGGGCCTTCAGGCCGATATCTCGCAGCTTCGCTCGCGCGGCCTGCGCCCGCTGATGCTGGCCCTCTTCGCCTTCCTGTTCGTCGGCGGCTTTAGCCTGATGCTGGTGAAGTTCGTTTAGGGCATGTTGAGATTCAGGTCAGGCCGGGCTCTGCTGAATATCAATATGCCCTAGTCCTCGAAGGAGCTCGCCGCTACATAGATCGCCGCGAGCTGTTCGATGCCGGCCTGATCTTCCTTGTCGAAGCGGCCGGGCGTCGGGCTGTCGAGATCGAGCACGCCGAAGACGCCGTCATTGTCCCTGAGCAGCACGACCAGTTCCGAGCGCGAGGCCGCGTCGCAGGCGATGTGGCCGGGAAAATCGTGCACGTCCTTGACCAGCATCGACATATCCAAATCGACGGCGGTGCCGCAGACACCCTTGCCGACCGCGATGCGCACGCAGGCCGGCTTGCCTTGGAAGGGGCCGAGCACCAGTTCCTCGTCGGATGCCAGGAAATAGAAGCCGGCCCAGTTGAGATCGGGCACCATCTGGAAGATCAGGGCGGCGGTGTTGGCGGCGTTGGCGATCGAGTCGCGCTCGCCCTCCAGCAGCGCCTTCAGCTGGGTGGCGAGATCGCGATAGAACGCTACCTTGTCGCTGCTGTCGATGGTTTTTGCCGCAAACATGGTCGCTTGTCTCCGTTGCCAGCGGCTGGATACGCCCGCTACAGTTCCGTTCTCTGCCACCAATGATGCGCCTGGGAAATACACAATCGTGAGTGCCCCCCTCGCCAACCGAAAACGTGAGCGTGCGCAGCCGGCGGCGGCCGAAGCCCCCCTCACCTTCGCCGTGCTGGTCTTCCCCGGCTTCCCGATGATGGCGTTCAGTTCGCTGATCGAGCCGCTGCGTGCGGCCAATGTGCTGGCCAAGAAGGAATGCTATCGCTGGGTGATCGTCGGCGCCGGCAAGGGTCCGGTCGAAGCCTCGAACGGCGTCGTCATCCAGCCGGGCTTTTTTGCCGGCGATGCACCGAAGGTCGACCGCATCGTCGTCTGCTCCGGCGGCGATGCCGACCATCTCGTCGCCGACGAGGCGGTGAGCTGGATCCGCAAGAGCCTCAGGGGCGGCGCCGATATTGGTGCCGTGGCGGATGCGGCGTTTTTCCTCGCCCGCGCCGGCCTTCTCGACGGCCATGCCTGCACGTTGCACTGGACCAGCCAGGCGGCCTTCACCGAAGCGTTTCCGGACATCGAGCTGAGACGCGATCTCTATGTCATCGACCGCAAGCGGTTTACGTCGGCCGGCGGCGTCGGCAGCCTCGACATGATGCTGGGGATCATCACCCGCGACTATGGCGCCGAGCTCGCCGCCGGCGTTGCCGAATGGTTCGTGCACAGCCCGCTGCGCTCTAGCGTCGACCGCAAGCTGATGCCGCTCAGGCTGCGCACCGGCGTCCAGAACGAGCTGGTGCTGTCGGCCATCGCCATCATGGAGGATGCGGTGGAGGATCGGCTTGGCATGGCGGAGCTGGCGACACGCCTTGGCGTTTCGCCGGACAAGCTCGAGCGCAATTTCCGCACCGAGCTCAGCATTTCGCCCAATGGCTACTATCGGCGGCTCAGGCTGAAGCGCGCCGCCGATCTGCTGGCGCATTCGACGCTGATGGTGCGCGACGTGGCGCTGGCCTGCGGCTTTGCTTCGATGTCGAGCTTTGCCCGGGCGTTTCGCGAGGAACATGGGCATGCGCCGAAGGCGGTGCGGCGGCATTAGGGTGCGGCATCCGGCACGACATTTGCGGGATTCGGCACAGCCTTTGCATGACGCTTGGCCCATCTTCGCCGCTTCAGGAGGCACCCATGAGCATCGTCGTTTTCGACCCCGACAGCACCGAGGACGTGGACTTCAAGGACCGCATGCGCCACCCAGCGGCGGCCGATCCGGCCGGCGGCATGTGGCTTTCGGACACCGAGCCGTCCTTCATCGATGCGGATGCGTTGCGCAAGGGGCGGCTGGCCAAGCTGCGCGCCTGGATGCGCGAGGCCGGCTATGGCGGCGTCGTTTTGTTCGACCCCTACAACCAGCGCTACGCCACCGGTTCGCGCAACATGTTCGGCTATTTCCTGCGCAATTCGACCCGCTATTTCTTCATCCCGACCGAAGGGCCGATCGTGCTGTTCGAATATCCGCAGAGCTACCATGTCTCCATGGTGCTCGACACGATCGACGAGGCGCGGCCTTCCAAGCTGGTGTGGTCGTCGGTGTCGGGCCGCGACGACGAGACCGCCGGCCCGTTCGCCGACGAGATCGCCGAGCTCCTGAAAAAGCACGGCGGCGGCTCGATGAAGCTCGGCCTCGATCGCTGCGGCCATCTGCAAGCGCTGGCGCTTGAAAAGCGCGGCTGCGAGGTCAGGGATTGCCAGGGCGAAATCTTGGCGGTGCGCGCGGTGAAGACGCCGGAGGAAGTGAAATGCCTGCAGGTGTCGATGGCCGGCGCCGAGGCTGCCGTGTCAGCCGTGCGCGAGGCAATAAAACCCGGCGTTTCCGAAAACGACCTCTTCGCCATCATGTACCATGAGGTGATCCGGCAGGGCGGCGAGTTCATCGAAACCCGCCTGCTCACTTCGGGCCAGCGCACCAATCCGTGGTTCAACGAGGCGAGCGGCCGCAAGATCAGGCCGGGCGAGCTCTTGGCGCTCGATACCGACACGATCGGCTGCTACGGCTATTATTCCGACTTCTCGCGCACCTTCCGCTGCGGGCCGGGCAGACCGACCGACTATCAGAAATCGCTCTACCGCATGGCGCATGACCAGGTTCAGCACAACATTTCGATCGTCAAGCCTGGCATGGCGTTTCGCGAGATCGCCGAAAAGGCGTGGAAGATCCCGGACCGTTTCATCGACCAGCGTTATACGTCGGTGATGCACGGCGTCGGCATGCATGGCGAGACGCCGTTCATCGCGCATGCCATGGATTACGAGACCTATGGCCGCGACGGCATCATCGTGCCCGGCATGGTGGTCAGCGTCGAAAGCTATATCGGCGAGAAAGGCGGCCGCGAGGGCGTCAAGCTGGAGGACGAGATCCTGATCACCGAGACCGGCACCGAGCTTCTGTCGCGCTTCCCCTATGAGGATGATTTCCTTGACAGGCACGTTTGAATGAAGCGCCCGATCTCGATCAGCAGAGGCACTGTGGCGGCGATGTTCATCGATCTCCAGGAGGAGCATCGCCAGGACAAGCGCTATCTGGTCGAAGGGTTCGGCGACATACTCGCCAACGTCCAGCGTCTGCAAGAAGCAGCGCGGCGCAATTTCGTGCCGCTCTACCACTGGGCCTATATCGTCGATCTCGCCAAGGCACGACCGTTCCATCCGGTCGATGCCGATGGCAAGTCGGCCTTCTCCGACAAGGACGATCCGCTGACCGCGATCTGCCCGGAAGTGGCGCCGGCTGCCGGCGAGACGATGCTGATCAAGACCGAGGCCAGCGCCTTCGGCAAGGGAAATTTCGCCGACCGGCTCAAGGCCGCCGGCATCGAATGGCTGGTGATTGCCGGCGTGTGGACCGAGGCCTGCATCGACGCCACCGTCAGGGACGCTGTGGCGCTCGGCTTCCGCGTGCTGCTGGTCAAGGACGCCTGCGGCAGCGCCAGTGCCGCCATGCACCAGACCGCCATCCTCAACCTCGCCAACCGGCTCTATGGCGGCGCCGTCGCCAACACCCTGGATGCCTGCCGGCTGTTGTCGGGCGATGCGGTCGGCGTCTGGCAGGTCGAGGGTTCGGTGCCGCTGCGCTTCACCTATGAGAACGCGGCCGGGCTCTACGACGACCTCTGACCCAGGGATCGGATGCGATGGGCACGGTCCACCACATGACCAAGCGCGGGAAATACGCAAGGCGGCTCGATCCGGCTTTGTGGGTCTATATCGACCGGGTCAACGAATGGTATCCGCCCGAAATCGCCGAGCTGCCGATCGCCGAGCAAAGGGCGGTCTATGACGCGATGTGCCGGGCCTTCCACCAGGGCCATCCGTCGGGTGTCTCGGCCGATGACGGCCTAGTCACCACCGCCGATCACGACATTCCCGTCCGGCACTACCAGCTCGCCGGCAAGGCGCCGCAGGCGATCGTCGTCTACTATCATGGCGGCGGCTTCGTGCTTGGCGGGCTGGACAGCCATGACGACATCTGCGCCGAGATCTGCGCAGCCACCGGGTTCGAGGTGCTGTCGGCCGATTACCGTCTGGCGCCGGAACATCGCCATCCTGCCGCCTTCGACGACGCGCTGGCCGCGTTCGAATGGGCGGCCGCGACGAGCGCCCTGCCGATCGTGCTGTGCGGCGAGAGCGCCGGCGGCACTCTGGCCGCCGCGGTCGCGCATGCGACGCGCCGCCACCCGCGCCGCGCGGCCGGACAGGTGTTGATCTATCCCGATCTCGGCGGCGACGGGACCGGCCGCTCCTATGTCGAGCATGCCGAGGCGCCGCTGCTTTCGCTCGGCGATATCGATTTCTATCGCCGCATCCGCTCCGTACCGGGACAATCGCCCGACGATCCGACCTTTTCGCCGCTCAAGGACAGTGATTTCTCCGGCCTGCCGCCGACATTCATCATTACGGCCGAATGCGATCCGCTGTCGTCGGACGGCGAGGCCTATCGCGACCGCATCGTTGCCGCCGGCGGCTCGGCCTGGTGGCAGGAAGAGCCGCGCCTCGTGCACAGTTTTTTGCGCGCCCGCAAGAGCGTGCCGCGCGCCGGCGAGGCTTTTCTGGATATCCTCTCGGCCATCGCTTCCGTCACCATGCTGGGCAAGAACAACCAGCCGTCCTGAGCGCCATCTCGTTGTCTCGCCGCGCTCGCAACCGTTGCGGAACAGCGCACAAGAACTGCGGAAAAGCGAACATTTCCCTGCGTAAGCCCGCCCTATCATCGCCTGAGGCAATGGCGCTCCGGTGAACCGCATCCTCCCACGCGTCTGGCGGCAAACCGGAGCGACTTGGTTTTTCGTGCATGTCGTTGCCCAAAACCGCAGCGCACCCTCGGGTCAGGCCCGAGGGCATGCTTTTGGCGACATGCACCAACAGGAGGGAACGACGATGAAGTTCATGCTGACCGACCGAAAGCTGCACCCGCGCGCAAAGCCGATCGCCGACGATTTCAAAAAGGGCGGCATGAACCGGCGCGAGTACCTCGCCCTGATGGCCGGGTTCGGCGTCAGCGCCGCCGGGGCGCTGGCGCTCGGCGGCCTTGCGCCCTCGCCCGCCCGCGCAGAGGAGCCAAAGCGCGGCGGCACCTTGCGCGTCGCCATGAACGTCAAGGGATTCAAGGATCCGCGCACCTTCGACGGCGTCGAAATGTCGAATGTCGCGCGCCACTGCAACGAATATCTGGTGCGCTGGAACACCAACTTCAGCTTCGAGCCGTGGCTGCTCGAAAGCTGGGAGACCAGCGACGACGCCAAGACGCTCACGCTGCATGTGCGCAAGGGCATCACCTGGTCGAACGGTGATACGTTCAACGCCGACGACGTCGTCCACAATCTGACGCGCTGGTGCGATGCCTCCGTCGCCGGCAATTCGGTCGCCGCGCGCATGGGCGCGCTGGTCAATGCCGACACCAAGAAGCCCGTCGACGGCGGCATCGAGAAGGTCGACGACTTTACGGTGAAACTCAATTTGCCCAAGCCCGACATCTCGCTGATCGCCGGCATGGCAGACTATCCGGCGCTGATCATGCACCGCTCTTATGAGGGCGACGGCGACCCGATGAAGGCGCTGGCGATCACCACCGGTCCTTGCGAGCTGGTGAAATGGGATGCCGAGACGAGTGCGGAGGTGCGGCGCAAGGACAAGCCGTGGTGGAAGGGCGAGTTCCATCTCGACGGCATCACATGGGTCGATTACGGCTCCGATCCCAACGCCATGCTGTCGGCCTTCGAATCCGGCGAGATCGACACCGACCACGAGACCGCCTCCGATGCCGTGTCGCAGACCGAAGACATGGGGCTTGAGAATTCCGAGATCGCCACCGGCTCGACCATCGTGGCGCGCTTCAATGTCGGCAATGCGCCCTATGACGACGTCAAGGTACGTCGCGCCGCCCAGCTTTCCGTCGACAATTCAGCCGTGCTGAAGCTCGGCATCGACGGTCGCGGCAAGCCTGCCGATAACCACCATGTCGGCCCGATGCACCCCGAATATGCCGATATCGGCCCGGCCAAGCGTGATCTGGATGAGGCAAAGAAGCTGCTTGCCGAGGCCGGCAAGGCCGACCACGAGTATGAGTTGATCTCGGTCGATGTCGAATGGCAAAAGAGTACCGGCGATGCGATCGCCGCGCAGATGCGCGAGGCAGGCTTGAAGATCAAGCGCACCGTGCTGCCGGCCGCGACCTTCTGGAACGACTGGAGCAAATACCCCTTCTCCTGCACGGAGTGGCTGGGACGGCCGCTCGGCGTCCAGGTGCTGGCGCTCGCCTACAAGTCAGGTGCGGCCTGGAACGAAAGTGCCTATGCCAACAAGGAGTTCGACGAACTGCTCGACAAGGCGCTGGCAATGCCCGACGCCAAGGCGCGCAAGGAGATCATGGCCAAGATCGAGCAGAATTTGCGTGACTCCGGCATCATCATCCAGCCCTACTGGCGCTCGGTCTATCGCACCTACCGCAAGGGCGTGCATGGCTGCGAGCAGCACCAGTCGCTCGAGCAGCATTTCGAGAAGGTCTGGCTGGAGAGCTGATCTGTTGATCTATTGTGGGCGCGTCAGGCGGTGGCTTGCCTGACGACGTCCGGAACCTGCGCGACCGACATCCGCTCGATGATGGTCGTCGGCAGGATAATCCTTTCGGGCGGCCGGTCATCGCCTTTCAGGCGGCGTATCAATAGCTCCGCCACGGATTTTCCCAGCGCATAGACTGGCTGGTCGATGACAGTGATGGGCGGCGTGGTCACGCTCGTCCAGTCGGCATCGTGGAAGGTGATCAGCGACATGTCCTGCGGAATGCGCAGGCCGCATTCCCGGATCGCCTTGAACAGTTCGAGGGCCACGACGCTGTCCGATGCGAGAATCGCCGTCGGCCGGTCTGGGCTCTGGAGCAATTCGTGCATCGCGGCCCGCGACGTCTCGGATCGCCCGGAGCCAAAATGGATGTTGCGTTCGGCTCGCTCTATGCCGGCTTCCCGGCAGGCATCGAGAAATCCTAGAATGCGCTCACGCACGGTGGACGTGTTGATCCTCGACTCGCCACCGCGAAAATCCCCCGACAATACCGCGGCGGTCATATAGGCGATCCTGGTATGCCCTGCCCGCGTCAGGATGCGGGTGGCGCGCAAGGCAGCATTGCGGTCATCGACGGTGACGGTGTCGACATCGAGGTCCGGCAGCGCCCGGTCGAGCAGCGCCAGGGGACAGGTGCCGCGCGCAATCTCCACGAGATGGGCGATTTCTCCGGATTGGGCGGGCGTGACGATCAGACCGTCAACCTGCTTTGCCATGAGAACGCGTATTGCATTCTTCTCGGCTTCGACCTGTTCGCCCGAATTGGCCAGGATGACGTTGATGCCCGACAGGCGCGCCGCGTCGCTGATGCCGCGCACCGCCAGCGAGAAGAACGGGTTCTCGATGTCGCCGACGACCACGCCGATACTGCCTGACCGTCCCGTCGTCATGCTGCGCGCCAATTCGTTTGGACGATAGTCGAGCGCCTTCGCCGCTTCGAGTACTGCGGCGCGCACCGTCTTGCTCACCCGGCCATAGCCACCCAGCACGCGCGCTGCAGTCGCTTTCGAGACCTTCGCCTGGCGGGCGACATCGCTGACGGTGATGGAGGGAGCCTTGGGCGGACGTTTCATTGTGGAAAAAATCGCTTCCGAATTCGTTGACGGATGGTCATTCCCGTGACTACAAATGTCAAGAGACCGGTCTCATTTACATTTGAGACCGGTCTCACAAGAAAAAGAGCGCCTGGAGGCGTCGCATCGCAAGCCGTATTGAAAATTGGCGCGTGTCCGCCGTGAAAGCAGCGCCCCCGCGGACCGATCTTCAGAGTGGAGAACAACCATGAGCATCAGAGGTCTTTTCACATCGAGCCCGCGGCAGCGCATCGGCTCCATGATCTTCGCCGTCACGCTGGCCGCCCTGTCCCTGCCCAAGGCCTGGGCCGCGGACAACCCGTATAATCTGATCGATGCCAAGACCATCAGTGTCGGCACAATGGGCGATGCAAAGCCCTATGCCTTCACGACCGCCGACGGCAAATTCACCGGCTTCGACCTCGAATTCTTCCTGAACGTGGTGGGGCGGATGGGATTCAAGGCGGATCAGGTGACCTTCACCGGCCAGGAATTCTCCGCGCTCATGCCCTCGGTCGCCAATGAACGTTTCGATGTCGCGGTCGCCGCCATCGGCACGACTGCCGAGCGGAAGAAGAACGTCGATTTCTCCGACGGCTACCTGGCCGGATACCTTTCGGTACTGACGTCTGACGCCAAGATCACCGGCGCCGAAGGCCTGGCCGGCAAGCGCCTCGGCGTCGTTCAGGGAACGCTGCAGGAGATCTATGCCGCGAAGAATTTCAAGGACACTGACCTGGTGAAATTCCCTGACAACAACTCCGCCATCGCCGCACTCAACAATGGCACGGTCGATGCGCACTTCCTCGACTATGAGGCGGCGAAACAGTATGGCGAGCGCTATCCGGCGTTGAAGGTCGCGATCAATATCCCCTCCTTCGATGCACCGGCCGGCTTTGTCGTTCGCAAGGGCAACGACGCCTTCCGTGAAGCGCTCAACAAGGGCATTCACGAAGCGATGCAGGACGGCACCTGGAGGGATCTCTACCAGAAATGGTTCCCCGGATCGCCGATGCCGGAGCAATATCTCCCCAAGAAGAACTGAGCCGCGTGAGGCCGCCGGCGCGAATGCCGGCGGCCTCAAACAGGCATGAGCGATCACGCGGTGGCTTTGCCGCCGCGCAAGGCAGGTTGGCAGATGAACTGGCTCGAGAACCTTCAGCGCAGCTTTTTCGACTGGGACGCGATGGCATCGGTCCTGCCGGCGCTGCTTGCCGTCGGGCTGAAAAACACCCTGATCCTCGCGGCGGCTTCCACCGTGCTCGGCATCCTCTTGGGCATGATCCTTGCGGTGATGGGCATTTCGCGCTCCGCCTGGCTGCGCATCCCGGCACGCATATACACCGACATCTTTCGCGGCCTGCCGGCCATTCTCACCATCCTGCTGATCGGCCAGGGGTTCGCACGCATCGGCCGGGACATCTTTGGCCCCTCCCCCTACCCGCTCGGCATCCTGGCGCTCAGCCTGATTGCCGGCGCCTATATTGGCGAAATCTTCCGCTCGGGCATCCAGAGCGTCGAAACCGGCCAGATGGAAGCGTGCCGCGCGCTCAGCATGAGCTACGGCCAGGGCATGCGACTGATCGTGATCCCACAGGGTGTGCGCCGCGTGCTCCCTGCTTTGGTCAACCAGTTCATCGGCAACGTCAAGGATTCCAGCCTCGTCTACTTTCTCGGCCTGCTGGCGTCCGAACGAGAGATTTTCCGCATCGGCCAGGACCAGGCGGTGGTCACCGGAAACCTGTCGCCACTACTTCTGGCCGGCATGTTTTATCTCATCATCACCGTGCCGCTGACCCATGTGGTCAACACCATCGACAATCGCCTGCGGCTCGGCAAGCAGAAGCCCGGCGGCGTTGTCAGCGGCCTTGTCGAGGTCGGCGAACTGGAGAACACAGCCGGCAAAACCTCAGCATTGCCCACAGCCGCGCCGTCGGCCGTCAAGGCCGGCAGCCTGGAGGTTCTCGATCTCGACATGGCCTATGGCGAGCTTCAGGTGCTCAAGCAGATCCGGCTCAAGGTCGAGCCGGGGGCGGTCACCTGCGTCATTGGACCTTCGGGCTCCGGAAAATCGACGCTGCTGCGCTGCCTCAACCGGCTGGTCGAGCCGAAGGCCGGCGACGTGCTGCTCGACGGCGAGAGCATCCTGGCGATGAGACCGGAGACGCTGCGCCGGCGCGTCGGCATGGTTTTTCAGCATTTCAATCTGTTCCCGAACCATACGGCACTCGAGAACGTCATGCTCGCCCTCACCAAGATCAAGGGCATGGCGACAGACCAAGCCAGGCGCCAGGCGGAAGCGCGCCTTGCCGAAGTGGGCCTCGCGGCGCGAAAGGACTACCGGCCGAGCCGCCTGTCAGGCGGTCAGCAGCAGCGCGTGGCGATCGCCCGCGCGCTGGCGATGGATCCCGAAGTCATCCTCTTCGACGAGGTGACGAGCGCGCTCGACCCCGAACTCGTCAAGGGCGTTCTCAACCTGATGGCCGATCTCGGCCGCCGCGGCATGACGATGATCGTCGTCACCCATGAGATGGGCTTTGCCCGCAAGGTGGCGGACCAGGTCGCCTTCATGGACGAAGGCCGTATCGTCGAGGTCGGACCACCGGCGGAGCTATTCGACAGGCCGAAGAGCCCGCGGCTCAGGCAATTCCTCGCTGAGGTCCTATGAACGATGCCGCCGCGCCAAGCTGGCCGGGCCAGGCGCAGGGCATGACCCCGAAAAACCACTCGTCCGACCATCGAAAGCTGCATTCATGACCCACAATCCTGCCCTCAAGGTCGCCGTCATCGGCGGCGGCATCTTCGGCGTCTCCACGGCCGTCCATCTCGCCCGCCTCGGCGTGGAGACGACGATCGTCAATGACGGCCCGCTCGCCAATGGCGCGTCGTGGCGCTCGCTCGCCTGGCTCAATTCGGCGCGAAAGCGTTCGGCCGCTTATCACAAGCTCCGCATGCAGGGCCTCGATCGCTACCGGAAACTGGCCGCCGGCAACGATTGCGGTGCCTGGCTGCGCTTCGATGGCGGCCTCACCTGGGATGCCGACAATGCTTCCAACCAGATCCCGGAAATCTCCCGTCATGAACAGGCGATCGGCTATGAAACGCGCCTGCTCGCGCCTGGCGATATCGCCGCTGTCACCCCGGGTGTCGATGCAAAGGCGGTTTCGCGTCAGGGTGCGATCTTCAATGCCGGCGAAGGATGGGTCGACCTGCCCTCGCTCATCGGCCTGCTGCTGAAGGAGTTTCGCGAACGCGGCGGCCATGTCATCACCGATGGGGGTTCCGCCGACGTCTCGCTTGCCAACGGCCGTGTCAGCGGCGTGAGGACGGCCTCCGGCCAAGTGGTCGATGCCGATGCTGTCGTGGTCGCGACAGGCTCGGCGGTGCCGGGCATGGCGGCGAAGGTCGGCAAACGCATAGGTGACGGCACGACACGCGCGCTGCTTGTCCTCACCAAGCCGCTGCAGCACCCGCTCCGGGCCGTGCTGAACACGCCGCTCGTCGCCATCCGGCCGACGCCCAACGGCGCCTTCGCGCTCGACTCGGCCTGGTCCGAAGATGAAGTAATCGTGGGCGACGACGGCACGTACGAGGCGAAGCTGTCGACCATTGCAGGATTGCTCGATGAAGCCTCCAAGGTGCTGGAGGGAAACCCGACGCTCGCGCTGGCAAGCTATCACACCGGGCCAAAACCAATCCCCTCCGATGGCGAGCCGGTGATCGGCCAATTGACCGGCATTCCGGGCTATCACGTCGTCTTCAGCCATAGCGGCGCGACGCTTGGCCTCGTCGCGGGAGAATTGCTGGCCGGAGAAATCGTCAGCGGGACGCCAAATTCGTTGCTTGAACCGTTTCGCCCTGGACGGTTTGACAGCTGAGCGGAAGCAAGCGCCCGCCGAATGCCATTTGCCATGCGCGAGAATTTTGGCACAGATTGCGCCTGACTGACCATCGGCGCGAGAAGCAATCAGGCATGGATCATTTCGACCTCGGCTCCTACCGGCGTCCCATCTCCACCCATTCGGCGGAGACGCAGCGCTGGTTCGATATCGGGCTGAACTGGTGCTACGGCTTCAATCACGAGGAAGGGATAAGATGTTTCGAGAAGGCGCTGGAAACGGACCCTGACTGCGCCTTCGTGCATTGGGGCATCGCCTATGCCGCCGGACCTTTCTACAATCTGACCTGGAAGGAGCATGGCGAGGCCGAGGCGAACAGGGCGACGAAACTCTGCTTTGATCACATCCAGCTTGCGCGCGCCAATACCGATCAGGCGAGCACGGTCGAAAGGCGGCTGATCGAGGCGCTGGCCTGCCGTTTCCAGAAACCGCACCGCGTGCCGCCAGCGGAATTCGAGCATTGGGACGACGCCTATGCCGCCAAGATGCGGACGGTCTACCGCGACTTTCCCAACGACCACGATGTGATGGCGCTCACCGTCGAGGCGCTGATGATGCGCACTGTGCGGCGTCTGTGGGACCTCAAGACCGGCAAGCCGGCGCCGAACTCGGACGTGCTGGAGGCGCTCGAGGTCTGCGAGCGGTCGATCAAACTCTCAGACGAACGCGGTGTCGCGCAGCATCCGGCGATCGTCCATCTGCACATCCATCTGCTGGAAATGTCGACCATACCTGAACGCGGCATGCGCTCAGCCGACCGGCTCGGCACGATGTGTCCCGATGCTGGCCACATGAACCATATGCCGGGGCATATCTATGTTCTATGCGGTGAATACGAGAAGGCAAAACTCGCCAGCGAAAAGGCGGTGCGCGCCAACGACCTCTATCTGGCCTATGCGCAGGAGACTTCCTATTACCTGCTCGGCTGCTGCCACGACCTGCACCTGATGATGTTTTCTTGCATGTTCCTCGGTCAGCACAAACCGGCCCTGTGGGCGGCCGACAAGGTGCGCAACCTGGTGACGCGCGAGGTCGTGAGCATCCCGGACCGGCCGAAGCTGACGCAGACCGTGGAAGGCTACCACGCCATGAAATCGCATGTACAAGTGCGCTTCGGCCGCTGGCAGGAGATCATCGACGAGCCGATGGTTGGAGAGCCGGAGCTCTATGTGCTGACCACGGCCATGCAGCACTACGCCAAGGGCGTCGCGCATGCGACTCTTCGGGATTTCAAGGCAGCCGAAGAGGAGCGCGAGCGCTTCCACCTTCACCTGAGCCACATACCGCCGGAGCGGCGTTTCCTCAGTAACCCGACCCTCGCCTCGCTCGCCGTCGGCGCTGCCCTGCTCGACGGCGAGTTCGCCTATCACCAGGGCCGGCACGAGGAGGCCTATGTCCATTTGCGGCGAGCGGTCGAGCTCGACGACAATCTCTCCTACACCGAACCCTGGGCGTGGATGCACCCGCCGCGCCATGCGCTGGCCGCGCTGCTTTTGGACCAGGGGCACGCTGAAGAGGCCGAGCAGGTCTACCGCGACGATCTCGGCCTGAGCGGCACCGTGCAGCGCTGTGCCCAGCATCCGGACAATGTCTGGGCGCTGCATGGGCTGGTCGAATGCCTGAAGCGGCGCGGCGACACTGACGAGCTGTCGCTGCTGCAGGCAAGGCTCGCCGCCGCGCTGGCCCGAACAGACGTGCCGATCACCTCGTCCTGCCTCTGCCGAACAAGCGTGCAGTCAGCGCATAGCTGCTGTCATTGAAGATGGCCTAAGCCACCTTCACCGGTGCCGCCGCTCTCAGCAGCATGCCGAACAGGTCGCGCGGCTCGTCGGGGTCGGCCAGCATATCGAGCTCCTGGTAGAGGCCAGTCGATGCGAGTTGATCGCGGACATAGCGCAGCGCCGAAAAATCCTCGATGGCGAAGCCGACGGAATCGAACAGGGTGATCTGGCCGGGCTCGTGCCGCCCTTTGGCCACGCCGGCAATGACCTGCCACAGCTCGGTCACCGGATGGTCGGCAGGAAGCTGCTGTATCTCGCCCTCGATGCGGGTCTGCGGCGGGTATTCGACGAAAATGTCTGAGCGCAGCAGGATGTCGCGGTGCAGCTCGGTCTTGCCGGGACAATCGCCACCGACCGCGTTGATGTGGACACCGGAGCCGACCATGTTGTCGGTGAGAATGGTGGCGTACTGCTTGTCGGCGGTGACGGTGGTGATGATCGGAGCGCCCTCGACTGCCTCTTGCGCGGTTCCGCAGGCCACCATATCGAAGCCGAGGCCGGCGAGATTGCGGATGCATTTTTCCGTCGCCGCGCGATCAATGTCGAAGAAGCGCAGCTTGCGCACTCCGAGCACGGCCTTGAAGGCCAGCGCCTGGAATTCGGCCTGGGCGCCGTTGCCGATCAGTGCCATGCAATCAGCATTGGGCGGCGCCAAGTGCTTTGCCGCCAGCGCCGACATCGCCGCCGTGCGCAGCGCCGTCAGTATGGTCATTTCCGACAGCAGCACCGGATAGCCATTGTGGACGTCGGCCAGCATGCCGAAAGCGGTCACCGTCTGGCGGCCCTCGCGCATGTTCTTGGGATGGCCGTTGACATATTTGAAGCCATAGACCTCGCCATCGCTGGTCGGCATCAGTTCGATGACGCCCTCGGCGCTGTGCGAGGCGACGCGCGGCGTCTTGTCGAAGGCCTCCCAGCGGCGGAAGTCGTCCTCGATGTAGCCAGCAAGCTCGGTAAGAAAACGCTCGACGCCGATCTTCAGCACCAGCTTCATCATGTGATCGACGCTGACGAAGGGAACGATGTTGAGATTGGGGATCATGGTCTCGCGTCCTCCCGCCTTTGCCGGCGGCAATCAGTCATTGCGCTGCGTATTATACGCCTTCTTCACGGAAGCGAGTGCAGGATCGCGCGCCTCGAGCGGCCAATCGCGGCGCTGGTGGCCACGAACAGGCGCGGCCTTCAGCCATGTTCGGGCTGAAGGCCAATGTGCAGGAGTTCATGATGTGGTGAGAACCCTCCCCGTCAGGAGAAGATCTCCGCCAGTTCGTCGACGCTGGTGCCTTCCTTGACCTGGCGCAGCTCGACATAGCTGACCGCGGCGGCGACCGACAGCAGCATCGACATCACGCTCTGCACCAGCCCGGCCACGATCGTAGCGATAGTGCCGTGAAACAGGTAGACAACCACGCCAACCGCCGCCTGGATGACCATGGCAATGATGATCAGGACCAGGAACAGGCCGAACAGCGACCAGCGGCTGCCCTTGGTCAGGGCGCGGCTGCGCGACATGGAGCCGAACACGCCGAGCCGTTCCTGGATCAGAACCGGCACCGAAACCGACCAGCCGAGCCACAGGATGATGCCGGGCACGATCAAGGCGATCATGGCCAGGCCCGACCCCAGAGCAACGAGGAAACCTATTGCCAGCGTCGGCAGCAGAAAGCGAATGGCGATCTGCAGGCAGTCGCCAAAGGTCGGACGCTTGCCGTTCAAATCCTCGATCGTGGCCTGCACAAGTGCTGACTGAAGCAGCAGCGCTAAAATGGAGCTTATGAAAATGGCGACAAACGTGACCCAGGAATTGCGGAGCGCGAAGGTGGGATCGGCCGCGGCGCCTGGATCGGCCTGCAGGATCGCTTGCATGCGCGATTCGGTCCACAGCTGGATAAGGATCGTCGGCAGGCCTGAAAACAGCAAAGCCAAACCCACGTAAAGTCCGATGTTGCGGCCAACAACGGCAAAGGTGTTGTTGAACACCCTGCCGACCTGAAATTTTTCGGGCCGTTCCAGTGTCGTCGAAGTCATGATGCACCCCCCGTGCTCACCGCCGCGTGTAGACTGGCGGACTCGATAGTAAATTTGCCAAGATTGAAGGTCGCCGTCCAGCCCACTTGCAATTCTTATTCTGCATTGCCACTGTCGGCGCGGAACCGCAGGTTGCAGGGGGCGAGCGGGTGGCAAATGCAGGGCTGGGCACAGCGGACGCCGAATGGCTGGCCAAGATGCACAAGCAGTTGCTTGCGGATGATTCGATTCAGTTCGGCCTGCCGGCCCTTGTTCAGCCTGAACCGCCCGAATGGCTGAAGCCGTTGCTGGAGATGCTGGAGCGGCTCGGTCCCTATATGATCTATCTGTTCTGGGCCGCGGTGATATCGGGCGCGGCCATCATCCTGCTGTTGATCGTGCTTGAAGTGAGAGGCGTCGCCTGGCGCCTGCCGTGGCGGCGCGCGCGCAAGGAGACCGAGGCGGAAGAGGCATGGCGCCCCGACGCAGGCGAAGCCCAGATCCTGCTGTCGGAAGCGGACGCGCTTGCCGCGCGAGGCGACTATGACGAAGCCGTCCATCTTCTGCTTCGCCGCAGCGTCGCCGACATTGCCGGCCGCCTGCCCGACTTCCTGCGGCCGTCTCTGACCTCGCGCGACATCGCCAATGCGCCTTCCCTGCCGGCGCGGGCCCGCGGTGCCTTCAGCGAGATAGCGCGCATCGTCGAGGCCGCGCTGTTCGCCCGCCGGCCGGTCGGCGCCGAAGGCTGGCAACAGGCGCGCGGCGCTTATGAGCGATTCGCCTTCCGGGACGCCTGGGCATGAGCGCTTCGGCAGCCGAGGCGGCACAGGAACCGTTCAGCCGCAGAACGCTGTTCTGGGGTATTTTCGCCAGCCTGCTTGCGGCGGCCGGTTTCTTCCTGCTCTCCACCTATGCCCCCGATTTCCGTACGCCTGGCAATGGCGGGCCAACGCCATTGTCCAAGGGCGGCTCCGGCTATGCCGGCCTGGTGGAATGGCTGAAATTGACCGGCGAGCCACCGTCGATGGCGCGCAACGAGGACGACCTTGCCAGCGACAAATTGCTGATCGTCACCATCTCGCCCGAGAGCGACCCGGAGGCGCTCACCCGGATACTCGATCTGCGCAAAGACCTCAGCACGCTCTTCGTGCTGCCGAAATGGCAGACGTTCCCGCTGCTGGAGCACGAAGGCTGGGAGACCAAAGTCGGGCGGCTGCCCGACACGGTCGTAAATGAATGGCTCGGCCGGATCACCAAGGCAAAGCTCGGCGTCGGCCAAAGCACGGTCGAGAAGCTCGACATCGAAGGCAGGCTGGTAGCCGCGCCCGAGGATATGCAGTGGGTGGCCGAGGAGCATCCGCTGATCGCGGCGGGCAACGGCAAGGCCGTTCTCACCGAACTCGCCGACAAGCCTTTCTACATCCTGACCGACCCCGACCTGATCAACAACGCCGCGCTCAAGGACCCGGACAAGGCTGCAGCGGCGCGCGACCTGATCGCCTTCCTGACACCCGACGAAGGGACGGTCATGTTCGACCTCACCCTGCACGGCGCGGGGCGCAAATACGATCTCGCCAAGCTCCTAGTCGAGCCGCCGTTCCTGGCACTGACGCTGACCATCCTCGCCGCTTCGGCGCTGGCCTTCCTGCACGGCCTTGGCCGTTTCGGGCCGCCGCGTGCCGAGGAGCGCGCTATCGCCTTCGGCAAGCGGGCGCTGGTCGACACCACGGCGATGCTGCTCAGGCGCGCCGGACGGCTGGAGGAGCTGGGCGACCGCTATGGCGCCCTGGCGCGGGCGCGCGCCGCGGCACTGCTCGGCGCGCCGCACGGCCTGCAGGGCGAAGCGCTCGACCACTGGCTGGATTCCCGCGACAAGGACGAGGCCGGCGGCTTTACTGTGCGCCTGCAGGCCGCAAACGATGCCAGGACCCTAGCGCAAATGCATGAGGCAGCAGAACGGCTGCATGACTGGACGGCAAGGAGGCTCAGTGAACGTCGATGATGTGAAGACCCTGGCGAATGCGATCAGGGAAGAGGTGGCGAAGGCGATCACCGGCCAGCATGACACGGTCGACCTGATGCTGACGGCCTTGTTCGCCGGCGGGCATATCCTGCTTGAGGGACCGCCAGGCACCGCCAAGACGATGACGGCGCGCTGCTTCGCGCAGGCGCTCGGCGTCGCCTATGGGCGCATCCAGTTCACGCCCGACCTGATGCCCGGCGATATCGTCGGATCGAACATCTACAATTTCCAGACCGGGCAATTCACGCTGACGCGCGGCCCGATCTTCTGCGACCTGCTGCTCGCCGACGAGATCAACCGCACGCCGCCGAAGACGCAGGCAGCGCTGCTGGAAGCCATGCAGGAACACGCCGTGACCTTTGACGGCACCACGCATTCGCTCGGCCAGAACTTCATGGTGGTTGCGACGCAAAACCCGATCGAGCATCAGGGCGTCTATCCGCTGCCGGAAGCCCAGCTCGACCGCTTCCTGTTCAAGCACCGGGTGAGCTACCCCGACGCGCAGGAGGAACGCGCCATCATCGTCCATCATGGCGGCGGCTCCGCCTCGCATGACATCAAGCAATACGGCATCGAGGCGCAGACCGACCGCAAGACGCTGGAGAAGGCGCTTGCCACCGTCGGCGATGTCACGCTCGTCGACGATGTCGTCGGCTACATTGCCTCGCTGGTGCGCGCCACACGCCAAAGCCCGGAACTGGAGGTCGGCGCCAGCCCGCGTGCCGGCGCTATGCTCGCGCGGGCAGCGCGGGCGCGGGCGGCGTTGGACGGACGTGCCTATGTGATCCCCGACGACGTCAAAGCGCTCGCCGTGCCGGCGCTCCGCCACCGTGTCATCCTGTCGCCCGCGGCACAGATCGACGGGCGGCTGGTCGAGCAGATCGTGTCCGACCTTGTCGACCAGACGGAAGCGCCGCGTTGATCTATCCCAGCGGCAGAGCGATCTGGGCAGCGGCGGCGGGGGCCATCCCTGCCTTCCTGGTGGCGCTGGCATTGCCGTCGCTCTGGTATCTCGGCTTGCTGTGGATCTGTCTGTTGCTTGCCTTCCTGGCGGTGGATGCGGCCGCCGGACGCGGACGGGCATCGCTCAGCGCCAGCCTCGACGCGCCGCCGCAGATCGGCGTCGGCGGTCGCTTCAACCTGCAGATCGCCGCCCGCTTTGCCGGCCGGCCGCGGGCACTGCAGGCGCGGGTCGGGCACGATACGCGGCTAACGCCTGTCGCAGGCAGTGGCGGCGCGCTGGCTCCGACCAGGGACGGCGGAACGCTCGACCTGCAGTTCGAGGCATTGCGGCGCGGCATTGCCAGCTTCGATCGCCTGTGGCTGCGCTGGCGCGGACCGTTCGGGCTGGTCTGGAACCAGGTCGTGCTGCCGATGGACAAGAAGGTGGCGGTGCTGCCCGATGTCAGCAGTGCCCGCGACGAGGCGATCACCCTTCTGCAGCGCTCGGCACTGGCCGACGGCCATGCCCAGCGCCGCGCCGGTCAGGGCCGCGAGTTCGAGTCGCTGAAGGACTACCAGCCCGGCATGGGCCGGCGGATGATCGACTGGAAGCGCAGCGCCCGCCATGGCAAGCTTTTGGCGCGCGAATTCCGGGTCGAGGAGAACAACAACATCGTGCTCGCCATCGACAGCGGGCGCCTGATGTGCGAGCCGGTCGACGGCGTGCCGAAGGTCGACCGTGCCGTGACGGCCGCACTTTTGTCGGCCTTCATCGCGCTGAAGGGCGGCGACATGGTCAGCCTGTTCTCGTTCGATGCGCGGCCACGCGTCACCAGCGGCGCGGTGCGCGGTTCCGCCAGCTTCGCGATGATCCAGAAGCGCGCGGCCGAGATCGACTATTCCAGCGAGGAGACCAATTTTACGCTCGCGCTGACCACGCTGTCGGCCAAGCTCGACCGCCGCTCGCTGGTCATCGTCTTCACCGATTTCGTCGACCCGATCAGCGCCGAACTGATGCTGCGCACCGTCGGCCGGCTGACCGAACGGCATCTGGTGCTGTTTATGATGATGAAGGATGTCGAGCTGGAAACGCTGGCCGACATGCCGCCCGCCGCCCCCGAAGACGTCGCGCGCGCCGTCACCGCCGGCAACCTGCTCAGGGAGCGGCAAGTGGTGATCGGCCGGCTCAGGCTGCTTGGCGCGCATGTCATCGAGGCCAGCCATCAGCGGCTTGGCCCGGCGCTGGTCGAGCGCTACCTGCAGCTCAAGCAGGAGGATTTGCTGTGACGATGCAAGCCGGCACCAATGCCGTACGCCAGTCGCTGGCCAGCTTCCGCCAGGAGCGCGAGGCGGATTGGAAGGCGTTCGAGGCGCTGCTGGCGCGTGTCGAGAAACGGGCGCCGCGCGCGCTGTCGGAGGAGGAATTGCTGTCGCTGCCCCTGCTCTACCGGTCGGCACTGTCTTCGCTCTCGGTGGCGCGGGCGACATCACTCGACAATGCCCTGGTCTCCTATCTCGAATCGCTCTGCCTGCGCGGCTATTTCTACCTCTACGGCGCGCGCCGCGGCCTGCGGCAGCGCATCGGCGATTTCTTCCTGCATGACTGGCCGCACGCCATTCGCGACCTGTGGCGCGAGACGCTGGTGTCCGTCGGGCTGACCGCGGTAGGCGCCGGCGCCGGCTACTGGCTGGTGGCGTCCGACAAGGGCTGGTACGACGCCATCATCGCGCCTGGCCTGGCCGGCGGGCGCAATCCGGATTCGTCGGCCGAGATGCTGCGCAGCGTGCTCTATGACGGCGCCAGCAGCGAATTCCTGTCGAGCTTCGCCGCCTATCTTTTCACGCACAATACGCAGGTGGCGATCCTGGCCTTCGCGCTGGGCTTCGCCTTTGCCGTGCCCAGCGTGCTCATCATCCTGATGAACGGCTGCATGCTCGGCGCGATATTCCAGATCTACGCGGCCAAGGGGCTGGGCTTCGAACTCGGCGGCTGGCTCTCCATCCACGGCACCACCGAGATGTTCGCGATCGCGCTGGCCGGCGCCGCCGGCATGCGGATCGGCACGCGCATCGCCTTTCCCGGCGAACTGCCCCGCATGGCGGCCGCCGCCCAGGCCGGGCGGGTGGCCGCGACGGCCATGGTCGGTGTTGTGGTTATGCTTTTGTTTGCCGGCCTGCTCGAAGGCATCGGCCGGCAGACGATCACCAGCGATGGCGCGCGCTATGCCATAGGCGGCGGCATGCTGGCGCTATGGAGCGCCTATTTCTACCTGTTCCGGCTGGTGCGACATGGCTAGACGCGCTGCCTTTGTCGCGGCACGACCGCTGATCACGCCGGAGGGTGTCGATCTCAGGGTCAGGCTTGCCGACGCCGGCACGCGGGCTTCCGCCTTCCTGCTCGATGTCGTGATCATCTCCACCGCGACGGTGGTGATCACTATCGTCGCGCTGTTCGGGTTGAGAGGCCTTGGCGCCCACGAGCTGCAGCCGCTCTTCATAGTCTGGATCATCCTGATCTTCCTGCTGCGCAATGCCTATTTCATCGCCTTCGAGGCCGGCCGGCGCGCAGCGACACCCGGCAAGCGGATCGTCGGCATACGGGTCGCCTCGCGCAGCGGCGCGGGTCTCACGATCGATCAGGTGATCGCGCGCAATCTGATGCGCGAGATCGAAATCTTCCTGCCGCTGTCCATCCTCGCCGGGCGCGGCGGCGCCGGCGTCGCCGACACGCTGACGACGATCTTCGGGCTGGTGTGGGCGCTGCTGTTCGCGCTCTTCCCGCTCTTCAACCGCGACCGCCTGCGCATCGGCGACCTGCTGGCCGGCACTTGGGTGGTCGAGGCGCCGAAGCTGGCGTTGGTCGAGGATCTGTCGCTGCGGCAGGATCCGGTCGCCAACGCGTTTCACTTCAGCCAAGCCCAGCTCGACGCCTATGGCATCGCCGAACTGCACAAGCTGGAAGAGGTGCTGCGCCGCGACGACTATTTCGCACTAAGGGCCGTCGCCGATACGATCGGGCGCAAGATAGGTGCAGCGCCGCAAGCTCACGACGCGCGCGCGTTCCTGACCGCCTATTACGGAGATCTCAGGGCGCATCTCGAGCGCAAGCTTTTGCTCGGCACCCGCAAGGCCGACAAGCACGCGCGGTAGCAACCGCCGAACCGGCGATGATGGCTCCAAGTGCCTGGCGCCAAACGTGGAAACGTCGGCGCTGCCCCTCATCCGCCTGCCGGCACCTTCTCCCCGTATAGTGACGGGGAGAAGGGGGATTTATCGCGACGTTGGCGCCTATTCCGCAACGCTGGTAGTTGGCGAAGCCATCTGCGACAGCGTCTTTCTCCCCGTCACCATACGGGCAGAAATGCCCGGCAGAGCAATGAGGGGCGGCGCCGACTTGCGATATCCGATGCCCTCTCGGCGCTCTTGCTCCTACCCCACCCACTTCTCGTAATCGGACACCAGAAGGTGAACTGGTGCGACGTCCTCGTCGATGTTCGAAAAACGGCCGATCGGCTCGCGGAAGACGTTGTCGGTGAGGTCATCGTTGACGGTCGAGACTTCGCCGATCAGCACATCCTTGCCCTCGGCCCAGAAGGCGTGCCAGACGCCCGGCATCAGCGTGACGCTCTGGCCCGGATCGAGCTTCAGCAGCCCGCCGGCCGGCAATCTGTGGATGGTTCCGTCGACAGGCACCGACACTTCGGCCTTGGGATCGATACCGCCGTCGCGATCGTGCATGAACAGTTCCAGCACCAGCTTGCCACCGCCGCGGTTGATGATGTCCTCGGCCTTGATGTTGTGGCGATGCATTGGCGACAGCTGGTCCTTGCGCGAGATCATGATCTTCTCGGCATAGAGCATGCCCATTCCCTTTTTCATGTCCGCGTAAACGCCGTTGCGCACGGTGAACAGGAACAGGCCGAGTTCGTCGAACTTCTCCTGGCCGTAGTCGGTGATGTCCCAACCGAGCCGCGAGGTGAAAATGGCCGCGGAGTCAGCCTTGCGCGCCTTCATCTCTTCCGGGCTCCAGTAGGCGAAGGGCGGCATGATGTAGCCGAACGAGCGGATGAAGGCGTCGGCGTCGCGGATGATGTCGTTGATGGTGGAGCGTTTCATGGTCGTGATCCCTTCTTCAGGCGGCGCCTACAGCGCATAGCCGAACACCGATCCGGTGTCGACGCAAACTCTATACTGGCCTCATGACATCCGGACCGATCGGGGCCATAAGTCCAGCCAAATCCCAAGGTGACAATCCATGCGCAGCATAGACGACCTCGATACGCCGGCGATCCTGATCGATGCCGCCCGCGCCGAAGCCAACATCAAGCGGGCGCAGGCGCATGCCGACCGCCATGGACTGAAGCTCAGGCCGCATATCAAGACCCACAAGCTGCCCTATTGGGCGAAGAAGCAGGTTGCGGCCGGCGCGGTCGGCATCACCTGCCAGAAGATCGGCGAGGCCGAGGTGATGGCCGATGCCGGGCTGACAGATATTTTTCTCCCGTACAATATCCTCGGCCGCGCCAAGCTGGAGCGACTGAAGGCGCTGCATGGCCGCGTCACGCTGTCGGTGACGTCCGACAGCAGGGAGACGCTGGAAGGGCTCGCCGCCACATTCACCGATGCCGGCCATCCGCTGCCGGTGCTGGTCGAATGCGACACCGGCATGGGCCGCTGCGGGGTGCAGACGGCCGATGAGGCGGTCGCGCTGGCGCGCGAGATCGACAAGGCCAGGGGCCTTCGCTTCGGCGGGCTGATGACCTATCCGGCGGCCGGCCGCGCGGCTCAGGCCGAGTCGTGGCTCGTAGATGCCAAACAAGCGCTGGCGGCAGCAGGTCTCGCCTGCGACCGCATCTCCAGCGGCGGCACGCCCGATATGTGGCGCTCGGGCGAGGACAGCGTCGTCACCGAATATCGGCCCGGCACCTACATCTATCTCGACCGCTACCAGGTCGCCAAAGGCGTCGGCAGCCTCGACGATTGTGCGCTGACGGTGCTGTCGACGGTGGTCAGCCATCCGACGCTGGCGCGCGCCATCCTCGATGCCGGCAGCAAGGCGCTGTCCAGCGACACGCTGGGGCTGGCCGATTTCGGCGAGCTGCTGGGCATTCCGGGCGCGAGGATCGCCGGATTGAGCGAAGAGCATGGCAATGTCACGCTTTCAGATGGCGCCAAGCTTCGCATCGGCGAGCGCGTGCGCGTCGTGCCCGACCATTGCTGCGTCGTCACCAATTTGTTCGACCAGGTGCATCTGATCGACGGCGACAAGGTGCTGGAAACGCTGCCGGTGGCTGCGCGCGGCCGGATGGGGTGAGGAGCGGTAGCTGATCTTCGACTGAGGTCAGTTAGCCTGCCGCGCCGCCACACGGCGCATCGAGATGACGCGGCGTCGGCGGATTTCCGTGCGCATGGCCATCAGATGCAGGGCGAAGAACAGCACGGTGAAGCCGAGCGCCATCACCAGCAGCGGTCGCAACATCGAGGGATCGATGGCCGAGCCGCCCATGCGGAACACCGAAGCCGGCTGATGCAGCGTGTTCCACCAGTCGACCGAGAATTTGATGATCGGGATGTTGATGAAGCCGACCAGCGTGATGATGGCAGCGGCCCAGGCGGCGCGGCTTGCGACATCGAGTGCCCGGGTCAGTGCTATGATGCCGAGATACATCAGGAACAGCACGAAGACCGAGGTTAGTCGCGCGTCCCACACCCACCAGGTACCCCACATCGGCTTGCCCCAGATGGAGCCTGTGATCAGCGCAAGTGCCGTGAAGACGGCGCCGATCGGAGCCGCCGATTTCAGCGCCACATCGGCCAACGGATGGCGCCAGACCAGCGTGCCCAACGCCGAGATCGCCATCAGCGTGTAGCACATCATGGCGAGCCAGGCGAAAGGCACGTGAATGTACATGATGCGCACGGTGATGCCCTGCTGGAAGTCCTCAGGTGCTGCGAAGCTCATGTAGAGGCCGGCAGCGAGCAGGATGGCGGCGACCGAAGCCAGCCACGGCACGAGCCTATCGGCCAGCCCGACGAAGCGCGTCGGGTTGGCAATATCCATCCAGCCGGCAAGGCGTGAGGTGGTGTCGCTCATGCGGCCTTACATAGACCGGCGGCGTGTTTGGGGCAATCGAGTGGTTGTCGCAGGCGAGGCAGGCTCTTCCTTCTCCCCGTGGGAGAAGGGAAAGCCGTCCCGCTTAAGCCGCTTCGTTCACTGTCCGGCTGAGGCGACGGACTTCTTCGTCGTTGAGCAGGCCGCCGGCGCGCAGCAGGCTGGCGAAGCGGCCGTTGCGCAGCGACAATTCGGCAAAGCCACCGAACTCGACCACCCTGCCCTTGTCCATGAACACGACCAGGTCGGCGTCGCGGACCGTGGTCAGGCGGTGGGCGATGATGAAGGTGGTGCGATCGCGGCGCAACTCGTCGATCGCTTCCTTGACGCGGTCCTCGGTCTCGACGTCGAGCGCGCTGGTGGCCTCGTCGAGGACCAGGATCGGCGCATCCTTGAGCACGGCGCGGGCGATGGCGATGCGCTGGCGCTCGCCGCCCGAAAGCTGGCCGCCGCGCTCGCCGACCACCGTGTCGTAGCCAGCGCTCTTCGACAGGATGAAGTCCTGCGCGGCGGCGGCATTGGCGGCGGCGTGGACCTCGTCATAGGTCGCCTCGGCGCGACCGACGCGGATGTTGTCCTCGATCGAGCGGTTGAGCAGGCCGGCATCCTGGAACACGGTGGCAATCGAATGGCGCAGGGACTTGCGGGTCACCGAACGCGTATCGATGCCGTCGATCAGGATGCGGCCGTTGGACGGCGTGAAGACGCGCTGCAGCAGGTTGATGAGCGTCGTCTTGCCGGCGCCCGTCGGGCCGACGATGGCGACCGTCTGGCCTGCCTGGACTTCGAACGACACGTCGTCGACACCCTGGCCGGAATTGGCGAACTCAAAGCCGACATGTTCGAAACGGACGTGACCGGTGACGTTGACGAGGTCGCGCAGACCGTCGGGCTCGGCGGTTTCGGCGGCCGAGTCCTCGAGGCGGTAGAAGTCCTCTAGCTTGGCGCGGGCCTCGGAGATCTGGTTGGCGAAGGCCGACATCTGGTCGAGACGGGCGATCAGCAGCGTGGCGAAGCCGGTAAAGGCGATGACGTCACCGATGCGCAGTTGGCCATGGGTGACCAGATAGGCGCCGATCAGCAGCACAATCATCATCGAGATGGTCGACGACAGGCGATGCAGCGCGTTGGCGATCGCCCACCAATCGAGCACCGGGTTCTGCGCATCGAGCAGGTTCTTGACGTAACGCTTCAGCGCCTCGGTCTCATGGCCGATGCGGTTGTAGCTCTGCAGCACGGCGACGTTGCTGACGGAGTCGGTCACATGCGCGAACACGGTGTGGTAGTGCCGCTCGACCGCTGCCTGGCCTGCCTTGGTGCGGCGCATGACCAGCCGGCCGATGCCGACATAGAGGGCGCCGAGCGCAAGCAACACCATCGACATGCGAACGTCCATGCTGAGCGCGGTCGGGATCAGCAGCGCCAGGGCGACAGCCGTCGACAGATGCTGGCGCATGAATTCGAGCCACAGGCTGAACAGGGTCTCCACCGCGCGCAGCAGCGTGTGGAGCGAATTGGAGGTGCCGCGCTGGTGATGCCAGGCGAGCGGCATCGTGATCACGCGCTCGAACGACTGGCACAGAACTTCGCTGCGCCGCTTATGAGCGAAACGGTCGGCGCCGCGCGCCACCAGCACGAAGGCGACGATGTTGAAGGCACCAAGGCCGGCCCACAATCCCAGCGTCGAGAACACCGAGCCATGCTCGGAGATGGCATCGATCACCCGTCCGAACATGATCGGCTCGAGGATGGCGATAATGGCAAGCGCGACGTTCGCGCCGCAGATCAGCGCGACGCGCTTTCTGTCGGCCGCGAGATAACCCAGCGCTCTCCAGTAGATTTGCAGAAGTGACACTTCAGCTACTCCGCCAAAAGTTTTATTGTGCACCGCACCATTTCTTGACACGTACCGGTTAACGCGTCGCAAAACAATGCCCGTCTACCTCTTCCGTTCCCAATTCGCGAACAAAAGATGACGACGCTGCGAAATCTGTCGTGATCACCTAACGGTTTGAGATAAAAGGTGAAATGTCAGCCTTGCGGCAAAATCATGGCAGCGCCGAAGCGCTGCCACATTTTTAATCACCGGAAGCTTGCGTAGCTGGGTCTAATAGATCGAGCCGGCCGTTCGCCAAGATGATCCGCAAATAAAGACGAGAGAGTACTGCCCGCCCCGAAGGACGTGCAGATAGTGCTTCAAGCCTTTGATGTCACGCAGGTATCCTGACAACCACCTCGACCTTGTCGCCGGCCTTCGGCTCAAAGGACGAGGATTTTGTCTTGGTTCCATTGACCTCGAGCGAGATGGATTTGGCCTTTTTGTCGCGGATGACACGAACCTTGACCTCGGCCTCCAGCATCTTGAGCGTCGCCGCATAGCCGTCCCAATGGCCGGGGAGTTTCGGCCGGAACGTGATCTGCTTGCCGCGCCGCTCGATGCCCAGAATGCCTTCGACCGCAGCCCGGTAAAGCCAGCCGGCCGACCCGGTGTACCAGGTCCAGCCGCCACGACCGCCCTTGCTTTCCCCGGCATAGATGTCGGCCGCCACGACATAGGGCTCGACCCGATAATGCTCGGCGGTAGCCTCGTCGGCGGAATGGTTGACCGGGTTCAGCATCGAGAAGCATCGGTAGGCGTCGTCGGTGCGGCCCATCTCGGCCAGCGCGATGACGAACCATGTCGCCGCGTGGGTGTACTGGCCGCCGTTCTCGCGTACGCCCGGCGGGTAGCTCTTGATGTAGCCCGGGTCCTTGTCGGTCCTGGAGAAGGGCGGCGTGAACAGCTTGACGATCTTGAGCTCGTCGTCGACGAGCATCTTTGTCGCCTGCTGCATGGCGGTGGTCGAGCGCGCCGGATCGCCCTCGCCCGACAGCACGCTCCACGACTGAGCAATGGAGTCGATCTTGCACTCTGCGGAGTTGTGCGAGCCGAGCGGGCTGCCGTCGTCGAAGCTGCCGCGGCGATACCATTGGCCGTCCCAGGCGGTGCTTTCCAGCGCCCGCTTCAGCGCGTCGGCGTGCTTTGTCCAGGTTTGTGCGCGCTTGGTGTCGCCCTGCGTCTTGGCGATGGGGGCGAAGTCGCCCAGCGTCTTCAAGAGAAACCAGCCCAGCCAGACGCTCTCACCCTTGCCGCCTTCGCCGACGCGGTTCATGCCGTCGTTCCAGTCGCCGCCGAGGATCAGCGGCAAGCCGGCGGGGCTGCTGCGCTTGATGGCAAGATCGAGCGCCCGCGCGCAATGGTCGTAGAGCGAGGCATGCGTCTTGGAAATCTCCGGCGTGAAGAAGGCATCGTGCTCGCCTTCGCCGAGTTCCTGCCCGTCGATGAACGGCAACTGCTCCTTCAGGATGCCGGCATCGCCGGTCACGTCGATGTAGCGGCTGGTGGCGTGGGCGAGCCAGACCACGTCGTCCGAGATCATGGTGCGCACACCGGCGTCGGTGCGCGGCAGCCACCAATGCTGCACATCACCCTCGGGGAACTGCCGGCGCGCCGCATTGAGTATCTGGTCGCGCGCCAGCTTTGGATCATGCGCCAAGAGCGCCAGCGTGTCCTGCAGCTGGTCGCGGAAGCCGAAGGCGCCGCTCGCCTGGTAGAAGGCGGACCGGGCACGGATGCGGCAGGCGAGGCTCTGGTAGGGCAGCCAGTGGTTGACCATGGCGTCGAGCGCCTTGTCGGGCGTTTCGACCTGGATGGTATCAAGGAAGCCGCGCCAGACGCGCTCATTGTCGGCCAGACGCTGGTCGAAATCCTTGCCGCGATGGGTCTGCACCAGCGCGCTCGCCTCTTCGACAGAGGCCGCGTCGCCGAGCAGCCAGAACAGCGTCACGTCGCCGCCGGCGGGGATGTCGACATCACTGGCGATCGCGGCACAGGGATCATCACCGGCTTCGACGCGGTCGGACAGGTTGGCACCCGCCAGCACCGCCTGCGGATACTGGCTGCTGCCATGCCTGCCGATGAACTCGCTGCGGTCCGCCGTCACCGAATGCACCGGGCCGCCGGCGGCCAGGAAGGCCACCCGCTCGCTGAAATCGAGCCCATAGGGATTTTTCGCCAGCAGCGCGCCGGTCGCGGCATCCCGCGACGGGACGATGGTCGCCGCTGTGCGCGAGCGATGGCCGCCAAGCACCCATTCGGCGTAGGCATAGATGCGCAGCCGCGCCGACACCGAGCCGGAATTTTGGATACGCAGCCGGGTGATCTTCACCGGATCGTCCGCGTCCACCACATGCGTCAGGTCCATCGACAGCGGCCCACGCTTCGAGCGGAAGGTCGAAAAACCCTGTCCGTGCCATGTTTCGTAGGTCATGGCGGGATCGCGCAGCACGGCGGCCGTCGGCGAGAATGCCTTGCCGCTGGCGTGGTCGTAAATGTAGATGCCCTCGCTCGGCCGGTTCGAGACCGGATCGTTCGACCATGGCGTCAGCTGGTAGTCGCGACTGTTGCGGCTCCAGGTGAAGGCCGCGCCCTCGGCCGAGACATGGAAGCCGAACGAGGCGTTGGAGATGACGTTGATCCAGGGCTGGGGCGTTGTGCGGTGGCCGGTCAAACGGGTGACGTAGTGGCGGCCGTCGCCGTCGAAGCCGCCAAAACCGTTCCAGAGGCTCAAGCCGCTGCCGTCGGCGCTGCTTTCCGCCGAGGCGCGCGCCATGAAGGCCGGTGCCGGCAGTGATGGCTCGCGAGGGCCCGCTGCGCCCGGCGCCGGCTGCAGGGCATCACGCGCCTGCAGCGCCGCCGCCTCGGCGCGCTCGATCTGGTCGAAGATCGTGCCGTTGCGCGTGTGCAGCACGACACGGGCAACCGCGAGCAAGGTCTTGTAGGTGGCCTCGTCCATCAGGTCGCGGCGTACGGCGAAGATGTGCTGGCGCGGGCCGAGCTCCTTGCCGCGCAGGCGGGCGTTTTCGCACAGCGTCTCGACTGCCCTTTGCAGGTCCTGCACATAGGAGGACGCCTGTTCGTTGACGACGACGAAGTCGATCATCATGCCGCGGGCGCGCATATATTCCTGGAAGCGCAGCGCCTGGGCGACGATCTCCAGATCGGCGACGTCGCCGATGCGGACCAGGAAGATCGGGAAGTCGCCGGAGATGCTGGTCGGCCACAGGCTCGACTGCTTGCCAAGACCCGACGCGATGGATTCGGCCGGCAGGCGCAGGAAGGAATCAGGATAGACCAGATAGCGCGCCAGCTTCTGCACATTGGCGGCGTCGGTCAGGCTAAGGCCGAGATGGCGGGTCTGCACCTGGCTGCGGGTCCAGGCGAGCATCGCCTGGCGGGCGAAGCTTTCCGGATGGTCGAGCCGGGCGATGGCTTCGTCGAGCTCGGCGCGGTTGGCGCCGACGACGGTCCAGAAAGTCAGCGAGATCTTCTTGTTGGCGGGCACGCGCACCTGCCGGCGAAGGGCTGCGACCGGATCCAGCGTGAAGCCGGAATGGCCCCCAAGCTTTGCGCCGGGATCGAAGGCAGCCGCATCGACGATGGTGCGGCCGCGGCCGATGAAGGCGCGCCGGTCGGTCTCGGCCTCGGCATCGCGCGCCGGTCCCGAAGGATCGGTGACGAAATGCGCCATGGTGAGGTCGGGTTCGTTCTTCTCGCGCTTGCGCCTGGTGGCGAGGATGGCGCCCTTGTTGGGCGCGATCTCGGTCTCGACGAACATTTTCGAGAAGGCCGGATGGGCGTAGTCCGAGGCTTCGTTGCCCAGCACCAGTTCGGCGAACGAAGTCACCTCGATATGCCGATCGACGGCGCCGTCATTGTAGAGCGTGACGCGGCGGCCTTCGCCATTGCCTTCCGAGATGACGATGCATTCGACTTCCGAACGCAGCGATCCCACGGATTTGATGAAGCTCGCCTTGTCGTCGGAAAACAGCGTCTGGACGCGCTCGTTCTCAGCCCGCCTCGGCTCTGATGTCGCCGACCACCAGTCGCCAGTGCCGGCATCGCGCAGGAAGACGTAGGAGCCGAGCCGATCCTCGGTCGGGTCCGGCTGCCAGCGGGTGACGGCCAACTCGCCAAAGCGGCTGTAGCCCGAGCCAGTGGCGGTGACCATCACCGAATAGCGGCCGTTGGACATGACGTTGGTCGAGCGCAGCGCGCGTGCCGGATCGAGGATGATGCGCGTGTCCGGGCTTTCGGTCTCGGTCTCGTCCTTGGAGCGCTCGTCGGCCTCGGTCCTGACGGTGGCGGTCGGGATGTCGCGCGGCGCCCTCTCCTGCAGCAGGAGTTCGGCCGACTCGATGACCGGGTCGCTGTGGAAGCGGTCGCGCAGGCGGCCCTCGAAGATGGCGTCGGCAACGGCGGCGATCGACATGCCCGAATGGTGAGCCATGTAGTTCAGCACGACGGCGTGGTCGGAGCCTTCGGGCACACGCTGCGGCGTGAAATCGACGGCGTCGTAAAAGCCGTGCCGGCCAAGCGCGCCAATGGCCTTCAACCTTGCCAGGTTCTGGACGGATTCGCGCGGCGTGAACTGCGCCGCCAGGATCGTCGCGTAAGGCGCGATCACCGTGTTCTGGCCAAGGCCGCGCTTCAGCCCGAGCCCGGGCACGCCGAAATTGGTGTACTGGTAGGTCAGCTCGCGGTCGCGCGCGTTGTAGGCGGCTTCCGAAATTCCCCACGGCACGTTCTTCGAGCGGGCATATTGGATCTGGCGCTTGATGATCAGCTTGCTGGTCTGGTTGAGGATACTGCCTTGCGGCTCCTTCATCACCAGCGGCGGCATCAGATACTCGAACATCGAGCCCGACCAGGACATCAGCGAGCCCTGGAAACCGATCTCGACGATCGGCCGGCCAAGACGGAACCAGTGCTCGGTCGGCAGGTCGCCCTTGGCGATGGCGAACAGGCTGGTCAGCCGCGCCTCGGAGGCGAGAAGGTCATAGCAGCTTTCGTCGAGCTGGTGTTCCTCGACCCGGTAGCCGATCGACAGGAGCTTGCGCTCCTGCCGCATCAGGAAGGAGAAATCCATCTCGAAGGCGTAGCGGCGCGTGCGCTCGCGCAGTGCCAGGAGCCTGGCGCGCAAGGTTTCGACGGCGTTCTCGTCATTATGCGAGTCGTGGACATGCGCCTCGCAGGTGGCCTCCAGCCGCGCCGCCCAATCGGCGATGACATCGCTGCGCGGCGACGCGGCCTCGGTGTGGATGGCGACAGCAAGCTTGCGGATCTCGCCGGCGAGCACGGCAAGGTTGATGGTGCGGATCGACGCCATCTCGGGCTGTGCCTTGATGGTCATCACCGCGCGCCGCATGCCGTCGAGACGATCGGCCAGCCGCTGGCGCAGCGGCCTGAGCTGGCGGCGGTCGTCGGGCAATTCCTCGAGGCTCTCGTCGAGGATGGTCACCGTGTCGAGAATGCCCTCGAAGTCGCCCTGCAGGTGAACGGAAGGCGCCTCCGCCCATTCGGCACAGGCTGCCGCCACCGCCACCAGATGGCCGGCGAGGTTGCCGCTGTCGACGGCCGAGATGTAGAGCGGATACAGCGGCTTCAGCGTGGTCGTGTCGTACCAGTTGTAGAGATGGCCGCGATCGCGCGGCATGCTCTCGATGGTTGCCATCGTCGCATCGATACGGGTGATGGCGTCGGACAGGCTGATCCAGCCGAAATCGCGCGCCGAAACCACCGACAGCAGGTAGACGCCGATATTGGTCGGCGAGGTGCGCGGCGCCACCACCGGCGCCGGGCTCTCCTGGAAATTGTCCGGCGGCAGATTGTGGTGCTCGGCGGTGACGAAAGTCTCGAAGTAGTGCCAGGTGCGCCGCGCCACGGTGCGCAGCGCATGGATGTCGGCGGCCGAGATGCGCAGCCGGTCCTCGGTCTCGGCCGAGCGGCTGATCCAGCAGGCGACCGCCGGCGAGCCGATCCAGAAAATCGCGAAGAAGAAGGCGACGAAGGCGCCGGTGGAATCGGCGAGTACTGGAATGGCCAGGCCGACGACGCCGATAATCACGGCGCCATACATCATGCCGTAATAGGCTGCGAGATCGCTGCCACCGCTCTTGTGCGCCTGCGAGGCGGTGCGCCATTCGAGCAGGTTCTGCCGGCTGACAAACAGGCGGTAGACCGTACGCACGATCGCATCGCCCATCATCCAGGCGTTATGCGCCATCAACAGGATCTTAAGCGCCACGAGGGCCGTGCCGAAGACGGTGTCGCGCGCCAGCGCCGAGAAATGGCCTCGCGGCGTCTGGTCGCCGCTCTTCGGCAGGATGCCGTTGACGATGTCGAAGGTCGGCGCCATGAACAGGCTGAGGATCAGCAGCGCCTGCCATTGCGCGGCCTGCGTGAAGGGCAGCAGCGTCCAGCCGGCGATCGCCGCCATCACCCAGAAGATCGGCGTCAGCGAGCGGCGCAGATTGTCGACCATCTTCCAGCGCGACAGCGCCGGCACGCCGGAGCGCGGATTGAAGATGAAGCCGAGCAGTTGCCAGTCGCCGCGCGCCCAGCGGTGATGGCGGGAAGCATCAACTGAGTAGCGGATCGGATAGTCCTCGACCAGCTCGACATCAGTAACCAGCGCCGAGCGCGCCAGAGCGCCTTCGAGCAGATCGTGACTGAGGATGGTGTTCTCCTCGATGCGGCCCTTCAGCGCCGCCTCGAAGGCATCGACATGATAGAGGCCCTTGCCGGTGAAGGAGCCGTCGCCAAAGACGTCCTGATAGACGTCCGAAACGGCAAAGACGTAGGGGTCGAGGCCGCGATTGGCGGAGAAAATCCGCTGGAAGAACGAGGCGTCGTCGCCGCTGGTCAAAGAAGCGGTGATGCGCGGCTGCAGGATGGTGTAGCCGGCGGTGACACGACGCTTGGCCGCATCGAAATGCGGCCGGTTGAGCGGATGGCTGAGCTTGCCGGCCAAGGTGGCGACGGCATCGCGGGTGGTGCGCGTGTCGGCGTCGAGCGTCATCACATGGACGACGTTTTCCGGCAGTGGCACATCAAGCGGCAGGAAGGTGGTGTCGCTGTCGCCGCGCAGCAAAAGGTTCAGCTCGTGCAGCTTGCCGCGCTTGCGCTCCCAGCCCATCCAGCAGCCTTGCGCGGCATTGTAAAGCCGGCGCCGGTGCAGCACATAAAAACGCGGCGCCCCTTCCGACGGATAGCGGGCGTTGAGCCGGGCGATCTCGTCGCGGGCATATTGCAGGATCTCGATATCGGCGGCGTCGATCTCGGTCTTGGAATCCGGCCAGTCCGAAAGCAGCGCGAAACGGATCTCGTCGGCCGTGTTGGCGAGGTGGTGCACCTCGATGTTGCGGATGTTTTCCTCGACATCGTCGCGCGAGCCGATCAGCGAGGGCACCACGACCAGGGTGCGCGCCTCGGCCGGCACGCCCCCATGCTTGTAGTCGTAACCGACGAGCCGCGTCGGCTTCAGGAAAAGCGACACGACGGTGTTGAAGAATGCGAGCGCGCCCTCGCTGGCCGGCACGGCGAACAGCGCCAGCATCAGCACGATGGACGGCACCGAAAGGCCGAGATGGGCAAGCGCGTTGCCGGCGAGCGCCAGAAGCAGGACGGTCAGCGCAAACACCGGCACGACGACACCCAGCCAGCCGGTGTTGGCGAAGGTCCGCTTGACGGTGACGCTGACGGTCGGCCGGTAGCCAATCGCCTTTTCCAGCTCCAGCCGGCGCGGACCGACGAGGAAGAAGCCGACATCCGTATGCGCTGCACTCTCGGTGGCGCCGGTAGCACGGCCGGCGAGCTCGATCGCCTTCTCGGCGACGCGGTATTCAGAAAGCTCGGAGCGGCGCGCCAGCTCCTCGATGGCGGTGCGGTACTGGTCGCGCGAGAAGAAGTCGAGCGCCGCGAAATCGGTGCGCTCGCGCAGCAGCGTGTCGATGCGGCTGACGCCTTCGAACCACACCGTCCAGTCGACGTCGTTGATCAGACGCAGGCCGCGGATGATGTTGCCGGTGGTGACATTGCCGCTGGACAGCGTGTGGTGCTCCGAGATGATGATTTCCTCGGCATCGGAGCCGGTCTTCTCGAGCTCGCCCTCCAGCCATTCCAGCGCCCGGCCGGCATTCTGCGAACCGTCGCGCAGGCGGTAGAGCAGTTGGGTGGCGAAGGTTGTGTCCTGCGCATGGGTGACGTAGTGCGACAGGATCGCCTGGCGGTCGGCGTTGTCGTCGGTCGCCAGCACGCGGTCGGCGACTTCGTTGGCGATCTGGCGCATCTGCCGCGTGCGGTTGACGCGCACGGCGATGCGGCGAAGGTTTTCGATCAGCACGAAGCGCAGCAGCGACGGCAGCGCCCAGAGCTCGCCGATCTTCAGCGGCTCTACCGACTGGAAGCCCTCGACGATCGACTTGAACATGGTCGCCGAGACCGAACTGTCGGAATGCGCGACATAGGTCCAGGCCACCGCCAAAGCGCGCGGCACGCTGGTACCGTCGGACAGTTTCAGGGTCGGCAACTGGCGATAGAAGCGGCGCGGCAGATCGCGCTTGACCTGGAAGATCGTCTCCTCGACCAGATAGTTGTTGTCGAGCAGCCATTGCGCCGCCGGCGTGATGGTTTCGCCCTTCGCTTGCGCGGCATTGGTCGAGCGGTAGACTTCGAGAATCCGTTTCGCGCTGTCGCGGATACGGGCCTGGAATTCGAACGGCGTCAGCCCGAACAGGTCCCCGACTTCGCCCTCGGCAAGGCCGCTGCCCAGCGCACGCAGCCGGTCCTCCGGCAGGAAATTGGAGCGGATCGGCTCTTCCGTAATGGCCGGAAAGGCGGCGCTCGTCTTTTCGATCTTGGCGGGGTTCGTCTGTATGTTCATTGAAAATTCCGTATAGCGGGCGCGATGCGGCGTCCCCGCCACGGCAATGTCCCTAAAAGCGATTCAAATGCAATTGGTTGCATGGCGACATTGGTCGAAATGTTGTTTCCGCGCGCGACAGGGCGCCGTCTCTCGACAACTTCCGGATGAGCGCCCCTCGCACCCATTCGGATTTGATCGGATTCAGGCTTTTTCGTGGTACGGGCAACAGCTTACGCGATATTTCGCCGGCAGCGCGATCATGTTTGGAGACAGGCGTTAACCGTTGCCGGCAACACGACCGATGCGGACGACGAACAGAGCCGCCGTCCGTGTGGGCTCCAAGCGCAGTTCCGAGGCGCCCTGCCCCAGCAGAACCGCATCCAGCGGACCCAGGCGCGCCGGCGCGGCGCCGTGCACCGCGAGTTCGCCGTCGAGGCAGAGGACGAGCGTCGCATCATCGGCCGGCGAAACGTCGATCGCGGTCGAAATCAGCAGCCGCTCGACAGTGTGGGTCATGCGGGTGCGGCGGGTCATGACGTTGAGATCGGTGACCGGACCGGCGATCAGCTCGGCTCCGGTCGGCACGTCGGCCGGGAAGGAAAACGGGGCGGAGGCGCTGGTCAGTTTCTGCGGGGCCTGACCGGCGATATCGAGGATGATGCCCTCGCCTTCCAGTACGGCCAAGGTGCGGTCGACGCCAGCAAAGCTCGAAAACGGCCCGCCGGCCTCGACGCGCGCCATGGAGACGCGCCAGTCGAAATCGTCGAGCCCGACGCCGTCAGGTGAGACGGCGATTTCGGTCGTCGTGCCGCCGCCGTTCTTCCACGGCATGACGCGGTAGTCGGCGGCACGAAGGATGCGCATGCTTAACCCTCCGCAATGGCTACGGGCGTTCGAAACGCGAAAAGCCGCTTCTGCGGCTTTTCGCCTGCCTGCGGCCGGACGTTTCTCACCCCAAAATGCCCGGCAGGTTGAGTTGGTGTTGCTTGGCACAGTCAACAGCGATGTCGTAGCCGGCGTCGGCGTGGCGCATGACGCCGGTCGCCGGGTCGTTCCACAACACCCGCTCCAGCCGCTTTGCTGCTGCGGGCGTGCCATCGGCGACGATGACCATGCCTGAATGCTGCGAAAAGCCCATGCCGACGCCGCCGCCATGGTGCAGCGACACCCAGGTGGCGCCGGACGCGGTGTTGAGCAGCGCGTTGAGCAGCGGCCAGTCGGAGACGGCGTCGGAGCCGTCCTTCATCGCTTCCGTCTCACGGTTGGGCGATGCGACCGAGCCGGAATCGAGATGGTCGCGGCCGATGACGACGGGCGCCTTGAGCTCGCCCTTGGCCACCATCTCGTTGAAGGCGAGGCCAAGCCGGTGGCGGTCGCCGAGGCCGACCCAGCAGATGCGCGCCGGCAAGCCCTGGAAGGCGATGCGCTCGCGCGCCATGTCCAGCCAATTGTGCAGGTGGGTGTTGCCGGGAGTGAGTTCGCGCACCTTGGCGTCGGTCTTGTAGATGTCCTCGGGATCACCAGACAGCGCCGCCCAGCGGAACGGGCCGATGCCGCGGCAGAACAGCGGGCGGATATAGGCCGGGACGAAGCCGGGGAAAGCAAAGGCGTTCTCGAAGCCCTCTTCCTTGGCCACCTGACGGATGTTGTTGCCATAGTCGAGCGTCGGCACGCCGGCATTCCAGAACGCCACCATGGCCTCTACATGCTCGCGCATCGACGAGCGGGCGGCCTTCTCAACCGCCTTGGGATCGGACGTGCGCTTCTCGCGCCATTCGGCCAGCGTCCAGCCCTTGGGCAAATAGCCGTTCAGCGGGTCATGCGCCGAGGTCTGGTCGGTGACCATGTCGGGGCGCACGCCGCGCCGCACTAGTTCCGGCACGATATCGGCGGTGTTGCCGACGAGGCCGACCGACTTCGCCTCTCCGGCCTTGGTCCAGCGCTCGATCTTTTCCAGCGCCTCGTCCAGCGTGTCGGCGCGCTCGTCGACGTAGCGGGTGCGCAGCCGGAAATCGATACGGTCGGGATCGCATTCGACGGCCAGGCAGCAGGCGCCGGCCATGACGGCCGCCAGCGGCTGGGCGCCGCCCATGCCGCCAAGGCCGCCGGTCAGGATCCACTTGCCCTTGAGATTGCCGCCATAGTGCTGGCGGCCGGCCTCGACGAAGGTCTCGTAGGTGCCCTGCACGATGCCTTGCGTACCGATATAGATCCACGAGCCGGCCGTCATCTGGCCGTACATCATCAGGCCCTTCTTATCGAGCTCGTTGAATTTCTCCCAGGTCGCCCAATGCGGCACCAAATTGGAATTGGCGATCAGCACGCGCGGCGCATCCGGATGGGTGCGAAACACCCCGACCGGCTTGCCGGACTGGACCAGCAGCGTCTCGTCCTCGCCGAGCGTCTTCAGCGACGCGACGATGCGGTCGAAATCGTTCCAGGTGCGCGCGGCGCGGCCGATGCCGCCATAGACGACCAGTTCGTTGGGGTTTTCGGCAACGTCGGGATCGAGATTGTTCATCAGCATGCGCAGCGGCGCCTCGGTCAGCCAGGTGCGGGCGTTGAGCTCGGCGCCGCGCGGGCTGCGGACTTCGCGGATGTTGTGGCGAGGATCGGTCATCATTGTCCCTTTCGAGTAAGGCGGCGCGTCAGCGTCCGGCCCAGTCAATCGCGGTTTCGAGGATCTTTTTCAGCGTGGCGCGGATCGGTGCTGCAAACTCGGCATCATAAGGAGCCGGCCAATTGTCCGGCGCGCCCTTGCCTCCGGGCTCGCGCATGTAGCCACGGTTGGAGAGCTCCATCTGCAGCGCATGCACGTTGTTTTGCGGTTTGCCAAAATTGCGCGTGATCCAGCCGCCCTTGAAGCGGCCGTTGATGACGAAGGTCTCGCCGGTTTCGGCGAGGATCTGGCCAACCATCGCCTGCAACGCAGGATCGGCGCTCTTGCCATCATTGGTGCCGAGGTTGAACACCGGCAGCGTGCCCTCGAACAGGCGCGGCAGCACCGAGCGGATCGAATGGCAGTCATAGAGCACGATCTTGCCGTGCAGGCCGCGCAGCCGGTCGATTTCGGCCTGCAAGGCGGCATGATAGGGCATGAAGTATTTTTCGCGGCGCTCATCGATCTCCGACGGTCCCGGCTCTTCGCCTTCGCGGTAGAGCGGATCACCATCGAAACTCTCGGTCGGGCAAAGGCCAGTCGTCGCCTGGCCCGGGTAGAGCGATGCGCCGGACGGGTCGCGGTTGACGTCGATGACGGTGCGCGAGATCGCCGTATGGACGATCGTCGCGCCGAGGCCGGCAGCAAAATCATAGAGATTGTCGATCCACCAGTCGCAGTCGCGGCGGCCGAGCCAAGGCGAGACCAAACGGTTCTCGAGGCCGGCGAGATCGATGCCGGTGTGCGGGATCGACACCAGCAGCGGTGCCGTGCCGTCCGTTACCGTGAGCCAGTCGGCCATCATGCCGCTCCCGAAATCGCGGGCAGCGCCACCGCGCCCGCCGCCTCCACCGCCGCACCACTGCGCACAATGGCGATGGCCTTTTCCATGTCGGGGTGGAAATGGCGGTCATTGTCGAGATGCGGCACTTCCGCCCTGACCAGCTTGCGGACAGCTTCGAGCGCAGTGCTCGAAGGCAGTGGAGCGTGGAAGTCGCAGCCTTGCGCGGCGGCCAGCAACTCGATGCCGATGACTGCCGTGGCATTCTCCACCATGCCGATCAGCCGGCGTGCGCCGTGTGCTGCCATCGAGACGTGGTCTTCCTGGTTGGCCGAGGTCGGGATGGAATCGACGCTCGCCGGATAGGCCTTCTGCTTGTTCTCGGAAACCAGCGCCGCGGCGGTCACCTGCGGGATCATGAAGCCGGAGTTCAGCCCCGGCTTCGGCGTCAGGAAGGCCGGCATGCCGGACAGCGCCGGGTCGACCAGCATGGCGATGCGCCGCTCCGACAGCGAGCCGATCTCGCAGACGGCAAGCGCGATCATGTCGGCGGCGAAGGCCACCGGCTCGGCGTGGAAATTGCCGCCGGAAAGAGCCGTGTCATCCTCGGCGAAGATCAGCGGATTGTCGGTGACGCCATTGGCCTCGGTGCCCAGCGTATCGGCGGCCTGGCGCAGCACGGCGAGTGCGGCACCCATCACCTGCGGCTGACAGCGCAGGCAGTACGGGTCCTGCACGCGCTCGTCGCCGACGCGGTGCGATTCTCGGATGGCGCTGCCGGCCATCAGATTGCGCAACGCGTCCGCCGTCTCGATCTGGCCGCGATGCTTTCTGAGCAGATGGATGCGCGGATCGAAGGGCGCGTCGGAGCCTTTTGCCGCATCGGTCGACAGGGCGCCGGCGACCAGCGCCGACTGGTAGAGGACCTCGGCCTCGAACAGGGCGGCCAAAGCGTAAGCGGTCGAGAACTGGGTGCCGTTGAGCAGCGCCAGCCCTTCTTTGGCCCCGAGCGTGACCGGCTCCAGCCCGTGCGAGACGAAGGCGACCTTGGCCGGGAAACGGCCATGCGGTGTAAAGCATTCGCCGACGCCGATCATCACAGCGGTCATGTGCGACAGCGGTGCCAGATCGCCGGAAGCGCCGACCGAGCCTTGCGCCGGCACCACTGGGATGACGTCATTGGCGAGCATGGCTTCCAGCAATTCGATGGTCTGCGGCTGCACGCCGGATGCGCCCTGCGCCAGGCTGGCGAGTTTCAGCGCCATCATCAGCCTGGTGACAGCGACCGGCATCGGCTCGCCGACACCGGCGGCATGCGACAACACGATGTTGCGCTGGAGGGTCTCGAGGTCGGCGGCGGGAATGCGGACGCTCGCCAATTTGCCGAAGCCGGTGTTGATGCCATAGACCGGCTCACCCTTGGCGACGATCCTTGCGACGGCCTCGGCGCTGGCCTTGATCTTTGGCCGGCAGGCGTCATCCAGCCTAGGCACGGCGCCGCGGTAGATGGCGCGCCAGTCGGCAAGCGTCGCATTGCCGGGCTTCAAAACGAGTTCGGTCATTGTCCTCTCCAGATGCGGGCATGCAGCGGGTTGAAGCCCATGCGGTAGACGAGTTCGGCCGGGCGCTCGATGTCCCAGATCGCGAGATCGGCGGATTTGCCGGCCTCCAAGGTGCCGGTCTTTTCCAGCAGCCCGAGCGCGCGGGCCGCTTCGCGGGTGACTCCCGCAAGGCATTCCTCGACCGTCAGGCCGAACAAGGTCGCCGCCATGTTCATGGTCAAGAGCAGCGAGGTCAGCGGCGAGGTGCCGGGATTGCAGTCGGTCGCGACCGCCATTTTGACGCCGTGCTGGCGGAACAAGGCGACCGGCGGCTTCTTGGTCTCACGGATAAAATAATAGGCGCCGGGCAGGATCGTCGCCACGGTGCCAGCCTTGGCCATTGCGGCCGCGCCGGCCTCATCGGTGTATTCAAGATGGTCGGCAGAGAGCGCGCCATAGCGTGCGGCGAGTTCTGCGCCGTGCAGATTGGACAACTGGTCTGCGTGAAGCTTCACCGGCAAGCCCAGCGCCCTGGCCTTGTCGAAAACGCGAGACATCTGCTCGGGCGAAAAGGCGATGCCTTCACAGAATCCGTCGACCGCATCGGCGAGACCTTCGGCGGCAACGGCCGGCAGGATCTCCTTGGCGACGAGATCAATGAAAGCGTCCTTGTCGCCTTTTGCCTCGGGCGGCAGCGCGTGGGCGGCGAGGCATGTAGTGCGGACCGTCACCGGGCGTTTGTTGCCCAGCTGCCGCGCGGCCCGCAGCGACTTTGTCTCATTGGCTAGGTCGAGGCCATAGCCCGACTTTACTTCTACGGTGGTGACGCCTTCCGCCATCAACGCATCGAGGCGCGGTAGCGTCTGGGCGACAAGTTCGTTCTCGCTGGCGGCACGCAAGGATTTGACCGACGAGACGATGCCGCCACCGGCTTTGGCGACCTCTTCATAGGTGGCGCCGGCCAGACGCATCTCGAACTCGTTGGCGCGGTTGCCGGCATAGACAAGATGTGTATGGCAGTCGATCAGGCCGGGCGTGATCCAGCGGCCATCGCAGTCGATGCTCTCGGCGCCCTGAGCGAGGCTGGACGGCATCTCGGCTTCCGGGCCGGCATAGACGATCAGGCCATCGCGCGCGGCGATCGCGCCCTTTTCGACGATGCCCAGTCCGGACGTGTTTTCGGACAAGGTCGCCAGGCGCGCATTGCGCCAAAGGTGAAGGCCCCCTGCCCGGCTTTTCATTTGTGCCGCCATCATCTTTTCCGTTTCAATGGATGGCAATTATGTATATACATATTGAAACGCACTGCAAGTGCTATCGTGAATGGAAAGCGGGATTCGGAGAAAAACGTGACGGCGATCTTTGCGGAACAGGCGCTGCTGCCCGACGGCTGGCACGGCAATGTCAGGATATCACTGGCTGACGGCCGCATCGTGACAGTCGACGCAGGTGCATCGCCGCAAGCCGGCGACGAACGACACGCCATCCTGTTGCCCGGCATGCCGAACCTGCACAGCCATGCCTTCCAGCGCGGCATGGCGGGTCTCGCCGAATTGCGCGGCCCTTCCGCCGACAGTTTCTGGAGCTGGCGCGAGGTGATGTACCGTTTCGCGCTGTCGATGACGCCCGACCAGGTCGAGGCGGTCGCCGCCCAGCTCTATGTCGAGATGCTGGAAGCCGGTTTTTCACGCGTCGGCGAGTTTCATTATCTTCATCACGATCGCGACGGAAAACCCTATGCCAACATCGCCGAGATGGCGGAGCGCATCGCGGCGGCGGCCGGCGAGACAGGCATCGGGTTGACGCTGCTGCCGGTGTTTTACGCGCATTCCTCCTTCGGCGGCGCGGCGCCCAATGAAGGCCAGCGGCGATTCATCAATGATGTGGAGAGGTTCGCGCCGCTGCTTGAGAAAAGCCGGGAGTGTGTTCGCGCTCTGAATCAAGCCGTCGTCGGCGTCGCCCCGCACAGTCTGCGCGCCGCGACGCCGGATCAACTCGCCTCGGTCGCCGCCATGGCGCAAGACGGGCCGGTTCACATCCACGTTGCCGAGCAGGTGAAAGAGGTTGAGGACTGCATCGCCTGGTCCGGCGCGCGCCCGGTCGAATGGCTGCTCGCCAATGCCGGGGTGGACCAGCGCTGGTGCCTGATCCATGCCACCCACATGACCGAGGCCGAGACGGTCGGCATGGCCAAAAGCGGTGCCGTTGCCGGTCTCTGCCCGATCACCGAGGCCAATCTCGGCGACGGTACCTTTGCCGCGCCGCTGTTCACCGAACATGGCGGACGCTTCGGTGTCGGTTCGGATTCCAACGTGCTGATCGGCCTGCCTGACGAATTGCGGCAGCTCGAATATTCGCAGCGCCTTGCGCATCGCGCCCGCAATGTGCTGGCGGTCGCCGGCGGCTCGACCGGGCGCGCCTTGTTCGATGCGGCACTAGACGGCGGCAGCCCAGCACTGGGCGCTGGCCCTTCGCGGATCGCAGCCGGCGCCGCTGCCGATTTCGTCTCGCTCGATGCAGATCATCCATCGCTGGCCGGAAAGGCCGGCGATGCGATCCTCGATGCCTGGATCTTCGCCAATGGCACCAAAGTCGATTGCGTCTGGGTGCATGGCAAGAAGCAGGTCAGCGACGGCAGGCATGCAAAACGCGAGGCGATTGCCGCGCGGTTTCGCAAAGTGATGACGGCGCTTTCGGCATGAGCCTGATCGAGACAGCGGTGGTCGAAGGCGGCGGCTCGCTGCACCAGCGCATCCTGTCCGACATCAGCGAAAAAATCCTGTCAGGTGCCTGGGCGCCCGGCCACCGCATCCCGTTCGAGCATGAACTGACGTCTGAGTACAATTGCTCGCGCATGACGGTGAACAAGGCGCTGTCGCAGCTGGCCAAGGCCGGACTGATCGAGCGCCGCCGCCGCTCGGGCAGCTTCGTGCGCCGGCCGCAGTCGCAAGCCGCGGTGCTGGAAATCCACGACATCCGGATCGAGGTCGAAGCGCTCGGCCTGCTTTATCGTTATGAAAGGCTGGCGCGGCTGAAGCGGCGCAGCAGCGCCGAGGACCGCGCCCTGCTTGAGCTAACCGCCGCAGGGCCTGTGCTGGCGCTGGAGTGCCTGCATTTCGCCGGACAGCGGCCGTTCGCACACGAACAACGGCTGATCAATCTGACCGCCGTCGTGGAGGCTGGCGAGGAGGAATTTCTTGAAATCGCACCCGGCCCCTGGCTGATCGGCCGCGTGCCTTGGAGCGAAGCCGAGCATCGCATCCGCGCCATTGCCGCCGACCAGCACATTGCCGATGCCCTCGACATCGAGCCCGGCGCGCCGTGCCTGGTGGTCGAACGGCGGACATGGAGCGCCGAGCATCCAGTCACCCATGTCCGCTTCACCTATGCGGCCGAGAGCCACACGCTGGTGGCGCGGTTCAGGCCATCGCAGGGGTAGTGCCACACCCCTTCTCCCCTTGTGGGAGAAGGTGGATCGGCGCGCAGTGCCGAGACGGATGAGGGGTTGCTGGAAGAAATGAGGCGTCAAAAGATCAAGCAGTTTTAAGCGCTTAGTTGTTCAAGGTGGCGATCAGTCCAACACCCCTCATCCGACCGAGCTTCGCTCGGCCACCTTCTCCCACAAGGGGAGAAGGTAAAGCGCCATGCCTCAAATCGCAGCGGTAATAATCATCTCGACCAGGTATTCCGGGCCGGCGAGCTTGGCTTCGCCGGTGGCGCGGGCCGGCGTGTGGCCCTTAGGCACCCACTTGTCCCATTCCGCATTCATCTCGGCGAAGGTGCCCATGTCATCCAGCCAAATGATCGCCTGCAGGATCTTGGTCTTGTCGGTGCCGGCCTTGGCCAGCAATTCGTCGACGGTCGCCAGAATGTCGCGGGTCTGCGAGGCAACGTTGCCGCCGGGCTCGCCGACCTGGCCGGCCAGATAGACGGTGTTGCCGTGGATGACGATCTGGGTCATGCGCGGGCCTACATCGATGCGACGAATGCTCATGGGATGTTTCCTTCCTTTTGTGGGTCGCGCCTCTTTAGAGTTGCGGCTTGCTTCGGGCAAGGCCGCCTGGGCGAATCCTTCTTGAGCCAAGGCGGTGGGCGCGAGGCCAGCCGTACACGGCGAGTTGACCGGGGCGCCGCAATTCCGCCGGAATGGCTTGTTGACTAATGTAATAACATCACATATCGACTTGGCCGCCTGCAGCAGCGCGGATTTCCGCGCCACGGATCGTTTGATGACAAATGCCTGCCTGACCTTCCGCGACCTGACGCTCGGCTATGGCAGCCACCCGGCGATCCATCATCTCGACGGCACCATCCGCAAGGGCTCGCTGACCGCCGTCGTCGGCGCCAATGGTTCGGGCAAGTCGACGCTGATGAAGGGCATCGTCGGGGTTCTCAAGCCGATGGCCGGCAGCGTGATCCGCGCGCCCGGCGTGCGCGCCGCCTATCTGCCGCAGCAGTCGGAGCTCGACCGCTCCTTTCCGGCGCGGGTCGTCGATCTGGTTTCGTTGGGCCTCTGGCCAAAGCGCGGCATGCTAGGCCGCTATACAAAAGAGGATCGCGACTCCGTCAGCCAGGCGCTGATGGCCGTCGGTCTCGGCGGCTTCGAGAAGCGCCCGATCGACACTTTGTCGGGCGGCCAATTGCAGCGCACGCTGTTTGCCCGCGTGCTGCTGCAGGACGCCGATCTCATCCTGCTCGATGAGCCGTTCAACGCCGTCGATGCCAAGACCGTCGGCGACCTGATCGCGCTGATCAAGCGCTGGCATGGCGAGGAACGCACTGTCATGGTCGTGGTGCACGATCTCGACCTCGTCAGGCAGAATTTTCCAGAAACGCTGCTGCTCGCCCGCCAGCCTGTGGCCTGGGGCGAGACCAAGGAAACGCTGCGGCCGGAGAACCTTTTGCGCGCCCGCCGCTTCCATGAAGCGTGGGAAGAGAATGCGCCGTGGTGCGAGCCGGAAGGCCATGATCACGGGCATGTCCACGGGCACGATCACGTTCATGAACACCATCATGGCTCCGGGCCGAGGGCGGCCTGATGGACGCGCTCTACACCCTCTTTATCGCCCCCTTTGCCGATTTCGGCTTCATGCAGCGGGCGCTGATCGGCTCGCTGATGCTGTCGCTCGGTGCTTGCCCGGTCGGCGTCTTCCTGATGCTGCGGCGCATGAGCCTGTCGGGTGACGCCATGGCGCATGCCATCCTGCCCGGTGCCGCCGCCGGCTTCCTGTTCTATGGGCTGGAAATCCTGCCGATGACCATTGGCGGGCTGATCGCCGGCGTCATCGTGGCGCTCGGCGCCGGTGCCGTCTCGCGCTTCACGATCCAGCGCGAGGACGCCTCGATGGCGGCCTTCTATCTCATCTCGCTCGCCATCGGCGTGCTGATGGTGTCGATCCGCGGCTCCAGCGTCGACCTCATGCATGTGCTGTTCGGCACCGTGCTGGCGCTCAACAATGAGGCGCTAGCGCTGATCGGCGGCATCGTCGCGGTGACACTGGTCTGCCTCGTCATCTTCTGGCGGGCGCTGGTCGCGGAATGCCTCGATCCGCTGTTCCTGCGCTCGGTCAGCCGTCTCGGCAGCCCTGTGCATTTCATCTTTCTCGGCCTCGTCGTGCTCAACCTCGTCGGCGGCTTCCAGGCGCTGGGCACGCTGCTGTCGGTCGGGCTGATGATGCTGCCGGCGGCGGCCGCCCGCTTCTGGACCGTGCGCGTCGAGCCGATGTGCGTGCTGGCGGTGCTGATCGGCTTCGCCTCCTGCATTGCCGGGCTGTTGCTCTCCTATCACGCGTCGCTGCCGTCAGGTCCGGCCATCATCCTGTCCGCCGGCGTCGTCTACTTCGCCTCGATCCTGTTCGGCACGCGCGGCGTGCTGCGCGCCCGCATCGTGCATCACCGCCACCGAACCGCCTGATCCTCACCCCCCGCCCTACAAGGAGATCTTCCCAATGCTGAAATCGATCCGCGCCGCCCTGACGATGAGCGTTATAACATTAAGTGCCTTTGGAGGCTCCTCGGCCTTCGCGGCGCCGCTCAAGGTGGTCGCCAGCTTCACGGTCATTGCCGATTTCGCGAAAAATGTCGGCGGCGACCGGGTCAACATCACTACCATCGTCGGCCCGGATGGCGATGCGCATGTCTACGAGCCGAGCCCGGCCGATGCGGTGGCGATGGCCGGCGCCGATGTGGTGCTGGTCAACGGACTGCATTTCGAAGGCTTTTTGCAGCGCCTGGTCGACGCCAGCGCCACCAAGGCGACGATCGCGGTGCTGTCCAAGGGTGTGACGCCGATCGATTTCAAGCCTGAGTTCGCCGATGCCGACGCTGCCGAAGGCGCCGGCACGGGTGGCGGCAAGACGGTCACCGACCCGCATGCCTTCCAGTCGATCGCCAACGCAAAGATCTATGTGAAGAACATCGCCGATGCCTTCTGCGCCGCCGATTCCGCGGGCTGCGTCAGCTACCAGAGCAACGCCGCCGCCTACACCAAGAAACTCGATGCGGTCGAAGGCGAAGTGAAGACGGCGATCCAGTCCATCCCGGAAGAAAAACGCGTCGTCATCACCTCGCATGACGCCTTCGGCTATTTCGAACACGAATACGGCCTGACCTTCCTGGCGCCGCAGGGCGTGTCGACCGATTCCGAGCCTTCGGCCGCCGACGTCGCCAAGCTGGTCAATCAGGTCAAGCAGGATAAGGCGGCGGCGATCTTCGTCGAGAACATCACCAATCCGCGCCTGATCGAGCAAATCGCCAGCGAGACCGGCATCAAGGTGGGCGGCACGCTCTACTCCGACGCGCTGTCGCAGCCCGACGGCCCGGCCTCGACCTATATCGACATGATGCACAACAACATCGCCCAGATCAAAGGCGCCATCCTCGGCAGTTGAGCAAGGCCGGTTGGATTCCTCGCCGGAAATGTCTATGTGCGCAGGGAGATTTCTTCCCTGCGCGGATTGCCGGTCCGACCGGGGAGTGGCAAGACTGCCGCCAAATCGGATTGCGAGGACACCATGGAATACCGCCAGATCAGCGAAGACTATTCGGTTGCGGGGCAGATCCAGCCCGAAGACGTCGCCGCCATCAAGGAAGCCGGCTTCAAGAGCGTCATCTGCAACCGGCCCGACAATGAGCAGCCCGGCCAGCCCTCGGCCGACAGCGTCAAGGCAGCCGCCGAAGCGGCAGGACTCGCTTTCCGCTTCGTCCCGGTCATCAGCGGCCAGATCACCATGGAAAATGTCGAGGACCAGGCCAAAGCGCTAGACGAACTCGAAGGCCCCGTCTTCGCCTATTGCCGCTCCGGCGCGCGCTGCACCAATCTTTATGGGCTGGTCCAGCAGCAGAAGGCTTAGATCGGCAGCGCGCCGGTTTCCTTCAGTGTCTCCAGCACGATCGCCGTCTTCACGTGCTGCACGGATTCGTGCGGCAAGAGCACGTCGTTGACGAATTCCGACAGCGACTTCAGATCCGGCGTCACCACCTTCAAGATGTAGTCCATCTCGCCGGTCAGCGCGTGCGCCTCCTGCACTTCCGGCAGCCGCGCCAGCAATTCGCCGAAGCGCCTGGCATTGTCGCGGTTGTGGGTGGCCAAGGTCACCGAGATGACGTTGACCAGCGAAAAGCCGAGCCGGTCGCGATCGAGCACGGCGCGATACCCCTTGATATAGCCGTCCTCCTCCAGCCGCTGACGGCGGCGCGAGCATTGCGACGGCGATAGATTCACCCGGTCCGACAAATCGCTGTTGGTCAACCGCGCATCGGCCTGCAGCAGCGCCAATATCTTGCGGTCAAATTGATCAATGCGCACATCATCCACGGTCGTTCTCCTCTCTGTGCACGTTTCACGCATCAGATGAACATTTCAAGCGTTTGAATGCAAGCTCTGTGCGGTTGGTTGGCGCTATAATGGGCAAGGATGGCCAAGAGCGGCCAGAACAGCTTTCGGAGACCTGCCATGGGCCCCTTCCCGCACGACGCACCGCCCGCCAAGATCAGCAAGACCAATCCCGCCGGCACCGACGGCTTCGAGTTCGTCGAATTCGCGCATCCTGAGCCGGAGAAGCTCGCCGAGCTTTTCACCCGCATGGGCTATGTCGCGGTTGCCAAACACCGCAGTAAGAACAACACCGTCTGGCGCCAGGGCGACATCAACTACATCGTCAATGCCGAGCCCGGCTCGCATGCGATGAAGTTCGTCGACAAGCACGGCCCCTGCGCCTCCTCGATGGCGTGGCGGGTCGTCGATGCCAGGCACGCTTTCGACCATGCCGTGGCCAAGGGCGCCACGCCTTACGAAGGCAAGGACAAGGCGCTGGACGTGCCGGCCATCGTCGGCATCGGCGGCTCGCTGCTCTATTTCATCGACAGCTATGGCAAGAAGGGCTCGGCCTATGACGCCGAGTTCGAATGGTTGGGCGAGCGCGACCCGCGGCCGCAAGGCGTCGGCTTCTATTATCTCGACCACCTCACCCACAATGTCTATCGCGGCCAGATGGACAAATGGTGGGATTTCTACCGCGAGTTGTTCGGCTTCAAGCAGATCCATTTCTTCGACATTGACGGCAAGATCACCGGCCTTGTCAGCCGGGCCATCACCTCGCCCTGCGGCAAGATCCGCATCCCGCTGAACGAGTCCAAGGACGAGACCAGCCAGATCGCCGAATATCTGAAGAAATACAATGGCGAAGGCATCCAGCACATCGCGGTGGGCACCGACGAGATCTACGGCGCCACCGACAGACTGGCGGCCAACGGGCTGAAATTCATGCCGGGTCCGCCGGAAACCTATTACGACATGTCCTATGACAGGGTGAGCGGCCATGACGAGCCGATCGAGCGGATGAAGAAGCACGGCATCCTGATCGACGGCGAAGGCGTGGTCGACGGCGGCATGACCAAGATCCTGCTGCAGATCTTTTCGAAAACCGTGATCGGCCCGATCTTCTTCGAATTCATTCAGCGCAAGGGCGACGAAGGCTTTGGTGAGGGCAATTTCCGTGCGCTGTTCGAATCGATCGAGCAGGACCAGATCAAGCGCGGCGTGATCAAGGTCGACGGCAAAGCGGCGTAACGGTCAAATTGCCGACGTACAGCTGCCCCTCACCTGCCTGCCGGCATCCTCTCCCCGTAAACGGGGCGAGGGACGCTATCGCCGATGCTTTCGCCAATTGTCAGCATTGCAGAAAATGGCGCCGGGTTGCGGCCAGCCTCTTTCTCCCCGTTTACGGGAGAAATGCCCGGCAGGGCAATGAGGGGCGGCGCCAATATCGGGGATTGGTCGATCACAATCCCAACCGCTCTACCTCTTCTTTCCTCAGCTTCACATCATAATCGAGCAGAAACTCGTCCAGCTGCGGCGGCGCGACGGAGGTGCCGGACAGCATGGCGTGCACCTGGCCGCGATGGTGGATGTCGTGCAGGAAGACGTGGGCGAGGATGTCGCCGATTTTTTCCGGAATCATGCCGTCCTCGCGCCGGTCGGTGATGACGCGGCGGTCGAGATCGGCCTCTGACAGGGCGTCGCAGAAGGCGATGAGCCTGCGGTCGGCCGCGACCTGGGCGGCAAACAGCGCCTGAGGTTTATCGAACGGCACATAATCATCATAGGCAGCAGCACCAACGCCACCCTCCTCCAGGAAATCGAGATAGAGATAGTCGACCGCGAGGATGTGGTTGAGCGTCGCCTTGATCGACGGGAAGAAGCTGGTGCGTTCGGCTTCGAATTCGCCAGGCTTGAGCTGCAGCACGGCACGGTAGAGCCGGTCGTTCGACCAGAGATTGTTGCCGGCCATGCGGCTGAAGTGGGTGAGAATATCCATGCTATGCGCCTGCCCAACCGGTCCAGGCAACCAAATTTGTAATGCCGGCCAGGGTAACTATACCCGTAAGACGAGCGTTCATGCTGCGCCGCAGCGCCTGTGTTTCGGCGTCGCTTGCGACGTCCCGGTTCAAAGCAACATGAATAAGCTTCGGTAGGCGCGCCACGCTGCTGAAATTGCGCAGCCTTTCAGACCGGTCCTCGACCTGCCGGCAGAGCCGAATTGCGGAGATCAACAGCCAGCCGGTTGCGACGCTGCAAAGTCCGATCCAACAAAGATAGGGAACGGAGTACGGCATCTGCCAGTCAAGCGCCCGTCGACCGCACCAGATAGAGGCCCGCCCACATAACCGCGAAACCGGCGACAACGATCAGCAGCAGCCGGTTCATGCGCCGGCGCATGGCCTGCGTTTCCTCGTCCCGCGCGACGTTCAGATTGGTGACGGTGTGGAACATCATCGCGTTGCGTGGAAAGCCGCTGCGGTTGGTGAGGTCAGGCGAGCGCGCCTCGATGCGATAACTCAGCCGGATCGCCTGGATGAAGATCGCCAGCATCACAAGCGCCCAGACGCCGCACAGAAGATAGAATGCCCCGCCCGTCATTCCCTCACCTCTAGTATTTCTCGACCTTCTGCTCGATGGCGCCGAAGATCGAACTTCCCGCCTTGTTCTTCATCTCGATGCGCACGGTGTCGCCGAAGCGCAGGAACGGCGTTTTGGGTTCGCCTGATACAATGGTCTCGATCATGCGCAGCTCGGCGATGCAGGAATAGCCGGCGCCACCTGCCGACACGGGTTTGCCCGGACCACCGTCGAGTTTGTTGGAGACGGTGCCGGAGCCGATGATGGTGCCGGCGGCGAGCGACCGTGTTTTCGCGGCATGGACGATCAGCGCCGGAAAATCGAAGGTCATGTCGATGCCGGCGTTCGCCCGGCCGAACGGCTTGCCGTTGAGATCGGCGAGCAGTGGCAGGCTGACCTTGCCGCCATCCCAGGCGTCGCCCAATTCGTCCGGCGTCACCGCGACGGGCGAAAAGGCAGAGGACGGCTTTGACTGGAAGAAGCCGAACCCTTTGGCGAGTTCCGGCCCCGTGAGGGCGCGCAGCGTCACGTCGTTGACCAGCATGACCAGCCGAATAGCGGCTTTTGCCTCTTCGAGGCCTGCGCCCATCGGCACGTCGTCGACGATGACGGCGACTTCCGCCTCCATGTCGATGCCGAATCCGTCGTCCGCCATGCGGATCGGATCGCGCGGCGGAACGAAGCTGTCGGAGCCGCCCTGGTAGATCAGCGGATCGGTCCAGAAACTTGCCGGCATCTCGGCGCCACGCGCTTTCCGCACCAGTTCGACATGGTTCACATAGGCCGAACCGTCGGCCCATTGATAGGCGCGCGGCAGCGGCGAGTGGGCGTCATGCTCGTGGAAGCGCGCCGACGGCACCGCATTGTTCTCCAGCGATTCCGCCATGGCGGCGAGATGCGGCGCGATGCGGCTCCAGTCGTCGAGCGCGGCCTGCAGGGTGCGCACCAGAAACGAGGCATCGGTAAAGCGCGTCAGGTCACGCGAGACGACGACAAGTTTCCCGTCGCGCGTCCCGTCCTTCAATGTGGCAAGCTTCATGCGGTTTCCTCTCCTACTGCGGCTTCGGCGCAGCTTAAGCCCACAACAAGGCCGTCGCGGGCAATCGTCAAGTCGCCAGACCAAGTTTTCCTGACGGCGGTGATCCAATCGGCTTCGCCGATCTCGGGATCGTCGGCCGGGATGAGGTGGTTCAGCACCAGTCTTTTGACACCGGCGTCGGTGGCGATGCGCCCCGCCTCATCGGCAAACGAATGACTGGCGAGCAAATGTTCCCTCAGCCGCGCGCCGTTACCGGTCTTGGCGACCAGCCTCTCGATGCCTTGTTCCAGCATCGCCTCGTGGACAAGAATGTCGGCACCCTTGGCGAAATCGGCCAGCGGTGGAAAGAACGCTGTGTCGGCCGAGAAGACAACGCTTTTCCCGCCTTGCTCGAAGCGCAGCGCAAAACAGTCGGTCACCGGCGGATGGTCGACGCGCAGCGCCGTCACCTTCAGTCCGTAGTCCTCGATAACCTTGCCCTCGCCGAACTCGACGACCGAAACCAGCTCGCGGATATCCGGCCGGCCTTCGTCGGCGATGCGGATCTCGATGTCGAATTCCATCGCCTGGCAGAAGCGCCTCCAGTAATGGCCGGTGCCGGGTGGTCCGAAGACGCTGACCGGGCTCGCCAGACCGGCCGTCCAGGCGGTGTGGATGAGCGGCCCGAGTTCCAGCACGTGGTCGGAATGGAGATGGGTGATGAAGATGAGGTCGAGCGCCTTCAGGCCGACTCCTGCGTCAACAAACGCCCGCGTCACGCCCAGCCCACAGTCGACGACAATGGTGCGGCCGCCGAGCTCGAGCAGCGACGAACTCGGCCAAGGCCCGCCTGGCCGTACCGCCGGTCCGCCCTTGGAACCCAGAAGCACCAACCGATCGCGCACCCGGTCGACGCTCAAGACCAGTCGCCCTCAGGCGTGCCATTGAAACGCTTCTTCAGATCGGCCCAGCAGTCGATGTAATTGTCCTGCCGGGTTTCCAGCTCGGCGCCGTAGCGGGTCAGCATTTGCGGGAATCGGGTCTCGAACATGAAGGCCATGGTGTTGTCGAGCTTGACCGGTTTCAGCTCCGTGCGCGAGGCCTTTTCGAAGCCAGGGGCGTCGGGCCCGTGGGCCAGCATCAGATTGTGCAGGCTGATGCCGCCAGGGACAAAGCCTTCCTCCTTGGCGTCGTACTGGCCGTGGATCAGGCCCATGAACTCGCTCATGATGTTGCGGTGGTACCAGGGTGGCCGGAACGTATCCTCCGCCACCAGCCAGCGCGGCGGGAAGATGACGAAGTCGATGTTGGCGGTGCCCTCCTCGCCGCTCGGCGCCGTCAGCACGGTGAAGATCGACGGATCGGGATGGTCGAACAACAGCGCACCGACCGGCGAAAACGTCGCAAGATCATATTTGTAGGGTGCGTAGTTGCCGTGCCACGCCACCACGTCCAGCGGCGAATGGCCGATCTCGGTGACATGGAAATTGCCGCACCATTTGACGATCAGCCGGCAGGGCGTCTCCTTCTCCTCGAACCAAGCGCAAGGCGTCTTGAAATCGCGCGGATTGGCGAGGCAATTGGCGCCGATCGGGCCGCGGTCGGGCATCGTCAGCTTGGCGCCGTAGTTCTCGCAGACATAGCCGCGCACTTCCTTGTCGACCAGCTCGACCTTGAACACCAGACCGCGCGGCAGAACGGCGATCTCGCCCGGCCTGAGCTCGATGACGCCCATTTCGGTGACGAAGCGCAGCGCGCCCACCTGCGGCACAATCAGCAACTCGCCGTCGGCGTTGAAGAAATGGTCGTCGACCATGGAGCGGTTGGCAACATAAACATGCGCCGCCATGCCGGTCTGCCCAAGCACATCGCCGGCCGTGGTCATGCTGCGTATGCCCTGAATGAAATCGGTCGGCTCCTTCGGCATCGGCACCGGGTTCCAGCGGTACTGGCCGAGCGCCAGTTCGTGGTCGCCGACATTGGGGGCAGTCTTCCACAGCGGATAGCTCACCGGTTTGAAGCGGCCGGTGTGTTTTACGCTCGGCCGGATGCGATAGAGCCAGGAGCGCTCATTGGTGCCGCGCGGCGCGGTGAAGGGCGAACCGGAAAGCTGTTCGGCATAGAGGCCGTAGGCCGGCCGCTGTGGTGAATTTCGTCCCTGGGGCAGCGAGCCGGGCAAGGTTTCGGTTTCAAAATCGTTGCCGAAGCCCGGCATGTAGGAAAAGGCCATTGCGTCCTCCTCAAGCATGATCCCCGGATTGCCATTTCCACCCAGCGATGGCGTCTGGCGGTCCGCGGGTTGACCAAACTGGTTTCATTTGTAACCATCTAAAATGTAACTATCAATGCCGCGATGGCGTTGCGAGGACTAAGCAACCATGGACATCCTCGAACTGGAAAGCTTCCTGCCCTACCGGCTCTACCGCCTTGCCGATGCGGTCAGCCACGAATTCTCGAAGATCTACAAGGACCGCCACGGCCTGACGCGGCCGGAATGGCGCACGCTTTCCGGCCTAGGCCAGCACGGCACGATGACGGCGACGGAGCTCGGCGAGCAGTCAGCCATGCACAAGACCAAGGTGTCGCGCGCCGTCGCCGAACTCGAGCGGCGTCGCTGGCTGACGCGCACGCCCGACGAGAACGATCGCCGCGTCGAGCATCTGACGCTGACCAAAGCGGGGCTTGCCGCCTATCGCGAGATGGTGCCGCTGGCGAAGGCGTTTGAAAGGGAATTGCTGGCGAGGCTGGGCGCGGAAGAGCGGGCGGCGATTGTCCGCGGGGTGGCGGCGCTGGAGGCGGCGTTGGCCGACGGCTAGGTCAGCAAACAGAATTGTTGATACGCCGGCGGGACAGCATCTCTTATTCCGCCTTCACCAGTCCATCACCACCTTACCCGAACTGCCGCTGCGCATGGCATCGAACCCTGTCTGGAAATCGTCGATGCCGATACGATGGGTGATCAGCCCGGAGACGTCGAGCGGGCCCTGCACCAAAGCGATCATCTTGTACCAGGTCTCGAACATCTCGCGGCCATAGATGCCCTTGAGATGCAGCATCTTGAAGATGACCTTGTTCCAGTCGATCTCGAAGCCGGTCGGCGCGATGCCCAAAATGGCGATCTTGCCGCCATTGTTCATGGTGTCGATCATGTCGCGGAAGGCGGGAGCCGCTCCCGACATTTCGAGGCCGACGTCAAAGCCCTCGGTCATGCCGAGCGCCGGCATGACGTCGCGCAGCTTTTCCTTCGAGGCATCGACGACATGCTGGACGCCGAGTTTTTTGGCCAGCGCCAGCCGTACCGGGTTGATGTCGGTGATGACGACTTTCCTGGCACCAACGCACTGCGCCACCAGCGCGCCCATGATGCCGATCGGCCCGGCGCCGGTGACCAGCACGTCCTCGCCGACCAGGTCGAAGGACAGTGCCGTGTGAACCGCATTGCCCAAGGGATCGAAGATCGCGGCGATCTCGTCCGGCACGTCGTCGGGGATCGGCACGACATTGTGCTGTGGGATCGCCAGATATTCGCCGAAGGCACCGGGGCGATTGACGCCAACGCCGAGCGTGTTGCGGCAGAGATGCCCTCGCCCCGCCCGGCAGTTTCGGCAATGGCCGCAGACGATATGGCCTTCGCCCGACACGCGCTGGCCGACCTTGTATTCGGTCACCGCCGCACCGAAATCGGCGACCGTGCCGACGAATTCATGGCCGGTCACCATCGGCACCGGCACTGTCTTTTGCGCCCACTGGTCCCAATTGTAGATGTGGACGTCGGTGCCGCAAATCGCCGTCTTCCTGACCTTGATCAGCACGTCGTTGGGGCCGATCTCCGGCACCGGCACCTCTTCCATCCAGATGCCCGGCTCGGCCTTGGCCTTCACCAGCGCCTTCATCATGTTCGACATTCTTTTGTCCCTTGAATCCCTTGATTCGGAATCGCTTTCGGCGGCTCAGGAGATGACACCCAGCTCCTTACCGACCGCTCCAAACGCCGCCACCGCGCGGTCGATATCGGCGCTGGAATGGGCGGCCGACATCTGCGTGCGGATGCGTGCCTGGCCCTTCGGCACCACCGGAAAGGAGAAGCCGATGACATAGATGCCGCGCTTCAGCATGCGTGCCGCCATCTCCTGCGCCAATGCGGCATCGCCCAGCATCACCGGGATGATCGGATGATCGGCACCGGCCAGCGTGAAGCCGAGCTTGCTCATCTCGGAGCGGAACCGCGCGGCGTTGTCGTAGAGGCGCCGGCGCAGCGCATCGCCGTTGCGGACCATCTCGAACACCCGGATAGAAGCGCCGGCGATCGCCGGCATCAGCGTGTTGGAGAACAGATAGGGCCGCGAGCGCTGGCGCAGCCAGTCGACCACCTGCGTCTTGCCCGATGTATAGCCGCCGGAGGCGCCGCCCAGCGCCTTGCCGAGCGTGCCGGTGATGATGTCCACCCTGCCCTCGACGCCGCAATGCTCGGCCGAGCCGCGGCCGTTGGCGCCGACGAAGCCGACCGCATGGCTGTCGTCGACCATGACCATGGCGTCGTATTTGTCGGCGAGGTCGCAGACGCCCCTGAGATTGGCGATGATACCGTCCATGGAAAACACGCCGTCGGTGGCGATCAGCCGGAAGCGGCAATCCTTAGCCTCCTTCAATCGCGCCTCGAGCTCGGCCATGTCGTTGTTGGCGTAGCGGAAGCGCTTTGCCTTCGACAGCCTGACACCATCGATTATCGAGGCGTGGTTCAGCGCATCAGAGATGATCGCATCCTCCTCGCCGAGCAGCGTTTCGAACAGGCCGCCATTGGCGTCGAAGCAGGAGCCGTAGAGGATGGTGTCGTCCATGCCGAGAAAGGCGGAAATCGTCGCCTCCAGCTCTTTGTGCTCCTCCTGCGTGCCGCAGATGAAGCGCACCGAGGCCATGCCGTAGCCATAGCGGTCGAGCGCCTGCTTGGCCGCCTCGCGCAATTCGGAACTGTCGGCGAGCCCGAGATAGTTGTTGGCGCAGAAATTCAGCACCTTGTCGCCGCCGACTTCGATCTCGGCCGACTGCGTCGAGGCAATCACCCGCTCGGATTTGTAGAGGCCGGCCGACTTCAGGCCTTCAAGCTCGCTGTCGATGTGGGAAAGGAATGCCGCGCTCATGGTCAGGCCCTGTTGAGATCGATCGGACTGTCGCCCCGCCGGTGAGAAAAATCCATCGCAAAAACGACGGCTTCGGTGACGCCGCGAACGTGCGACCGCGATCCTTCGTGACAATCAAGTGACGATGAACTTAAATGCAGTGCTGCCGCGAAAGAACATGATAACCATCTTGGCAGCTTTCCATCCCGGCCTTTCCGGCCAGCGTCATCGTTTCCGGACCTGTTAACCCTTTCAAGCCAATGGTCTTCTCGCCAGGAATTCACGGCAGGAATCCGTCGACCGGAGGGGTCACCTAGAAATGTCGCAGCAGCCAGTGCATAGCGTGTCACGCAAGCTGATACTGCTGATCAAGAGCGGCTATTGGCTGGCGCTGCTGATCATCGCCACCATGGTGATGGCCTCCTTCATCCTGTTGCAGCAGATGATGGCAGCACAGCAGCATAACGACGCACTGCTCAACATCGTCAGCACGCAGAAGGCCCTGTCGCAGCGGATCGTCTTCCTTGCCGGCGCAACGGGCGCAGCCGCGCGCGACAAGCAACCGGCGCTGGTTGCCGCGCTCAAGCAGGCGACCGCCGAGTTCGAGACGAATTACGACCTCCTGCTCGACCAGACGGGCGCCAATCCGACGTCGCCGGCACGGCTCGATCCGAAATCGATCGAGAATGTGCTGTTCGCCAAGCCGTTCCACCTCGACTATTTCTCGGTCGGGCTGATCGCCAATGGCGAACGCCTGATCTCATCCTTCGAATCGAAGCTGGCAATCGGCGGCGAGGGCTACAAGGGCGGCGCCGAGCGCGTCAATCTCGACGCCTCCGTCGCCAACGCCACGCTGTCGGGCTATGCGGCACTTGGCCAGCGCATCAGCGCCTATGCCGACGAGCGCTCGGGGCAGCTGCTCGATCTCCACCGCACCCTGTTCTTTGCCACCCTCGGCGTCATCGTGCTGGTGGCGCTGTTCATCTTCCGCCCGATGTCGAACGCCATCCTGCGCAAGACGCGTGAGCTGGTCGACGCGCGCAACTCCATGGCCTTCATCGCCGTGCATGACGGGCTGACCGGCCTGCACAACCGCACTTTTCTCACCGACCATTTCGACACGCTGATCAAGGGCGCCCACCGCCGGCGAGAGCGGCTGGCCGTGATCCAGCTCGACCTCGATCGGTTCAAGCAGATCAACGACACGCTCGGCCACGCCGCCGGGGACTATGTGCTGGTGGTCACCGCGCAGCGTATGCGCGATTCCTGCCGGGCATCGGATCTGTGCGCGCGCCTCGGCGGCGACGAGTTCGTGATGATCCTCAATGGTGCCGGCAGCACCGAGGACATCCATATGCTGGGCAGGCGCATCCTGGAGCAGATCAACGAGCCGATCGTCTTCCAGGGCACGACGATCCTGCCGGGCGCCAGCGGCGGCATTGCCGTCTATCCCGTCGACGCCGACAATGCCGAGGACCTGCTGGTCCATGCCGATCTGGCGCTTTACTCCGCCAAGAAGCTCGGCGGCGGCAACTTCTCGTTCTTCTCCGAGGAGCTCAGGCGCGAACTCGACTATCGCAAGCAGCTCGAGCACGACATCCGCACCGCCATCGCCGATAAGGCCTTCGAGGTCTATTTCCAGCCGCAGGTGTCGCTGGCCAGCGGCACGATCAGCGGCATCGAAGCGCTGGTGCGCTGGAAACATGCCGATCGCGGCATGATCTCGCCGGGTGAATTCATTCCGGTCGCCGAGAAATGCGGCTTCATGCCCGAAATCGGCCGCATCGTCATTGGCAAGGCAATCAACGAAGCGGCCGAATGGGACCGCGCCGGCATCGCCTTCGGGCGGCTCGCCGTCAACGTCTCCGGCACCGAGTTGCGCGAGCCGGACTTCGACAAGTTCCTGTTCGACACGCTGGAGAAGGCCGGCCTGGCGCCGCAGAAGCTGTCGCTTGAAATCGTCGAATCCGTCATCCTCGACGACGAGAAGACGGGCATCGCCGCGAAGCTCAGGCACATCCGCGCCGCCGGCGTGCATCTAGAACTCGACGATTTCGGCACCGGCTATGCCTCGCTCAGCCACGTCAACCCGAACGAGATCGACCGGCTGAAGATCGACCGCCGCTTTGTCCAGAACATCAACGAGAATGGCGACAACTCCAAGATCGTGCGCGCCATCACCGAGCTGGCGCGCGGCCTCGGCATCTCGATCGTCGCCGAGGGCGCGGAGACCGAAGCCGAGCTCGACTCGCTGATGGCGATCGGCTGCGACCAGGTGCAGGGCTATTCCATCGCCTTCCCGATGCCGCAGGACAAGGCGCGCGAATGGCTGATGGCGCGCAGCCCGAAGAAGGCCAGGCTGAAGGTGCTTCAGGGCAGCCTCGCTTAAGGCGTGTCGATATTCAGGTAATGCCGGCCATAATGGTTGAGCAGTTCATAATTTGACGTTGCGAGCCGGTTTTCGGGAACGAGGCAGGATATCGTTCTTGTCACCCGGAAAATCCGCTAGCAGTCGCCCGAAGCTCGGGCTTCGACATTTGCCCTGAGCGCCGCCAGTACCTCGGCAAACTCCGCCAGCCTGTCGTCCGGCAATCCCACTCTCAGTTGCTTGTCGAAGGCGAGTGCTGCGGTGCGCAATGTCTCGAACAGCGCTTCGCCGGCCGCGGTCAGCGCCACCTGGTGAACCCGGCGGTTCTCCGGATCGCGCCGGCGCGTCAGCAACCCTTGCGCTTCCATGGCGTTGAGATGGTGGGTCAGCGTCGCACCCTGGATGCCGATCATGCCGGCAAGTTCGCGCTGGTTGGCAAGTTCGCGCGACTTGACCGACAGCAGAGTGACCCAGACTGGCAGCGTGCCGCCGGCCTCGACAAGCGCCGCGTCAAAGGCCTGCGCCACCAGCTTGGCGGTACGGGCGAGGTTCATTCCGACGGGCGGACGGTCAAAAGGCGTCATGATTCGACACTAATGCATCAAACGGATCGGCGAAACTCGACTCATGCATTGACATCAAACCATTCGACATCTAACTTTTTTGTCAGCGGCGGGCAAAAGAGGAAATGCGGTCATGCAATATATCTTCATTGCCGTCCTCGGCCTTCACGTCATGGCCGGCGTGTTCTGGGCGGGCACCACCATCGCTGTCGGCCGTGACCCGGAGATTCGGGCGGAGCGGTTCTTCCGACCGCAAATGGGCGCGGCCGGCCTGGCTTTTCTCACCGGCATATTGCTTTGGTACTTCTTCCACGAGGGCGTTTTCGGCTCGATGGAAAAGGTGCTGGCGCTGGGCATCGTGACCGCCCTGATTGCCGCCGGCGTGCAGGGCGCGTTGGTGGGCTCCGCCAGCAGGCAGCTTGCCGGCGCCGACCAGGCAACGGAAAGCCAGTTGCGTGCGAAGATGACAAGGGGCGAGCGTATTGCCGGGGGGCTGCTTGTCATCACCGTGCTCTGCATGGCCACCGCCAGGATGTTTTGAGCAACGGCGCAAGCACCGTCTACAATATCGTACAGTGCCCGGCGCCAGCCGGCACCGTGCGCGGCGCGCACCGGGCCAACGCGGCAGGTGGCTCTCCCTGCGAAGGTCCGGCGCGCGTCACCAACCGTTCGTACTGCTCGTCAGATCCGCAAGCCGAACCTAATGCCGTCATAGATGGCGGCGTGGATGTTGCGCGAGGCCACCGCATCGCCGATGCGAAACAGCACGAAACCGCCTTCGGGATTGCGCCTGGGGAAGATGTCGCCGCCACTGACCAGCCGCTCGTAGTCGACCGCGCCGCCATTCCGCGACAGCGGCTTCAGCGAGAGGTAGAGGTCGTCGAGGGGTGCCGTGCCATGCTCGACCACCACCTGGTCGACCAGCCGCTCGCCGCGCCAGCCATCGGCGAAATCCGAAGCCAGTTCGGCGACCAATTGGTTGCCCTCGCGCCGCACCGACCGCAGCCTGGTGTTGATGGTGATCGTGACGCCCTTTTCCTGGAAGGCGCGCATATAAGGCACATGGTTCATGCCGCCCATCTCGGGAGCGAAGAAGCGCTCCGGCGAAACCAGCTCGAGCTTCGAACCGGCAGTCGCGATCAGTTCGGCCGCGCCCATGCCCTGATGGCCGCCATTGTCATCATAGAGCAGCACGTTCTCGGCCGGCTTGACGGCGCCCGCCATGATGTCCCAGCTCGAGGTGACGAGATTGTCGCCCGCCGTCAGCGGCGGGTTCTGCGGCAGGCCGCCGGTGGCGACCACCACCACATCGGGCGACAGCGCCAGCACGTCGTCCTTCTCGGCCCAATTGTCGTAGCGGATCTCGACACCGAGCCGGTCGAGTTCGGCCAGTCGCCAGTCGATAATGCCGATCAGCTCCTTGCGGCGCGGGTTCTGCGTCGCCAGCCGCACCTGCCCGCCGGCCTGGCTGGAGGCTTCGAGCACCGTCACCTTATGGCCGCGCTCAGCGGCGACGCGCGCCGCCTCCAGCCCACCGGCGCCAGCGCCGACCACGACCACCTTGCGCTTAGGCCCCTCCGTCCTGGGGATGATATGCGGGATCTCGGCCTCGCGGCCGGTTGCCGCATTGTGGATGCACAGCGCCTCGCCGCCCTCATAGATGCGGTCGAGGCAATAGGTGGCGCCGACGCAGGGGCGGATCTCGTGTTCGCGGCCTTCCATCACCTTCTTGATGATATGCGGATCGGCGATGTGAGCGCGGGTCATGCCGACCATGTCGAGCTTGCCGGTGGCGATGGCGTGGCGCGCCGTGGCGACATCGGAAATGCGTGCCGCGTGGAAGGTCGGGAACTTCGTCGCCGCCCTCACCTCGCCAGCGAAGTCGAGATGCGGCGACGAGCGCATGCCGGCCATCGGGATGACCTTGGTCAGCGCCGCATCGGTCTCGATCGAGCCGCGGATGATGTTGAGGAAATCGACCTTGCCGGAGCCGGCCAGCCGCCTGGCGATCTCGACGCCCTCGTCCTTCGACAGACCCTTTTCAAAATCCTCGTCGGCAACCATGCGGATGCCGACAATGAACTTTTCGCCAACCACCACGCGCACCGCGTCGAGCACCATGCGAGTGAAGCGCAAGCGGTTGTCGAGCGAACCGCCGAACTCGTCATCGCGCTGGTTGGTGGCCGGCGACCAGAAACCGTCGATCAGATGGCCGTAGGCCTCGAACTCGATGCCGTCCAGGCCGGCGGCCTGGCAGCGCTGGGCGGCCGACGCATAGTCGGCGACGATGCGCTCGATATCCCAGTCCTCGATGGCCTTCGGGAAGGCGCGATGCGCCGGCTCGCGCACTGGCGAGGCCGACAGCACCGGCAGCCAGTCGGCCTTGTTCCAGCCGGTGCGGCGGCCGAGATGGGTGATCTGGATCATCACCTTGCAATCATGCTCGTGGCAGGCATCCGCCAGTTCCTTGAGCCAGGGCACGATGCGGTCGTCATAGACATGCAGATTGCCGAAGGCAGCCGGGCTGTCGCGCGAGACGATCGCCGAACCGGCGGTCATGGTCAGCGCCATGCCGCCCTTGGCCTTTTCGGCATGGTAGAGCCGGTAGCGCTCCTTCGGCATGCCGTCCTCCGAATAGGCCGGCTCATGGCTGGTCGACATGACCCGGTTCTTCAGCGTCAGGTGCTTGAGCTGGTAGGGCTGGAGAAGCGGATCGTTGCTTGTCATCGTCTTCCTACTGATTCATTTTGTGCTAATGAGCTGCGAAAATTGAGAAGAGACCCACCCATGATCGACACCAAAACCCTCACCCAGCTCGGCGCGCACGTCGAGACGCCACAGAGCCCCGAGGCAGCGGTCCTGGAAACCGTGCCGTTTGCGCGCGGCGACGGCCCGCCGGCCATCGTGCGCTTCGTCTGCCCGGAATTCACCTCGCTCTGTCCGGTCACCGGACAGCCGGATTTCGCCCATATCGTCATCGACTACGCACCCGATACGCTGCTGGTTGAATCGAAATCGCTGAAGCTGTTCATGACTTCGTTTCGCAACCACGGCGCCTTCCATGAAGAATGCACCGTCATGATCGGCCGCCGCATTGTGGCCGCGACCAAGCCCCTGTGGTTGCGCATTGGCGGCTATTGGTATCCGCGCGGCGGCATTCCGATCGACGTGTTCTGGCAAACCGGCGCACCGCCAGAAGGCAGCTGGCTGCCCGACACGGGTGTTGCACCCTATCGCGGGCGGGGCTGACGAGATCACGCTAACAATACTCATTCGCACTGATATTGGCTGAGCGCCCATTCGCCGGTCACCGACAGAAGGTCAGTTATCTTCCAGGCGCCGCCGACCTTCTTCAGCTTCCATTCGAGCCGGTGCTGGTGACCTTCGACGACAAAGGCGACGACCACCTTGGCCTCGTCGCCATTGACGGCCTCGATGGTCCGCAGGCTCTTGTCGATGGCGAGCTTGTCGTAGTCGGCATTGTCGAGCGCCATGTTGGGGTCGAGGCACTCGCCCTGCCCCGAGGCGCGCAGCGCATCGCTCTTGTCGAGAACAGTTTTCGCCGGATCGATGAAGTTCTTGCGCTGAGCCGGATCAAGCTCCAGCCCGAGATGCTCGTAGAAGGGTTTCACCACCGCCGTCGGCGATCCCGGCAAAACGGGCGCGGGCGGCGGCAGTTCGGCCGACTTGGTTCCCGGCGCGGGCGTTCCTTCCAGCGGCGGCGATGTGTCATCCGCCGGCGCGTTGTCGCCGGACGAGGCCTTCGGCGGCGCGCCGAACAGGCCTTGCGCCGAGGCGCTGCCGTTCAGCCCCGCGGCCAGCATAGATAGGGTCGACAGCGCGACGACAAGACGACGGAGCACAGCATCACTCCGCCGAGGGGGCCGGCATGCATTCCAAGGCACTCAGGGTCCAGTTGTTGGTTTTGGATGTGATGTCGGCGACCTTCCATTTGCCGTCCACCTTCTTCAACGACCACACCATTTCGCGTTTGGAATCATCGCCTTCCGGGAAAAGGCTGAACGTCGCCGTTACCTCGGCCGTATCGCCATCGACCGTTTCGGCAAGCTTCAGCGTCTTCGTCACCGTCTTCTGGTCAAAATCCTGCGCGTCGAGACCGGGATCGAAGTCGATGCAGGAGACCTCGTCGGGCTTCTCCTTCTGCGCCTTGTCGTTGAGCTCGAACAGCTTGGTCACCGGATCGGTGAAGCGGTCGCGATATTTGGCGTCCGCCTCGAATTTCACCGGTGCGTAGAAGAACTTCACGGCGTTGGAAGCCGGCCCAGCGAGTGCTGCGGCAGGCAAGGCAATCGACATGGCAGCGGCCAGCACTATCGGTCTCATGCAGGATCTCCGGATGTTCGGCGGCGTGGTGGCAAGATCACCACCACGCATCCTGCATATCGGCTTTTTTGCGGCTCATGAAGCCCCGCAGCGCCAGCCTCAGGCGCCCCGCCAGACGTTCTGGAAGTTCGCAAAAGCGCTTCCGAGGCTAATTGCCAACGATACTGGCCAGATACAATCGCTGCGAACATCACAGGATCCTCAGCCTCCGAAAGTCGCGACAGGCGCTTTGAGTTGGGAGCGCTCGGGCTTGACACCGAGCCCTGGCATCTGCGGGACACGGATATGCCCGTTTTCGATGACGATGGGGTTTACGGGATCGGTGTGCCCCTCGATGTATTCCTGCGCGATCCAGGCGCCCTCAAGAAGTCTCGGCTCGGCGGTAGCGGCAAGGTGCACGCATGCCGCGGCAATGACGTCCCCGCCCCATGTATCGTCACAGCTGTGCGGAAGAGATCGTATTGCACACAGATCGCGGACCGTGACCATCTTGGTAAGGCCGCCAAGGCGAGTGACCTTCAATCCGAATCCGTCCGCGATACCTGAAGAAATTGCCCGCAGGACGGCATTCAAATCCTCGGTATTCTCATCTAGGTAGACCGGATGGGTAACGCGTCCCTTGAGGCTCGCGACTTCCTCCATGGTGTTGCAAGGCTGTTCAAACACGAACGGGATTGCCTGGCAAAGCCGATCGATGTGCAGCGCGGCCGCGGCGGTGAGGCCACGATTTGCGTCGACGGCTATCCGGGCCTTGAATCCAACCGCTTCCCAGACCTTGTGCACGGTGGCGACGTCTTGCTCGAGATCCCGTCCGCCTATCTTGATCTGAAGCCGTGGGTAGCCGGCCTTGACCTTGTCGACGGCAATGCGCGCAGTCTCATCCGGTGCACCGACAATAGTCGAGTAATAAGAGGGCACACGATCGGTGAGCGCACCGCCCAGAAGTGTTGAAACCGGAACGCCCAGCCGCTGGCCGGCGAGGTCGAGGAGAGCGATATCCAAGGCTGCCTTGGCATAGTTGTGACCGTTCAACCGCTCCTCCATTCTTGTCGCGAGGCGGCGCATGGACGTGGTGTCTTCGCCGACCAGTCCAGGCGCTATTTCTGCAATCGCCGCTCTCGCACCCAAAGCATGTTGGGGCTGATAAACAGGGCCGACCGGGCAGGTCTCACCCCAGCCTGACAGTCCGTCCTCGGTGGTCACTTCAACGAGCGTGCTATCCAGATCCTGCACGGTGTCGCTGGCCATCCGGTAGGCACCGCCTTTGACAGGCAGAAGCACCTGATAGACTTTAATCGACTCGATACGCATACGGACTTAGCTCCCTTCGAGCCAAGCGATTCTGGCCATCTTGCCATTCCAGTGCATGACGGCGCTCTCGGTCACAAACCTGGATCGCACTGCTGTGTTCAAGCGCGCACATTGTGCTTGCGCTTCATGAAGTCCTTGGCGGTCTCGACCGCCACCGCTGCGTCGCGGCAATAGGCGTCGGCGCCGACGGCCTTGCCGAATTCCTCGTTGAGCGGCGCGCCGCCGACCAGCACGACATAGTCGTCGCGGATGCCCTTTTCCTTCATCGTGTCGATGACGACCTTCATGTAGGGCATGGTCGTGGTCAAAAGTGCCGACATGCCGATGGATGAACATGCCGGCCTTCATTGCGTTGGCGGACAAAAGCACTTCCGGCACGAACAGGATGCCGTCGCGAAAATCCTCGCCGACGATGCGCATGCCTTCGACCAGCGCCTCGGTCAGCACCTTGTAGGGTGCCCAGCCGCGCTCGAGCAGGATCTGTGTGCCTTCCTCGATCTCTTCCTTCAACCCGTCATAAAGGTCGTCGTGCATCTGCTGCACCAACTCGTCGTCGGAAAGCTCGGAAAGGATGATCTCGTCGTCGGCCATTT
>NZ_JBWLUZ010000051.1:0-19815 GCF_057784325.1 Mesorhizobium sp. CNPSo 4689
GTCACCCCCGCCCCCGGGGGCGGGGACGGGGGTGAAGTGAGAAACAGGGAGGGGGTAGTTCCCTGCCCTCACAAGGCCTGCAGGCGCGCCACATCCTCTGGCGTCGCCTCGCGTTCGATGATGGTGCGGCCGAGCGCATCCTGCATTTTGAAGCGGCCGTTCTCGATCTCCTCCTGCATGCCGTCGGGATGGATGACCGTGATCTTGTCGCCGTCGACCTCGACCGTGTCGCCGGTCGCCGCATTGACGTGGGTGCCATGGTTGCCCTGGTTGCCCTTGGCTTTGCCGGAGTTGCCCTGGCCGGCGTTTCCGGAGCCAGAATTGGCGCCGGCGCCAGCCGAGGATGAATTGCCACCGCCGTTGCCATTGCCGCCATTGCCATTGCCGCCGCCGTGGCCGCCACTGTTCCCGCCGGCGGCGTAGGCCATCGAGGGAGCGATGCTGGCGGCGCCGTAGAGCTTGACGTGGGATGGCGCGAGCGTAAGCGCCAATGCCGATGGGGTCAGCAAGGCGAGCCATCCCAGGCGGATCAACGAAAGTCTACACATCCTCCCCCCGTGTCGGCCCTTTGGCGGTCTGGCCGAAACCGGCATTATCGAGAGGAACATCCATGCATCGACGCGCGCGCGAAAGCGGCCCACGACCCTTGCCTTGCCGGTTCGGACCTTTTTGCCGCCGGTGCCGGACTTATGTCGCAACGGCGTCGCCAGGCCTGACGTTGATCGGCACTACGCACAGGATGAAAACAACGCAAACGACGCCGGTTACAGGGCGTTAACCAACCCCCTTGGAAAACTGAAGGCAATTCTTTAAGATTGAAGCGCGCGAAAAAGCCGGACAGCAGCAACGAACCGCGATGCGCCAAGAGTTTCGTTTGTAGAAATGCAGCCGGAGCCCAAAAAAATACCCCCGCCAAAGGCGGGGGCAAGGTGAGTAGCGGGAGTTCTGTCATACGATGATCAAGAACCGAAGAGACGAAGCAAAAGGTGGCAACCTGATTTTGCAGCGCTGACCTACGGTCCCGAAAAGATCACTTCCAGATAGAACCTCGCTCTCACAAACTCTTCAAACGCGCCATATCGGCTGCGGTTGCCGCTCTGTCGACGATGGTGCGCCCAAGCGCATCCTCCATCCTGAAGCGGCCGTTCTCGATCTCTTCCTTCATCCCGTTTGGATGAGTAACCTTGATGCTCTTGCCGTTGACCTCGACCTTGTCGCCAGTCACGGTATTTACATGATCGACAGTGGCGGAGGCCTTGCTCGCGCTGTTGCCCTTACCGTTGCCACCGCTATTGCTGTTTCCGCTGTTCCCGTTCCCGTTGTTGCCGCCGCTGTTTCCGTTGCCGTTACCGCCGCTGTTGCCGCCGCCGTTCCCGTTTCCGTTCCCGCCATTCCCATTGCCGTTGCCGCCCTTGCCGGCATAGGCCTTGGTGGCGACTGGGCCGTCGATCGAGAGGTGAAAGGGCGCGATAACCAGCGCAAACGCCGTAAGCGCTCGCAAGACACACGTGCTTCCCATGCGCGGTTCGCGCATCCCACTCTCCCCATGCCGGTCACCCGGCCCGACTCCAAGCCGAAAACCCCAACGGCATTGTCGAAGTGAAATCATTCACAAATCGCAGCGCCTTGCGGAAGTGGCCCACGACCCTTGTCTTGTCGATTCAGACTTTTGCGGAAACGGATTCAGACTTAAGTCCAATTCAACCTCCGGATGTGGTCCTGCATGCGGGCACGCCAGGCTTGGAATGGCTTAGCCGGCTAGGCATGGCCGGGCCGACCAGGCATGACAGGGCACAGCCTTAAGCCGGCCAGGCACGGCTAAAAAGACCGGCTCCTGCCGATGCTGGCGACGCTGGGAGCATGGGCAGCAAGCAACGCGACACCGGCAGCGAGCTGGCCAGGAACGTCGAGGAGCTCTCGGCGGGCGCAGAAGCGGCGCTGGAAGTCACAAAGGGAAGGCTGCGCGCAGAGCATATCGAAGCGGCACAACGCCAGACGCGAACGCCTATTGGGGCGACGGCACCGGCGGCTTTGACGTGACGGCGGCGCCGAAGGCAGCGGCGATGACCGCCGCAATGCCCAGGCACTGCAGCGCCGTCAGGTTCTCGCGCAGGAACAGGAAGCCCATCAGCGCGCCCAGCGCCGGTTCCAGACAGGTGAGCGTGCCATAGACCCTGGCAGGCATCCTGGTCAGCGCCACCATCTCCAGCCAGAACGGCAGCGCGCTGGAGAGCAGGCCGACAATTGCGGCGCTCAACAGAATCGACGGATTGCCTAGCACCGGCGCCGCGCCGGCAAGCCCGAAGGGCAGCGACAGCACCGCGGCGATCGCCATGCCATAGGCGACGGTGCGCCCGCCGAGCTCGGCGCCGGCCTTCTGCGCAAAGACGATGTAGGGCGCCCAGCAGCCGCCGGCGGCCAGCGCCAGCACCACGCCCACGGGATCGAGCGCCTGACGCATATCGGCAAAAGGCGACAACAGCACGATGCCGGCCACCGCCAGCGCCACCCAGACAAAGTCCATTGCGCGCCGAGACGAGAGCGTGGCGACCAGCAGCGGGCCGGTGAATTCGAGCGCCACGCAGATGCCCAGTGGAATCCTGGTGAGCGCGGCATAGAAGAGAAGGTTCATGACGCAGAGCGTCACCCCGTAAGCGGCGAGCCACGGCCAGACGGCGCGCGACGGCCTGACCCGCCAAGGCCTGAGCACGGCCGCCAGCATGAGCGCGCCGGCGACAAGCCTGAGCATCGTCGTGCCCTCGGCTCCGACCAGCGGAAACAGCCCCTTGGCGAAGGCGGCGCCGATCTGCACCGACATCATGGCGCCGAGCAGCGCCACAAGGGGGATAGCGCCGGCTTCAGCCGCAGACTTTGCAATCGGCGTCGACGTCACCTTGCTTCTTCCTCCCCTGCCGCCTAGATCGCGCGCCAGCGTACCAAGGCATGGCTGGAGATAGGGCCAACCAGCCGGCCTGTCGTGAGGCACGGCAACCATGGTTGATGGGGCAAGGGCAATCGATTTCACGCTTGCGAAACCGTTGATGCCGACGGGACAGAGGGGACGAAAGAACGCAATGGCTTCATTTTGCGCCTTATTTCGCTGCATCGCACAAGCTAGCCGCGCCTAGCTCATTCGCCGCGGAACGGCTCAAAATCGAAAAATCAGAAGATTCTTATCGAAATACCACCCGCGCACTCGCAAAAGTTGCCAAGAATTTCTAAGAATACAACTCGATAAATACTTGAAAACGAGAAGAACAAGCGCTGTATCATTCACATGGCACTCCAGCCGCCGGGGGTGCCATTACCGAAAATGTCAAAATATGGGCGATCTTCAGCCATTTTTTCGACACCGGCATCACAGAAGTGTTTCAACATGGTAAACATTTTGTGTTGCGCTGCAGCATAGCGTGAGACAATCGTTGCCTGATTGGACAGGCGCGGTGGAGGTTCCGGTATATTGACCAGAGTGGGCTTTCCGCTGACCGGTTTCGAGGCCGCCCCGAGCGCAAGGCGCAGACCGCCGGCGGGCGATAGCGGAACGATGTGTCATTCCACTGCCTGCTGGCAAGGCGCGACATTGTTTCATCGGAGACATCGGATCGGCGGACGCGGCTGATGTCAAATCAGCGCGACATACAGCTCGATGCGCTGCGCGCCATTGCCGTGACGATGGTGCTGTACTCGCATTTCTTCGCCGCGGGCGGCTCCTCCTTCCTCGGCCATCTCGGCGTGCGGCTGTTCTTCGTGCTCTCCGGCTTCCTGATCACGCGGCTTCTGCTGGAAGCCCGCGCGGCCGCCGAGTTCGAAGCCGGGCCGGCGCTGCGTTCCTTCTACATCAGGCGGGCGCTGAGAATATTCCCGCCCTATTTCGCCGTGCTCGGCCTCGTCTGGCTGACCGATCTCGAACAGTCGCGTGGGTCGCTTCTGTGGCACGCGCTCTATCTCTCCAATTTCTGGTACGCGCTGCGCAACGAGTGGACGCCCTGGCTGCTCTGCCACTTCTGGAGCCTGAGCATCGAGGAGCAGTTTTATATCGCCTGGCCGCTGATCGTGCTTCTGGCGCCGCGCCGGCGCATCGAGGCGATCACCATCGGCGTCATCGCGCTCTCGCTGGCTTACCGTTTCTACTGGCCGGTGACCGCCAACACGGCGCTCGCCCGCGACCTGCTGCCGCCCGCCTCGATGGACGCGCTGGCTTGCGGCGCGCTGCTCGCCATGAGGGCTGCCAGAGGCGCTGCCCTGCCGCAATGGATGCAGCGCGGCTGGCCGGCCTTCGCGGCCGCGTTCCTGGCGATCCAGTGGTTTATCCCGGCGCCGGCCGATCCCATGCTGGAATGGGCCCATTGGCTGCTGCTGCAGGTGCTGCCGCTGGTCCCGCTGGTGGCCATTGTCGCCGCCTGTTCGTCCGGGTTTGGCGGCATCCTCGGCAAGCTTGCCGAACTGCCGGCGCTGCTTGCCCTCGGCCGCATCAGCTACGGCGTCTATCTCTATCACCCGATCCTCCTGGCCTATGCCGTCAAGGCGCAGCCCTGGATCCCGCTCAACGTCTCTGAGCAAGGGCCGGGGCGGTTCCTCGTCGCGAGCACCGCCACGATCGTCGTGGCGGCGATCTCCTGGCAGGTTTTCGAAAAGCCGCTCAACGGCCTCAAGCGGCATTTTCCCTATGTCGCCCGCCGTGCTGCCCAAGAGCGCGCAAGCAAGGCCGGCTGGTTCGGCAGGCCGGCCTATCCCACCGGATCGCCCGACGGCCGCGAGCCGCCGCGCAATCTCCGGCGAACGGGTGCCGGCCAATGACCGGCGCCCCGCTCGTTTCCGTTCTGCTGCCGGTTTACAATGCCGGGCCTTATCTCGCTGCTGCGATCGGCTCGATCCTGCGACAGGACTACGATCGCCTGGAGGTCATCGCCATCGATGACGGATCGACCGACAACTCGCTCGATATCCTCGAGCGACACCGCCAGGCCGACAACCGCGTTACGATCATCTCTCGCGAAAACCGCGGCCTCGTCGCCACCCTGAACGAGGGCCTGGCCACTGCCCGGGGCGAACTGGTCGCCAGGATGGACGCCGATGACATCGCTTATCCCTGGCGCCTGTCGCGCCAGGTGGCGCTGTTCGACCGGCGGCCCGAGCTCGGCTTCTGCGGCGCCGGCATCGATACCTTGCTGCGCGGCCGTATCGCCAAGGGCAGGCCTGATCCGGTGTTCCAGTTCAGCCTGCCGATATTGTCGATGTTCTTCACCGTCTTCATGCACCCGACGGTGGTCTACAACAGGAAGGTCATCGACGAGGGCAGTCTCCACTACGATCCCGAATACAGGCACGCCGAGGATTTCGATCTCTTCGGGCGGCTTGCCCGCCGTTTCCCGGCGGCGATGATGACGGAAAACCTGCTCGTCTACCGCATCCACCCTGGAAGCGTGACCAGCCGGCATACCGGGGACATGCGCAGGACGCATTTGCGGATCGTGGCCGAGAACCTGGAGCGCGAGGGACTGGCGGACCGCACCGAGGATCTGCGGGCCATCGGCGATGCCGTCTCGTTCGACACGGTCGCCCGCGCCGCGCAATACATCGTTGCGCTGGAAGAGCGGGTTTCCGCGCTGCCCGATGACATCAGGCCGAGCTTCGCGGCCGGTGCGCTCAACCTGTTCTACTTCCTCTACCAGCTCGTCGGCGACGAAAGGGAGCCTGCACTGACGCATGAATTGCTGACGCGAACCGCGAAGTGGAACGTCATTCGCCGCCGCGAACAATACGCGCTGCGCCCCGGACCCTGGGCGCCGTGGCTCAGCCTTGCCTCCATAGCGGCAGGAAAGCAGGCGGATGAGATGGCGCATTATTTCAAGACCAGGCCGGCCCAGGCGGTGCTTGCGCCTTATCAGCGGGGGTCGGCATGAACGACCAGCCGCATCCGCTCTTGCGACGCGATCGCCCGGCGCCCTCGCCCGTCCATCCCCGGCGGGGCCAGAAGCCGGCGTTCGAGGTCAGCTTCATCATCTGCACGCGCAACCGACTGGCCGTGCTCGAAGCCTGCATCAAGTCGGTCCAGGCCGCCTGCCGGGCGCATCCCGCCTTTGCTGCCGAGATGGTCGTGGTCGACAATGGCTCGATCGACCGCACTGCGGAACGCCTTGCCTGCCTGGCCGAGACCTCGGACATTCCGCTGACCGCCGTTTCGGAGCCGCGGCCCGGACTGGCGGCGGCCCGCAATGCCGGGCTGGCGCGGGCGCGCGGCCGCATTCTGGTGTTCGTCGACGATGATTGCGCGGTCGATCGCGACTACTTGCGCGACCTGATGCGGCATAATGCGAGCGGTGAGAAATGGCTGGTGCGCGGCGGACGCGTCGAACTCGGCGACGCCAGGGACCTGCCCTTCACCATCAAACGCTGTGAACAGCGCGAGCGGCTGACGCCTGCCGTCCACCCGGGCGGCTTCGTGCTTGGCTGCAACATGACCATGCACCGCGACGTCGCGGCCCGCATCGGCCCGTTCGACGAACGTTTTGGCGCCGGTGGCCCGCTGCGTTCGGCGGAGGATACGGACTACCTTGTGCGCGCAATGCTCAAGGGCATTCCTGTCGAATACGTGCCCGACATGACGATCTTCCACCATCATGGCCGGCGCGATCGCAAGTCGATCGACAGGCTGCACCGCGATTATAGCCTCGGCAATGGCGCGCTGTGCCTGAAGCATGTGCGGCGCGCGCCCTGGCTGCTGCGCCATTTCTACTGGGCCGCGCGGTCGGCCATGCGCGAGCTTGCCGGCGGCCCGCGCTTCGACCACGATCTCGGCCTGTCGCACTGGCCCGTCGTCGTCATGAACCTTGCAGGTGCCGCCAGATTTGCGCTGCTTTTGATAGTCGGATGGCGCAGGCAGCCACGGCTGCAACCGGATCGGCAGGCCAATGAAGCCGGCGCGGAGGCCAGAGCACGATAATGACGCTGATGCCGCCAGCCTTGCCGATGCTGCGCCGCGCGCTTGGCGGCGGGCTGCTGCGGCTTGTTCCCGCCGTGGTGGTGCTCGGTCTGGCGGGTGCGGCGCTTGAAGGCCTCGGCATCGGGCTGATCATTCCGCTGCTCGGCATCATCATGGGGCATGGCGACACAGCCGGCATGGCCGGCTTCTCCGCCCTCCTCCAGCAGATTGGAGCGAACCTAGGCGAGCGCGAGCGGCTGATCGCCATCTCGGCCGCGATCCTCGGCTCGATCGTGCTGAAGAACGTCCTTGCCTTCGCCAACACGCTGCTCACCGCGCATATTTACGGCAAGGCAAGCTATGCCATCCGCAGCGCGCTGTCGGAGCGGCTGCTGAGGGTCGGCTACCCGTTCTTCCTGCAGCAGAGCCCCGGACGGCTGCTCAACATCATCTCCAACGAATCCTGGCGAGCCTCGGACGCAATCCAGGCCCTGCTCGGCGCGATCGTCAGCGCCTCGGCGGCAATCATCCTGCTCGCCTTCCTGCTGCTCTTGTCCTGGCAGATGACGCTGCTGGTGACGCTCGGGCTGGCGCTGGTGCAACTGGCGCACGGCCTGCTGTCGGCCAATCTGAAGGCGCCGAGCCGCGGCGTCGCCGCGCGCAACAGCGCACTTGCCTCGCAGATGCTGCATCTGGTGCATGCCGGGCGCCTGATCCGCATCTTCGGCCAGGAGGACCGCGAGAAGGCGGTGTTCGACAGGGCCTCCGACGGGGTGCGGCGCGCCGCCTTCGTGCTCTCGACCCGTCAGGGCGTCTTGCCGCCGCTGACCGAGGTTCTGCACGCCATGCTGTTCCTGATGGTGGTGATCGGCGCGTGGCTCGCCAATGTCAGCTTCCCGCTGACCGCCGCCTTCCTGATCCTGCTCTACCGGCTGCAGCCGCATATGCGCGCCCTGCAGATGTCGTGGAGCCAGTTGCAAGGCCTCTCCGGCTCGCTGGAAGAGGTGCAATGGCTGCTCGACCCCGCAGGCAAGCCGGCGGCGCCGCAAGGCAGCCGTCCGTTCGACGGCCTGCGCCAGGCGATCAGCTTCGACGATGTCAGCTTCACCTATGCGGGCGCAGCCTCGACGCCCGGTCCGGACGCGCGCGGGGCGGTGCTGCACCAGGCCACGTTCAGCGTTCGCAGTGGCCGCTCGACGGCGCTGATCGGCCGTTCGGGTGCCGGCAAGACGACGATCGTCAACCTGCTCTGCCGCTTCGTCGAGCCCGATGGCGGCAGCATCCTTGTCGACGGGACGCCACTTGGCGAGATCGACCCCGGCCAATGGCGCAAGAACATCGCTTTAGCCAGCCAGGAGCTGGAACTGGTGGACGGCACGATCCTCGACAACATCGTCTACGGCCACGACACCGCCTCGGCCGGCGACGCCGAGCGCGCCGCAAAGCTGGCCGAGGCGCATGAATTCATCGAGCACTTACCGCAGGGCTACAAGACGCTGGTCGGCTACCGGGGCGTCAACCTGTCGGCCGGACAAAGGCAGCGCATCGCGCTGGCGCGCGCGCTGGTGCGCGATCCCGACATACTGATCCTCGACGAAGCCACCAATGCCGTGGACGGTCTGTCGGAAGCGGCCATCGTCGAGACGCTGAAGTCGCGCGCCGGCCGCCGCACCACCATCGTCATCAGCCACCACCACAGCACCATCTCGTTCTGCGACGACGTGGTGATCCTGAGCCGCGGCCGGGTGAAGAAGCAGGCGCCCTTCGCGGCACTGGCAAAGCTCAGCATGGACGAGCTTTACCAGCATGAAGCGGGGGAGTGAGGGGGACGAAGCGCTGAACAGCCAATCTCCCCCGTCGTGGGGGAGATGACGCACTCCGCCGCTTTCGCCTGCTTACGAAGTCGCGCGCAAATTGCGGTGGGCGCGCCGCCGGTGCGTGGCACGCGCCTTTTCGGCGACCACGCCCTTGATCTCGACCACCACCCCGTCGTCGCGCGGCCTGGCGCTGGCCGCGTCGTCGCGCGCCCTGGCCTCGGTGACCCGATGCAGCCGCTCATAGGGCAACAGCTCCTGGATGCGGGCATTGAGCGACGCGATCTCGGCGCGCAGGTCCTCGCATTCCTGCTTCTGGATATCGAGCTGTATCTGCTCGGACGCCTGCTGCAGCGTCAGCTGCGAAAGGTCCGCGCTCACGGTCGAAAGGCTTATCTTGTCGTTTTCGCTCTCGTTCATGAGGGCAGACAGTCGTTCATCGGCGATCTGCTTTTCGGCCATGGCGTCGCTCAGTTCCGCCTTGAGCCTGGCGACCTCGCCGGCGGCCTCGCCGTTCTCGTTCGCGGCAAGCTCCAGCCGTGACTGGAGGCCCTGGATCTCGGCACGCAGTCCGCTCATCTCGGCCTGGGCGCGCTCCTGCTCGGCCTGCCTGTCGGCTTCCACAAGACGGGCCGCTTCGGTCATTTCCGACAGCTTCGCCTGCGCCATCTCGAGCCCGGTCTGCAGCCGCATTTCCTCTTTCTCGCTTCTGACGAGCGCGGCCACGAGGTCAGCGATCCGCGCCGCTTCGCTGCTATGCGTGGTCATCAGTTCGTCGAGCCTGTGGCGCGCCTCGGCTTCGCGCTTCTGCGCCCTGTCGAGATCGATCGACAGGTTGACCTGCTTTTCCCGCAAGGTCTTGATCTCGCGCGAGCGCCGGTTGGCCTCGACCGTCCTGTCGGAAAGCGACTTGACGGCATCGCCGAACTCCGCCTCGCGCCTGGCGCTCGCATTGGCCGCCTCGACGAGTTCCAGCCTTGCCGCGGCCAGGGCGGTGCGAAGCGACTCGCGCTCCTGGACCAGGCTTGTCTCGCGTTGCTGCAGCACCTCGACGGCGCTTTCGCGCTCGCGCTGCTTTTTGACCGCATCGTGCAGCTGCTGCGAGAGCGCGCGTTGTTCCGCGGCCAGGCCGGTATTTGCAAGTTCAAGCTCGTTGGCGCGAAGGATGTCGCCGTGCAGGATGGTGAGGAATTCGCGCGTCAAATGGTGCGAGGTGCCGATCTCCGACAGTTTCGCGGTGATCTCCTCCAAATAGTCCTGCGCTTCGTGGAACAGCCCATCGACGGCGCCCAATGCGGCCAGCCGGGTTTGCGTGTGGGACGTCAGCCGTTGCACGGGCTGTCCTGTGCTGTCCTCGGGCGGCGGCTCGGCCTCGGCCACCTCGCCCTTGGTCACCTCGTCCTTGGCGCCCTCGATTTGCAGACTGTCGCCCTTTGCCTGGAGATCCTCATCCGGATCGTTTTCCAGCGACTCGAGAGACTCATTGATGGCTTCCGCCAGATCCGTCTGCAGCTCCTGGAATACCTTGTCTACATCTTCAGCACGCTTGATCAGGCTCTTGAGGTTCATGTCATACACCTCTTACTCTGCCGCTTACGCAAACCCCTCGTACTTAATGAATTGCTAATGTTTCTCCTTTTACATCCTATGCTTTCGTAGGGGAAGCCCCTGCCGGCTTGTAGGTAATTTGGGGACATTTTGGGGTAGATGCCGCGCGAGGCAATTTAGCCGCGGCCTTGGAAAAGCTAGGGTTTCACGCCCCCGCGACGTGGGAAGAGGTGGCTCAGCGAAGCCGGGACGGAGAGGCGGAAATGCCTCGCTCTAACGATCTAGAGGGAACCCGCCGGCGTGGCGAAGCCCCCTCTCCGGCCGCTTCGCGGCCACCTTTGCCGGGGCGAGCCACGGGTCTCGCCCGTCCTTCGGACCCCCACTCCGTGGGGGCGTGCAACCCTAGTTCCGCGAGGTCAGCCCCTCACCCCGCCATGGCCAGCGGCACGGCGCTCTTGTTGGGGATCTGGATGTCGATCTCCAGCGTCGACATGGTCTCGCCACGGTCCATTGAGACCTGCAGATAGTCCTGGTCGATCTGCACATGCTTGGCGATCACCGCCATGATCTCCTCGCGCAGGATGGAGACCAGATCGGGTTGGCTGCGGTTGCGGCGCTCATAGGCGAGCAGCACCTGCAGCCGCTCGCGCGCCACCGGCGCGCTGGAGCGCCGCTTGAAGAGGTCGAAAATGTTCATGCCGCCCTCCTTCCGAGCAGACGGTCGAGGAAGCCCTTGCGTTCGAAGGGCACCACGACGGGCAGTTCCTCGCCTTCGAGCCGCCGTGCCGCGTCGAGATAGGCCTTGGCGGCGGCAGTCAGCGGATCGGCCAATGTTACCGGCGAACCGAGGTTCGAGGCCCTCAGCACATCCTGGCTTTCGGGAATAATGCCCAAGAGCGGCGTCGACAGGATTTCCAGAACGTCGTCGATGGAGAGCATTTCGCCGCGCGCCGCGCGCGCCGCATCGTAGCGCGTGACCAGCACGTGCTTGGCGATCTGCTCGCCCTGCTCGGCCTTCATGGTGCGGGCGTCGAGCAGGCCGATGATGCGATCGGAATCGCGCACCGAGCTCACTTCCGGGTTGGTGACGATGACCGCCTCGTCGGCAAAGCGCATGGCAAGCTGGGCGCCGCGCTCGATGCCGGCAGGGCTGTCGCAGAAGACATAGTCGAACACCGAGCGCAGCCGCTCGATGACCTCGCCGACGCCCTCTTCGGTCAGCGCATCCTTGTCGCGCGTCTGCGAGGCCGGCAGCAGGAACAGCGTCTCGACCCGTTTGTCGCGGATCAGCGCCTGCGACAGCTTGGCCGAGCCCTGGATGACGTTGACCAGGTCGAACACGACGCGCCGCTCGGCGCCCATGATCAGGTCGAGATTCCGCAAGCCGACATCGAAGTCGACAAGCGCCACCTTCTTGCCGGTCTTGGCGACCGCCGCTCCCAGCGCCGCCGTCGAGGTCGTCTTGCCGACGCCCCCCTTGCCCGACGTGACCACCACTACCTTGCCCATGAAAAAGTGCCTCCGTTTTTGTTTCGTTGTCTTGTCGGTCGGCGCCGCCGCCGAGTTCCTGTCAGCTGAACGGCGCGATGCGCAGCATGCCGTTGTCGAGAAAGGCCTGGACCGCCTTGCCGCGCACCGACGGATCCATCTCCTCGGCGGTGCAATACCAGCCGTCGACCGAGAGCAGTTCGGCTTCGTTCTTGCGGCAGAAGATGCGCGCCGCGGAATTGCCGAGCCCGCCGGCCGAGGCGCGTCCGCGCAGCGTGCCGTAGACGTGGATGGAACCGGCGGCGACGATCTCGGACCCGGAAGCGACGGAGCCCAGCACGATGACGTCGCCATGCGGATGAAACACAAGCTGCCCCGAGCGGATCGGCGTGCGGATCATCAGCGTGCCGTCAGCCGGCAAGGCCGGCTTCGCCTGGGCGACTGCCCTGCCCTCGTCGGCCTTGTGCTCTTCAGCCTTGCCCTCTTCCGGCTTGCCTTCTTCCGGCTTGCTTGGGGCTGCCTTGCGGCCGGGCTGCAACAGCCCGTCGGCGGTGGCCTCCTTGGCGCCGACCAGCGCCGGCGGCAGATGCGACCCAAGCTCGGCGCCGCCATCCATCTCGATGGCATAGACGCGGATACCGCGATGACCAAGCACGCCGACCAGCGATTCGATCGCGGCGACATCGGGCTTGAGCGTGTTCAAATCGAGCACCACCGGACGGCCGGCAAAATAGCCGGGCGAGTTGCCGATCCAGCGATCAAGGCTCTCCAGCCACACATCCAAAGGCGCCTCCGGCGTCAGCGTGAAGGCGACGAAGGAGCGGGCGCGAAAGCGAATGGATTTGGTCTCGACGGGGGCGGCGAAGGTCACGGACAGCGATTCCTTACTGATAGGTAAACGCTAGGCCGGGCATGGTTAACGAAAGGTTAACGGAGGGGGTTGGAGGGAGAATTGGGAAGGGCCACTCCTGACAGCAGCCCGTTGGGGCGAACGCGCTACAAATGACGTAAGCCAGTTGAATTGCACGGTTGTCATAGGCTTGGCGATGTTCTATTTTTGTTCTCGTTTCCACGACTCGTCGCTTAGGTCATACAATGGTTGAGAGGGGCACCAATTCCATGTCTAGTGTTGCGCACATCGCTACGCCAAAACTCAGGGTCGTCGCAGACTCGGTCCTGCCGAGCACGCTACACGCTACAGTCCCTGAACGCGCGATGCGCTATCCCGAGCTACGCTACATGGGATCGAAGAAACGGCTTCTGCCTTGGATTTTTGAGGCGCTGAATGCCTTGGATTTCGAGAGCGCGATGGATCCTTTTTCAGGAACGGGCAGCGTCGCCTACCTTTTGAAAGCAATGGACAGGCGCGTCGTTTCGTCAGATTTTTTACGTTTTTCATCGATCGTTGCGCGAGCCACTGTCGAAAACAACACTCATCATCTCGATGGCAGGACGATCAAACGCCTCCTTACACGACCCAAGGACGCGGACGACTTCATTATTAAGACGTTCAAGGGCATTTTCTACACACCTGACGACTTGCGGTTTCTCGATCGGCTTTCGCACAATATTCGTGGCCTCGAGAATCTACATCAGCAAGCACTGGCCTATGCGGCACTGTTTCGTTCCTGTCTCAAGCGGCAACCGCGCGGGGTCTTCACCATTTCTGGCGATTTATCGCACTATGACGATGGCCGCCGCGATCTGAAGTTGTCCATCGAGGAGCATTTCCTCGAGCAGATCGAGGTCTACAATGCAACTGTGTTCGACAACGGCCGTCGCAATCAAGCGCTGCAAACCGACCTGTTCGACCTTCCCAATAGGGCGATCGATCTCGTCTATCTGGACCCGCCCTATGTTCCACGATCCGACGATAATTGCTATATCAAGCGCTACCATTTCCTCGAAGGACTTTCGAGCTACTGGCAAGATCAGCCGGTCGACATGACGACCAAGGTCCGCAAGATCGCAAAGAAGCACACGCCCTTCAGTTATCGCCGGACCGCAATAGACGCGTTTGATCGAATGTTTGCTCGCTTCTCGAAAAGTATCATCGCTCTTTCCTACAGCTCGAACGGCTATCCCGATCTCGTCGAGCTCGAGCGGCTAATGCGACGACACAAGCGAGACGTGCGGGTCTTCGAAAAGCCCCACACGTATCATTTCGGAACCCACGGCGGCGTCTCGCGCGCCAAGACCACCGAATATCTGATCGTTGGGCGCTAATGCAGGATCGTGACCAATCGCTGGAGGAAGTCGTCGAGGGATTGAGTCCTCTCGATGTCGATTGGATGGACGACATCGCGGCGAGTGCGATTGCGCGCCTAACAGCCTTGCCGAAGAAAGGCGAATACACTCGCAACGACATCGCTGCTCTACTCGACGACAACTTCACGGAAGGTCTCCTGTGCGCGCGGCTGTTCTTAATGCTGTCGAAAGACAGCATGGATTCCTTACTCCGAAAGGAGCTGCCGCGACGTGGCATAGGCATCAAGGGCTACGAAGCCGATCGGACGGGGTTCCTCGATGCGCTCGAGCGTATGGGCCTCCTCGTGAAGATGGAGACGGTGATCAACCATGAGCCCGTCTGGAGCGACATTCTCGTCGAACGTCTCCGAGCCGGTCGCGGGTCAGCCATCTCTGGCCAAAGGCGCGGCCGCGGGCTGGAGGATTTTGTCGAGGCACTCGTCCGTGAAGTTTTCGGCGATGCCTATGAAACTCGCTGCACCTTTACGGGGGCCGACGGGAAGTTGGCCAAGTGTGACGTCGCGATCCCTAGTCGGACACGCCCTTCGATCGTGATCGAGGTGAAGGGCTACGGCGCGACCGGCTCGAAGATGACAGACATCATCGGCGATCTTGATGCGATCATCGATGCTAAGCGCCATGGTACAAAGCTATTCTTCGTGACTGACGGCACGACTTGGAAGCAACGTATTTCTGACCTCAAGAAGATTGTCGACCGACAGAACCAAGGAAAGATCGATCGTATCTATACGACACAGATGCGAGAGCAGTTCTTGACAGACCTCCGGTCGTTGAAAGCGATCTTTTCTCTTTGAGCACGTGCCGGCGCCCTACCTAGTATCTCGATCGGCGACTCCGGCGGAACGTTCGTCCCCTGCTCGGAGGATGTGCATAGGCCGAACGTCGGGCGTTTAGTTCGGCAACCGCCCGCTCGCGCCTAAGTCCGACGGCGATCATTTCCACAACCGCGCGCGAATAGGAATGATCTGCTCCCGTTTCCGAGCCCCATCCAGAAACACTTCCCGCGAAACTGCCGCGATAATAGCCTGGCCTTCGACACGCTCCGGCAACAAACACCAGAGCATGCCCCGATTTTGTCCCGACATATCGCTTGCCGTCCCGATACCTTCGAAATCGAAGAAGACTGGCATAGTGCAATTCAGCCATGAGAAGGGGAAGCAATGCGCTGGACTGCTCGTAACGAAAACGCCCTTCAAAGGTACTGGGGGGAGTCTGAAGTGCCTGCGACCTTCGATAAAGCGCGGCTCGTCTTTCTTCAACCTCGTTCCGTCCACGACCCAGACCATATTCCGATGAAACGACTCGCGTGCAGCCATCTCCTGCATAGGCAGGTGTGAGTGCTGGAACTCGATAACCAAGCCATTTTCGGTCATCACATCCGCAATATGTTTCTCGTCGGCCTCGTCTCGCCGGATCACCTCCTGCCACTCTGGAGGAAAACTATTCTTCCAAGCGCGATGCCATAGCGTTTCCGGCTCCCACCACGGATCGCAGTTCCTGTTGCCGCGATGTGCCCAATGCCGAACCCTTTGCGTCCCGCATTTTGCGATCATCGGCTGCGAGCAGCCTGGGCAGAAAGCGATCAAGCTAGGCGAGGCCTCACATCGCATGTTGTTCACCAATGCAAACCGCATGACCTTCTCCAATTGAGGTTAGGGCCGCTCGCCATCCCAGGCGGCAGCCAGATTCTTGTTTGGGAAGCTATGTCGGCAGCGCGGCCAGCCTGAGCTGGTGCTGTTTCTTTTTATCTTCGACGTGAGGTCAGACCGTCGTCGGTTATCATGCGGCTCACGAAATGCCCGGCGCCGCTTCTTCTCAAGGCACAGCAAAACGTATCTGATCCGTTGGTTCAGTCAAGTTTGTGGTTCATCGAAGCCGACAGCCTTGCGCCATGCGCCAGCGATGGCCCGCTGCACCCGCCGCATCGCTGCGGCCCCTCGCTCTCCGCCCCCTCAATGCGGCTTGAAATACTGCACCTCGCGCTCATGCTTCTCGGCGGCCTCGCGGGTGTCGAAGGTGCCGAGGTTGCGTCGGCGGCCGGTCTTTCGTCATTCTTGCGCGAATAGAGCCGGTACTTTCCGGATTTGAGTTTCCTGATCATCTGTCGCGTTCGCCTCGAAACCGATTCAGCCCGCGGGCCTTGTTTTGATGCTCCGGACAAGGCGGCTAGTGGCGCGGGGGCGATCTCGCCAATGGCTGCGAAGAGTTCTCCCCGGCCGAGCGCAGGTCATCAGGCCGGGACGGTCGCTTCTTCGGCTTGGGCTCGACCTTTGAGATCGGCGACCTCGCAATCAGGTAGTCGGCCCGATTTGTCCGGTAGTCTTCCTTGTGGACAGTCGTCTTGTGGACAGACATTTTTTGTCTCCTGACAGAGGTCAACGCGCATCGGCGCCCACCTGTTCCCGCATGACGGCGAAGGCCGCTGGGGCCTGCCTGACAGAGGGGCCGCTGACGCGGGCCTGGCCGTTCGGTTCAATGCAGCCGGTAGCTAGAGCCGCCGTCGCGCCTTGAGGCTGCGCGCGGCTGCCTCGATCGCCGCGCGGTCACTGCCCAGCCTGTCGATCAGCTCCCGCGCCTCGTCGCCCGATATGCCGGTGCGCATGGCAAGTTCCTCGACCGTCAGAATGTCGGTGCTCGCGATCTCGCGGGTTTCCGGCAGGGCGTCGCCCGCCGTCAGCGGCAGGGCCGCCTCGCGGTCGATTTCCGCCTGGGCCTGGTTCCAGTGCCGCTCGTGATTGCCGAACAGCCGGCCTTCCCGTTCCCAGATCTCATAGGCACGCTGATTGATCTTTTCCAGCCGATCGTCGCCCATTGTCCGTTCCTCCATTTTTCTGAAACGCCGCGCGCGGCAGAACGATCCAAGGAATCTGCGCGATCCCACGAGCGGCATCCTCGTCACGCCGCGAGTTGCAACTCGCGGGCGGCCGCGATCATGACACTCGCCAGCAAGCCGTAGGCTGCCTCCCAGGCCTCGCGCACCGGCGGCGTAAAGGCGGGGCCAAGGCCGGCCGCCAACGTCTCGATCAGCGCCTGGCCGACGATCGGGTGCTCCTCGACGCCGTAGCCGACGTGCCGCCTGGCGAACTCGCGCACGGCTGGCAGGATGGTCGATCCAGCCCATGCACGACGAAACCCAGGCCGGCCTGATGCGATCTGAGCAGCAATGATTTCGGCAGGACCGGAAATCGGTCTGGAATGCCACAAAGTATAATGCCACAAAGTTACAATGTCCCGCCCAGGTTGTGGACACTTCCTTTTCAAGGGCGCACTCTTAGATTGCGAAACGCAGCTAGAGTTTCGCCCAACACTTCACATGCTTGAGGTGCGCCGGTGATTGTCTGACCCATCCGGATACTTCCGGCTGGGCAGAACTTTCATTGTGTCGCCTATCCGCGGTCAGGCTACGGCCTACGCACGTTGCAGCCTGTTCCCGGATCAACTGGGAGGTAAACAACATGCATAGAATTCAACGCAGAGAACTTCTTATTCAAGGAAGCGCGGCTCTTGTCGCAATCGCTGCTCTCTCGCGTCGCGCTTACGCTTTTCCAACACAGGCGGGCGAGGACGTTATCCCGTGGCTGGATCAGCCGACCGAAAATCCCAATCCGGATGGAATCAAGACGCAGCTTGTCTGGGAGGATCTGGATAGCTGGATAACGCCAAACGACAAGTTCTTCAGCATCTCGCATTTCAATCGACCAACGATCGATGAGAAGACCTGGTCCATGGAGATCGGGGGCCTGGTCAAGAAGCCCCTGAAGTTGACGCTCGCCGACATCAGGGCGCGGCCGCGCCAGGAGGTTGTTTTCACAGTGGAATGCTCGGGCAACCACGGTTTTCCGTTTTTCACCGGTGGCATCGGCAATGCCCGTTGGGCAGGGACGCCTCTCGCGCCGATCCTCGAGGAAGCCGGCGTGCTGGAGAAGGGCATCGAGGTCGTCTTTTTCGGGACCGACGAAAGCGAGATCCCGATACGCGACGTCAAGATGAAGCAGAACTTCGCGCGCAGCATGTCGCTCGCCGATGCGATGAACCCCGACAATCTGCTCTGCTATGAAATGAACGGCGCCGCCTTGCCGGCGCCCAATGGTTTCCCGCTGCGGCTCATTGCTCCGGGCTGGTACGGCATCGCCAACGTCAAGTGGCTGAAGCGCATCGAGGTTCGCGACACAAGGTTCATGAGCGTTATGATGGCCCGCGACTATGTCACCATCCGGGAGGAAGACCACAATGGCGAGACCGTGTGGGCCGAGACCTCGGTGGGCCGGGCGCTGCTAAAGTCGGCACCCGCGAAGGTCACCCGGAAAGGCTCGGATTACGCCATCGTCGGGGCAGCGTGGGGGGCACCGATCGACCGGGTCGAAGTGCAAATCGATCAAGCGCCCTGGGCGCCGGCGACCATCGATCACAGTGAGGAGGCCGAACACGCCTGGAAAATCTGGTCCCTGCCCTGGGCAAACCCGTCGCCGGGAGAACACACGGTGACCTCGCGCGCGGTCAGCACCACGGGACAGGTTCAACCAGCAATGGACGATCCCTTGATCACCAAGAAGCACACATACTGGGAGAGCAATGGCCAGGTGACGCGGCGCGTCAAGATCGCTTGAGAAATATCGAAGCCAATGCGTCGCGAAGCCTGCAGGAGACCAGCGACGTGGCGAAAATTGTCATGCCGACGCGGCCGCGCGGCATGACATTTGGGGGCGTCGTCAGCGGTGCATCGTGCGCGCCAGTCGCCGGCCCCTCAATGCCGCTTGAAATACTGCACCTCGCGTTCATGTTTCTCGGCGGCTTCGCGGGTGTCGAAGGTGCCGAGATTGCGGCGGCGGCCGGTCTTTTCATCCTTCTTGCGCGAATAGAGGCGGTATTTTCCGGATTTGAGTTTTCTGATCATCGGTCTCTCCCGGAAAGGAGGATGGCCCGGTTGTCGCCAGGCCCTGGCTCATTTTCAGTCGCGGTGTTCAGGCATGGCTTTCAGCTGGTCCTTGGTCCAGTTGGTGACGGCGTGGACGTCACCATCCTCGTCGCGCATGAAATCCAGCTGGCTGGCGGCAACAGCGACAGGCTTGGCGCCGATGCCGAGAAAGCCGCCGACGTCGATAACGACCTGAGAGCCGTGCAGATGATCGACAGAGCCGATCTTTTCGTCGTCGGGGCCATAGATGGTCGCGCCTTCCAGTATGGAAGGGGTCAGCTCGGCGTTTGAAAGTCGTACGTGGCTGGTGTGGTCCATGACAGGGTCTCCTTCGGGTTATGAAGGAGGAACCGGCGACGTGGCCAAGAGTTCCGAAGGAGCATAGGCAGCGCCAGGGTAGCTACATCCCTGATCGCTCGACTGGCCTTCAAGTTTCAAAAGTTCGAACGACCCGGGCTGGAAGTGCCAACTTCGGACGGATCAAGAATACCTGCTTGCTGGGCCTTTCGACGGATCACCATGCTGTGTCCAGAGCCCATTGCTCCTAGCGGTTCGGACTGTCCCTCAACGCAAAATGGAAGAAGAGAACGCACGCCAGCAACGGCACCACCCCGCCCACGAAATCCTGAACCGTCAAGCCGAGGAAATGAACCACCACAAATGCCATTTTCGATCACCCCTGACAGTGTTGGGTGTAGAACTTTTAGAACAGGCTAGAGCGGAATGAATTGAGGCTGAATCGGCTGGGATTCCCTAAGGCTTGGAAATCTGATTCAACGTGCTGGCTGGACAAGGAGGCCGGCACGGATGGGCAAGCCTTACTCGATGGATCTTCGCACCCGGGTTGTCGCGTCTGTTGA